>CAZNXX010000205.1:0-4925 GCA_964577095.1 uncultured bacterium | reverse complement strand
ATCATCCTGCTGGGCCTGCTGGTGTACTGGATGGTCCGGTTCTTCTATTTCTACATCCAGGTGAGCTGGAAAACGTTCGTGCCGCTCGCGGCCATCGTTCTGCTGTACATCCTCGAGATCATCGACTCGATCACGGTGTCGTCCAGGACGACCGAAGTTTTCAAGTCGTTTGTTTTCCAGACGGCCGTGCCGGTCGTCGCGCTGACCGTCGTCTGCATCCTGACCCTCGCGGGCAGCATCGACGGGCCGTCCGTCATCACCCTGTTCGGCCTGTCGCTGGCCTACACGACGTATGTCGTGGGAAAGCGGATTCAGGGCGAGGACGTGCAGGGCGACCCGAAAAACCACTGACGGCCGGGCCGTCGGACGCACCGCGGGGAGATCACAACCTGTCGGAAAAGGAGGGATCCAATGGAAAATCGGAAACGTTCCGTCAACGCGTGGGCCGGCATTCTGTTCTGCCTTTCCGTCGCGGGGATCTCCGGAATTCCGGCCGCTCAGGCCAAAACCGCCCGGCTCGACGCGAAGATCAACGCCGACGCGGGAGACTCGGATCAGTACGAACCGGCGATTGCCGTGAACCGGTACGGATACGCGGTTGTGGCCTGGGAAAGCCTCGACTCGGCATCGGTCGTCCGGGTTTACGGCCAGATCCTGAACGAAAAGGGAAACCCGGTTTTCGGTAATTTCGCCATCGACGCTTTCGAGGGAACCGGAACCCAGTACGAGGTGGATGTCGCGGTGGATGACCGGGGGCATTTTGTCGCGGTCTGGAGCGACTCGAGGGAAGGTTACGATATCCGGGCCCGGATGTTTTTCGCCAATGGCGCGCCGAAAGGGCCGTCGTTCCGTGTGAACGACACCGCCGCCGGCGGCCAGATGACGCCTGCCGTGGCCATGGACACCACGGGCAATTTCGTGGTGACATGGACGGACCTGCGTTCGGGCGATCCCGCCATTTATCTGCAGCGTTACTCGGCCCGCGGGGCGCCGGTCGGGGGGAACGTTCAGATCAACGCCGGCGGCGCCTATTCGCGCGGCAGTTCGGACGTGTTTCTGCATGATGACGGCAGCAGTGTCGTGGTATGGCGGGACGCCCGGAACGCCGGCCTGGACGACATCTATCTGCAGCGGTACGACGCCGAGGGCAATCCGGCCGGGGGCCCTGTCGAAGTCAGCACCCACCCCGGCCAGGAGACGGCCGCGACCCGGCCCGTCGTCGCGGGCGCGGAGAACGGGGATTTTCTCGTCTGCTGGCAGTTCATTTCAGGGGCCGGCGTTACCAATACGTTCGGCCGCCTGTTCGACGCGACCGGCGCCGTGCGCAAGGACCTGTTCGTCGTGAATGAAACCGAAGGCGGCTACAGCCACAGCCATCCGCACGTGTCCGCGAATCCGGCGGGCGGGTGGGGCGTGGCATGGGAAACCGACCGCGAAGGGACGAACGACATCCGGGTTCGACTGCTGACCGCGGGTGGAGACCCCATCGGCGCCAGTGCCCGCATCAACGACGCCGCGGGTTCCCAGCGGTTCGGCCGGCTGGGCATAGACGGCCGGGGCATCGCGCTTTTCGTCTGGACCGACGAACGGAACGGGAACAAGGACATCTACGGCACCTGGAGCGGATCCCTGATTCCGGCTCAGTGGAAACCCCTGAATCCCTGCGCCGCCAGCGGTTTCGACGGCATGGTGCCGCTGACCTGGGACATCGTCTACGGACAGACAGGAATCACGCGGTATCACATCTACCGGGCAGGATCGCCGGACGGACAGTTTATGCGCGTGGCGACCGTGAACCTGACGGACAGGGGCGTGTGGGGCGGACAGTTCCGCGACTGGCTGGATACGGGGCTTGAAAACGGCCGTGACTATTACTATACCATCACCGGCGAGGCGTCCGGAATCGAAGGCCCGCCGTCCGAGATGGTTCACGCCGTACCCTCAACCGGTTCCCATGCGCTTCTTTCGGCCTGGGCGGCTGAACCGGTCACGATAGACGGGTTGGGCGAATCGGGATGGGCGGAAGCGAAAATATTGCCCATGAACGAAGGCCCCGGGTCCGGGCAGGTTCTCTGCGACGTTAAAAACAACGCGGATTCTCTTTATATCGCGATCTCGAACAGCCGGGACGACAGGCTCGACGCGCTGAACGCGGTGGTTATTCTGTTCGACTCGAACAACGACAACACCTGGGACGCGGCCTCGCCTTCCGGCGAGGGCCTCATCATCGCCGCTCCGACTATCGCGGGATTCACCGGCCTCCGGGGGACCTACCCGGACGGGTTGGGGACGGATCCCACCGTCATCGCGCCTGCCGGTGTTGAAACCGCGATGGCAACGGCAGCGGGTGCCGGTTTCATCGCGGAAATCGCGCTCGATCTTCACACCGGCCCCTTGAAAGCGGCGCCCGGGCAGACCATCGGTTTCGGGATATGGGTGGACGATCCCGGCAGTTTCTACCCGACTCAGTACGGGTACGCGGGACAATGGCCCCATGGACTGCTCAGGGAAAACGCGGCCACACTGGGGGACCTCGTGCTCGCGTCCGCACCGGACGCGGTGGACCGGCAGGACGCATCCGGCGCGCCGGTTGCTTTCGGCCTGGGACGGAATTATCCCAATCCCTTCAATCCCGAAACGGTCATTCCCTATGACGTCGCGGAACGGTCTCGCGTCCGCATCGATATCCTCGACATCTCCGGAGGGATGGTGAAAACCGTTTCGGATGCCGTCCGTGAACCCGGACGGCATACAGCCTCCTGGGACGGCCGCACGTCGCAGGGCGCGCCCGCGCCGAGCGGGGTCTACCTGGTGCGCCTGCGGGCCGGGGACCGTGTTCTGCGGGGGAAAATCACGCTGATCCGGTGACCGTCGGTTTTCGCGGAATCGCCGGAGATTCCGCTGCGGGGACACACAACTGGAGAGAAGCATGCAGCTCAAATACTTCAGCCTGATCGTCGCCGATCAGGCTGAGGCGCTGAAATTCTACACGGAGACGCTGGGATTCCGTAAGATCGCCGACGTGCCGGCCGGGGAATACCGGTGGCTGACCGTGACGCCAGCCGACGGCATCGAGGGCGTGGAACTGTCGCTCGAACCCGCGGTTTTTCCGCACGCGAGGGAATACCAGAACGCCTGTTATGAAGCGGGTATTCCCCTGCTGATGCTGACCACGAAGGACATCCGAACCGACTTCGACCGTCTGAAGGGGAAGGGCGTGGTGTTTCGCGGAGAGCCCGTTCAGGCCGGCCCAGTCACCATGGTGTCATTCGAGGACACCTGCGGCAATCTGGTGATTCTGGTTCAGCCGGAAGCGTGACAGCCGCGGCCGGGTCCGCCCGTCCGGCGGGGCAGTGGAGTCGATGATTTTCCGCCTGCCGTCCATCCAGGCTTGGTGCAACCCTTCGTCCGCTCCTTGGAAGAAGTTACAATTATTTACTTTTCATGGCGGTTAATTCCCTTAAATTGTCCTCGGCATCTCGTCCCGCCGGTACCGCTTCCGTCTGATGGATGAATCTGTTCGCGAGCGCATTTCCCGCGAAGCGGGCCGAGTGGAGCTTGAATGTCATGAACGAAGGACTTTTACTACAAAATGAGTCCGGTCGTTGATCAATCCGATTTGGTTTCTCTGGGAACTCCCACAGGACCTGCTCGGCCTGCTGGTCTGGCTGGCGGTGCGGAAGCGGGTGATGGGCCGCGAAACGGAAGGCGGACGGATTTTACTGCGTGTGCCTGATTTCGGCCTCAGCCTTGGGAACTTCGTTTTCTGGGCCACGGCGGATCCGGCCGGTTTTTCCGAACCGTCCGATCGGCCGGACAATCGGCTTCACGAACTGGGGCATGCGTCCCAGTCCCGCAGGCTGGGTCCCCTGTATCTGTTGGCGGTCGGGCTGCCCTCGGTGTGCCGTTTTCTGTACGCCCATCTGTACCGGCAGAGGCTGGGTAAAACCTGGACCGGGTATTTCAACGGTTATCCTGAGAATTGGGCAGACCGGCTCGGAGATCAGTCCGACCGCAGGCAGGCTTAAACACAAGGAGACGGAATGATGGAAGCACGATACGCTGTCCGAATCGCGCTGGCATGGATACTTCTCTTCCCGGCCGCCGCCAGGCCCCAGAACCCCCTGATCACGGACCAGTTCACCGCGGATCCGACGGTCCGTGTGTTCCAGGGCAGGGTCTTTGTCTATCCTTCCCATGACATACCGGTCGAACCGGGCAAGGGAAGGCCCGGATGGTTCTGCATGGCGGACTACCACGTGTTTTCATCCGAAAACCTCGCGGACTGGACCGATCACGGCGTGATCGTGTCGCAGGAGAAAGTGCCGTGGGCGGATTCCGCGGCGTACAGCATGTGGGCGCCGGACTGCGTGGAGCGGAACGGGAAATACTATTTTTATTTTCCCGCCCCGGCCCGTGTGAAGGAGGGCCGGTTCGGCATGTCCGTCGGAGTCGCGACATCCGATTCTCCGTCCGGCCCCTTTACGCCGGAACCGGAACCGATCAAGGGCGTGAGCGGCATTGATCCCAACGTGTTTATCGACCGGGACGGACAGGCCTATCTGTACTGGGCGGGCATGGGCGGCATGTCCGTCGCGAAACTGAAAGAGAACATGACGGAACTGGCGTCGGAGCGGCAGGAAATCAAGGATCTGCCGAAGGGCATGAAGGAAGGTCCCTTCCTGTTCGAGCGGAATGGCGTCTATTATTTCACGTATCCGCACGTGGAAAACAAGATCGAGAGGCTGGAATACGCGGTGGGGGACAATCCCCTGGGGCCGTTCCAGTTCAAGGGCGTGATCATGGACGAGTCGCCGACAGGCTGTTGGACCAACCACCATTCGATCGTTGAATACAAGGGCCAGTGGTTTCTGTTCTATCACCACAACGACCTGTCCCCGAATTTCGACAAGAACCGGTCCATA
>CAZNXX010000204.1:0-4937 GCA_964577095.1 uncultured bacterium | reverse complement strand
CTATTCCCGCGAGGCCTACACGGAACAGTTCACGATCCGCGTCGACCAGTTTCTCTCGAAGATGGAGCGCATTGAAAAAATCTACCGGACCGAGGTCCGGGACGCGCCTCCGGAGCTGTTCGACGCGGTCCGGAATGAAATCCGGCGCCTCGAGGAGGCGAAAGCGAAATTCGGGCCCAGGATCGCGCCGGACCGATTCTAGGAGACCGCAGTCGGCCGGTTCGGACGGACGCGGCGGCCGTCGCCGCCACCAATCTTGAAGGGAGGTCGTCTTGGCCACTATCATGATCGCGGATGACGTAGACATGGTCCGCCGGTTCATCCGGCGTATCGTGGAGGATCTCGGCCACACGCCTATCGAGGCCGAAAACGGGGAAGCGGCGTGGCAGAAGTTCCAGCGGCAGCCGATCGATCTGTTCGTGGTGGACGTCAAGATGCCGGAAATGGACGGCGTCACGTTTCTTCACAAGGTCAAGGAAAAGGACCCGCACGCCGTCATCATCATGGTGACGGGTTTCCCCTCGGCCGATGTCATCACGGAGACGATCGAGGAGGAGGCTTACACCTACGTCACGAAGCCCCTGAAGGTCGATCAGATGCGGGACCTGATCGAACGGGGGCTGGAATTCCGCAAGGCTCAGCTGAAGGCGGGAGGGAACTGAGCGGGCCGGCCGCAACCAGCCGCTCCGCGTATTAAATTTTCGTCACATTTCTCAAAGGGCTTGCATTTCCAGCGGTTTTTCCTGAACTTGGAATTCCTGTGCCTGATTCCGAGAATCAGCCGCTTCGCACCAACGGGCAGCATCAATGAGGAACCCACGGAACCATGGAATTGCCACCCCCAGGGGAAACCGCGCCGGCGGGAGACGGCGCGCGCTCCCGAGTCTCTCCGCAGCAGAATCATCCGACGGGAGCGCGCGACGGCCGGATCCCCTCCGCCGATCCTTCGCTCGATCTCGAACTGTTCCATTACCATCCGCTTGAAACCATCATCGTCGACCGGCAGGGCCGTGTCACGGATTTCAACCTCGCCAAGAAGGCGTCCGAGGGCCGGCTTCCGGACCGGGGCGACCTCATGTACGTCGACTATGCCGCGCACCACGAAACCGACATGCACGCCGAGCTCATGGCCTGCATGGAACGGAACGCCTCGAAGACCTTTCCCGCCCTCAAGTACAAGTCGAAATACATCCGGGTGACGATCTCGCCTTTTCCCAAGGGCGCCATTATCGTTTCGCAGAACGTCACCGAGCAGACCGTGGCCGAGGAGGCGCTCCGGAAAAGCGAACAGGCGCTGCGCGAATCGGAGCGGGAGAAGAACCTGATTCTCGGAAGCGTGCTGGAGAGCGTCACTTATCAGAGCCTCGACCGCCGTATCATCTGGGCGAACCCGCAGACCGAGCAGACCTTCGGCGTCGCGCCGGGTCAGCTCGAGGGCCGGCGTTGTCACGAACTCTGGAACGGATCGGACCAGCCCTGCGCCGACTGCCCGATTCCCGACATCCTGGAAACGGGTTTCCCCCGGAGGACGGAGCACACGACTCCGGACGGCAGGATCTGGGCCGGCCGGGCGTATCCGGTGCGGGGCGACGACGGCGAAATCATCGGCGCTGTGGAAGTGAGGCTCGACGTCACGGAACAGAAGCGGGCCGAGGCCGAGAAGACCAAGATTCAAACCCAGCTTTTCCAGTCGCAGAAGATGGAGGCGATCGGAACGCTGGCCGGCGGCGTGGCGCATGATTTCAACAATCTGCTGACGGCCATTCAGGGGTGCATGGATCTCGCCCTGATGAAGATTCCGGAAGACCACGAAGCGCTCCGGGATCTGCAGGAGGTCCAGGCCGCGTCCCAGCGGGCCGCGGAGCTGACGCGCCAGCTCCTGCTGTTCAGCCGCAGGCACCTCACCCACATGGCGCCCCTTCAGGTCAACCGGGCAGTGGAAGATCTTCTGAAGATGCTCCACCGGCTCATCGGCGAAGACATCGAAATCGTGACGCATACGAATCCGGACCTGTGGAACGTGCTGGCCGACCGCGGCACCCTGGAGCAGGTCATCGTCAACCTGTCCGTGAACGGCCGGGACGCGATGCCCAGGGGAGGCAAGCTCACAATCCGCACGGAGAACGTCGAACTGGACGATTTCTACTGCCGCATGGTCCCCGAAGCGCGGCCGGGCCGGTTCGTCCGGCTCTCGATTTCGGACACGGGTTCCGGCATGAGCCGGGAAGTCCGGGAGCGCATTTTCGAGCCGTTTTACAGCACCAAGGGCCCGGGCAAGGGAACCGGCCTGGGGCTGTCCGTGGTCTACGGCATCGTGAAGATGCACAACGGGTGGATCAGCGTCTACTCGGAACCGGGCCAGGGATCCGAGTTCAAGGTCTACCTGCCTGCGGCGTCGGGCGCGGTCGAAGAGCCGGTCGCGCCGGTTGTCGCGGCCGGCGATTTCAGGGGCCGGGGGGAACGCATTCTGGTCGTCGAAGACGAGCGGATGGTGCGCGAATTCAGCATGCGCGCGCTTGAAAAATACGGATACCAGGTGACCGCGGTGCCGACCCTCGAGGAGGGCCTCGCGGCCTTCCGCGACGCAAGCCCCGTTTTCGACATGGTGTTCACCGACGTCGTGCTCCCGGACGGCAGCGGCATCACCCTCATCGAAAACGTTCTGGGAAAGCGGCCCTCGATGAAGGTCGTCCTGACCAGCGGTTACACGGACACGAAATCGCAGTGGAAGGTCATCCGCCGGAAGGGGTTCCGCTTCCTGCAGAAACCCTTCACGCTCGTGGATCTGCTGCAGACCGTGCGAACGGAGCTGGACAAGACCTGATCGTTTTCCGCGATGCGGCGGCATTGCACGCCCCGGGCCGGTCGGTCCGGGGTTTTTCGTTGGCGATGGACGACGGCCGATTGAGCATCGGAAAACCGGAAAATCGAATATCGTCAGTCGTCCATCGGGCATGGAGGAGGATAGTCCGGATCGTCCGCATCGCGGGGGATTCTGGATGGCGCCAGGGTTGAAGCTCCCCGCGGCAAGCCGCGGGGAATCTTCTATCTGTAGAGAAGAAATCATTTTATATTCGCTCGCTTACCCCGCCGCAAGCGGCGGGGAATGCGCTCGCTGACAGATTCAACCCTGGCGCCATCCAGCTGGAAAACTTCCCGGGTCATCCGGACATTGTGAACAATTTGATTGACAATCCCCCGTTTTGTTCCTACTTTTTTATATCCTGATGTTTGAGGACTTCCCGCATGACTTTTTCCAGGCAGGTGTTCGGCCTCATCCGCGCGCCGTTTCTCGTGCTCGCTCCGGTTTGCGCAACCGTGGGCGCGGCCACAGCCTGGCATCAGACGCATGAGTGGCGGACGGTTCCCTTTCTGCTCGTGATCCTGGGAGCGACCGCGGCCCACGCCTGTGTCAATGTGTTCAACGAATACTTCGACTTCCGCAGCGGACTGGACGCAAGGACCCGGCGCACGCCTTTCAGCGGCGGAAGCGGCACGCTCCAGGCCGATCCGGAAAAAGCGCCCGCCGCGCTGGCGCTGGGAATTCTGTCCTTTCTGATCACCGCGGCCGTCGGTCTGTACTTCGTCCGGACGCGGGGGTGGCTTCTCCTGCCGATCGGGCTTTTCGGGCTCTTCGTCGCGGTCACCTATACGGTCTGGTGGGTGAAGCATCCGGTTCTTTGCCTTGCCGCGCCTGGCCTGGGGTTCGGCGTTCTGATGGTGACAGGCAGTCACTTCGCCCTGACCGGCACAGTCACGGCCGCGTCCCTGGCCGCGTCCCTGGTTCCGACTTTCCTGGTGAGCAACCTCCTGCTCCTGAACCAGTTCCCGGACGTGGAAGCGGACCGCACCGTGGGCCGGAGGCACTTCCCCGTGCTCATCGGACGGAAAAAGAGCGCGGTGATTTACGGCGTTTTCCTGCTTCTGCCTTACGTTGTCCTCTCCGCGGCCGTTTGGATCGGCCTTCTGCCCGTTTCCTCGCTTCTGATGCTCCTGACCGTTCCTCTGTCCTGGAAGGCCTTTCGCCTGGCGCGGAGGAACGCGGAGCATCCGGAGGCGCTCATCCCCGCGCTCGGGCTGAACGTCGTGATCATTTTGCTGACGCCGGCCCTGCTGGCGCTGGGGCTGTTCATTGCGAGGTGATTTTTCCGCCCCCTCGTGCCGTCCGATTAAACCTACCCCGGAGGATTTTATGAACGCGACTTCGATTCCGGACCGTGAGATCATATGAAATCCGGATCCGGGAACACCGCGCGGACGGAGGATCTTCTGGGCGCTCCGGAAAGAGACGCGGAGAGCAAGCGCCGTTCGGACGCGGCGCTGGTCGTCAACTTGGGATTGGCCGCCAACGCCGTGCTGGCGGTTTTCAAGCTGGCGGCCGGGATCTTCGGCCACAGCCAGGCGCTGTTGGCGGACGGAGTCAATTCCATTTCGGATGTCGTGTATTTCATCGTGGTGCGGATTTTCACGTCCCTTTCAGCGAAACCCGCGGACCCGGAGCATCCCTACGGGCACCACCAGTTCGAGAGCATTTCGGCGGTCGTGGTCGGCGCTTTCGTGATCACCACGGGGATGACGATTTTCTGGGACTCGGCGAACACGGCTTTCGACATGTGGACCGGGAACGCTCCTCTGGAGCCCATCCGGCGGTTCACCCTCTGGGTGGCTTTCTTCACCATCGCCCTCAAGGTCCTTCTGATGCTTCAGGCTTCGAATGTCAGCCGGAGAACGGGAAATATCACCATATCCGCGCTGGCCCGGGACCACCGGAACGACATCTTCGCGTCCGCAGGCGCGGCCATCGGCATCGGATTCGGAATTCTCGGTGTGAATTGGATGGATCCGGTGGCGGGCGCCGTTGTGGCCGTTCTGGTGACGAAGACCGGGGTCGATATTCTCCGCGAATCCTCGGAAGAACTCATGGATACGGTCCCGAG
>CAZNXX010000203.1:0-4945 GCA_964577095.1 uncultured bacterium | reverse complement strand
TTTACGGAATCGTCAAGAATCACAGCGGCACCATTCAGGTCCAGAGCGAACTGGGAAAGGGCACGGTGCTCTCGCTGTTTTTCCCCCGGTTTGTCCAGGCGGAGCCGGAAGCCGAAACCCCCTCACCGTCGATCGTCTCCAACAAGGTCCTCCTCGTGGATGACGAGGAAATCATCCGGCACGTGGGAGACCGGATGCTCCGGAAGAAGGGATTCGATGTTCTGCTCGCGCGCAACGGCAAGGAAGCGGTTGAAGTGTACAACCGGATGAAGGATGATATCGCGGTTGTTCTGCTCGATCTGGTCATGCCTGAGATGGACGGCAAGGAAGCCTACCGTGAGCTCAAAAAGATCAATCCCAAGGTCCGGATTGTATTCACCAGCGGCTACGGCCCCCACGACCGTCCCGATCTGATGGATGGAACGGAAGTCCATTTTCTGCAGAAACCTTTTCATACGGAGATACTGTACCAGACCATCAAATCGGCGCTGGGCAATGGCGCCCGGAAATCAGGCCAAAAACTGGAATAATATTTGCTATCAGTATATACTTTATGATGGAATGATCAGTACGGCAGTTCATCGGGAATGATGATAACCAGGGATATTTGCATTCATTGCCATGAATCCCACAATAAGCAATTTTAAAACAGATACTTACGTCGCCTCCGCGACTCCTGTTCCATACGAAAAAATCTACTCGAAGTCCGGCATCGGCTGTCTTCTCCTCGATTCTCATTTCAATATTCTCTCCTGCAACAGCACAGTTGAAACGTTTCTGGAACGGGAACCCGCTGAGATAACCGGAAAATCTTTTCTCGATTTTGTATCATCCGATTGCCGGGAGCGGATCGCCGATTCCCTGGAACTCTGCGTCAGACGGGGATATATCCGCGACATGCCCGCATTTCTCGAAGATTCCATGCGGCACGCGATTCCGTTCCTGATCAGCGGCCTTTGCTCCGCCGACACACCGGATCAGGAGCCGGGTCTCCGGATCACCCTGAAGGATGTCTCGGCCGAGTTCCGCGCCAGATCCATCGCGGAATGTTCGATCCGGTGGCTCGGCTCGCCGCCTCGTGAATCCGGACGGACTGTCGACCTGAAACCGCTTCTCGAGCAGATCCGGGAATCCGTCGGATGCGACGGTATCGGATGGTCGGAGATGAGATCCGGCGGAGGATGCCAGTGCTTCGGAAAGTGGACTGGATTTCATTCAAAATCCGCAGATTCCGATTTTCGCAGATGGACGCCCCAGACCTGGATGCGTTTCATGGCCGGCGTGGCGGGTCAGACCGCCTGCGAGGCGACCCCGGCCGGCGGAGCGGTGATCCGGTTGGATGCCATTGAGACGTCTCCCGCACGGCCACGGGACACGACGGCCGGGACCCCTGAAAACCCGGGCCCGTCCGTTGGGCCGTTGTGCGATCCATTCAACGATTATGCTTCTCTCGCGGTTCTGCCGGTGAGCGGATCGGATGCCTCCCGTATCCTCATTCTCGCGGACAGACGGGCGGGATTCTTCAGCGTCCGGGACGCCTCGTGCATCGAAAACCTGATGCATGCGCTGCTGCGGATGGCGGAGCCCGCTCCGGACGCCGGCTCGGAATCGACGGCGAAAACGGCGCAGGAACCGGAGGCGGCCCATGAACCGGAGCCGGTTCCGCCTGATCTTCCCTTTCTCGGTATTCTGGAACTCCGGAACGGGAGGGTCCGAAGCTGGAATCCCTGGATGGAACGCTTCCTCGGCAGCGGCGGGGAAGTGACGGCGGGTAAAACCCTTGCGGAAATTTTTGATCCGGTCAACCGTTCCGTCCTGGAGGCCGCGGCGGTTTCGGAGACGGCTGAGCCGGTGCGTGTGAAACGGCCGGCCGAGGGTGAACCGGTCCGGCACGCGCTCGGATTTCCCGTCCGCGCACCCGGAACCCGGCCGGGGGATGAAACCTGGTACTGGATCGACTCTCCGGAACCCGATGACAGCCGCAGGCAGGCATTCATCGCGAAACGCATGGAACTGCTCGGGTTTCTGGCCGGGGGTATTGTTCTCGATTTCAACAACCATCTGGCCTGCATCCTGGGCTATGCCTCCATGCTGGGTGAAGCCATTCCGAGAACCAACCCGGCTTTTCAGGATCTGAAGCAGATACTCGCCACCGCGGAAAATTCCTCCGCCCTGGCGTCGCGGCTTCTCGCTTTCGCCAACGGCACGCCCTATGAAGTCCGGGACCTGGACGTCAATCCCCTGGTCAACGAGGTCGCCGGCATTCTGTCGAAGATCTATTCCCGTGAGCTTCTGATCCGGGCCGAACTCGACCCGTACCTGTACCGCATCCGCGCGGACGCGGTCCGCATCCAGCAGGCGATTCTCGAGGCGGCCGTCAACGCCAGAGAGGCCATGCCCGGCGGCGGTAAAATCGTCTTTCAGACGCGGAACTGCACGCTGAACGAAACCGAACTCCGCTCCCGTCCGGGAGTCCGGCCCGGCGCCTTCATCCAGGTGATCATCAGCGATACGGGCGCCGGCATGAGCGGTGACCAGAAGCGCGTGTTGACCGACGCGGCGGGGGAGATCCAGCCGGAGCGGGAATCCGGGCTCGCGATGATACGAGCGGCCGTCGAATCGCATCATGGATTCATGTCCGTTTTCAGCGAACGGAACAAGGGCACCATCGTGAAGATCCACCTGCCCGCCGTCACGGAACAGACGGTCAAGCCCGCGGCTCCGAAATCCGGAACCCTGAGAGGCGGCCGCGAATGCGTCCTTCTGGTGGAAACGGAAGGCGCCCTGCGCGACACCGGAAGGAAAATGCTTCACCGGTACGGATACCAGGTTCTGGCGGTCGCGGACGGCCGCGAGGCCCAGGAGGTTCTCCGGAGCGGCCGGCGCCGCATCGACCTGATGATCTGGGACGGCACGCAGCCGGGCGCGTTGCTCGATGGCCTGGTTCAGATGCATCCCCAGCTCCGGATTCTGGCCTCGGTCTGGCCCGGGGAACGGGAAGCCGCCGAACGCGCCCTCCGGGATTCGGTTCAGGGATTCGTCCTGAAGCCGTTCCACGTCCGGCCGCTGATCCTGGGAATCCAGAATGTGTTGAACGCCTGAGGGGGAACGGTGGCCCAACCGTCACGCCGTCGAACGCCGATTCGATCCACGAAGCGGGAGGACGCTTTCGCCTGTTTCATGGGCGATGTGGTCCATCGCCTGAAGAACAAGCTCGGCGGCATCCATGGATTTGCCGACCTTCTGCAGAAGGAGCTTCCGGAGGACGATCCCCGTCTCCGCTACGTCCAGCGGATCCAGTCGGGTGTCGATCAGGTGGATGAGATGTTCGTCCGCCTGATGAAACTGTTCCGGACGCCCGCGCTGCGCAGAGAGAAAATCGAACTGACGGACCGGCTGGCCGCGGCCGCCGGCCGGGTGGCCGGCCTGGCCGGACGGACAGACGGCGTCGATTTCACCGAGAAACTCAGGAAATCGCCCAAAATCCGGGTGACGGGCGATCCGGATCTGCTGGATGACACGCTCTTTCATCTGCTGGATTTCGCGTGCCAGACGGCCGAGACCGTCTGGTCCCTGTCCGTTTCCGCGCCGGACGGGCGGCCGGCGGCTGTCACCATCCGGTACGAGCTTCCCGAAAACGGACTGCCGGAAAATCGATCGGACCGGATCAGCGAACTGTTGAAGCGCGCCCAGCCGGTGGAAGCGCGGATCTCTCTGGCCGTGGCCGACCGCCTGTGCCGGCTGCTCGGAGGTCGGCTCAAGATGGAAACGCCGGATTCCCGGTCCCGGTGCCTGCTCCTTCAAATCAAGCGGGAGACCTGATCATGCAAACGGGGAAACGCATTTTTGTCGTGGACGACGAGGAGATGATCCGCGATCTTCTGAAGGAGACGTTCCAGCGAAAAGGGTATGACGTCGACGTCGTGGCCACGGGAAAAGAGGCGCTCAGCCAGCTCGCCGGCCATCCGTATGACCTGGTCATCACCGATCTGCGCCTTCCGGACATCAGCGGCATGAAGGTTCTGGCCGAGGCGAAGAAGGAGAATCCGAATCTCGGCGTCATTCTCATCACCGGGTACGGCTCCATCAAGAACGCCGTCAAGGCCATGAAACAGGGCGCATTCGACTACATCACCAAACCCTTCGAGCTGGACGAAATCGAACTGGTCGTCGCCAAGTTTTTCGACTTTCAGAACCTGGTCGGAGAGAACGAGTATCTCCGCTCCGAACTCGACAAAAAATTCAGCTTCTCGAACATCGTCGGCAGCAGCGACCCGATGCAGAAGGTTTTTGACGCGATCCGGATGGTCGCCAAGAGCCGGGCCACGGTGCTGATCCAGGGCGCCAGCGGCACCGGCAAGGAACTGGTGGCGCGGGCCATCCATTACAACAGCGACCGGAAGAACGGCCCGTTCATCACGACAAACTGCGCGGCCCTGCCCGAAGGGCTCGTCGAGAGCGAGCTGTTCGGCCATGAAAAAGGCGCCTTCACCGGCGCCTATCGCATGAGCAAGGGCCGGTTCGAGACGGCGAGCGGCGGAACCCTGCTGCTCGACGAAATCAGCGAAATCAGCCCTCCGCTGCAGGCCAAGCTGCTCCGGGTGCTCCAGGAACGCGAGATCGAGCGCGTCGGGGGCGGAAAGCCGATTCCCGTGGATGTGCGGATCATCGCGACCACGAACCGGGATCTCAAGCGGGAGGTCGAGGAAAACCGTTTCCGCGGAGACCTGTTCTACCGGCTCAACGTCGTTCCCATCTATCTTGCATCCCTGTCCGAAAGGAGGGAGGACATTCCCCTCCTGGTCCAGCATTTTGTCCGGCGTTTCACCGCGGAAAACAACAAACCCATCAAGGGCATCGCCGAGCCCGCGATGAAACTCCTCAGTCAGCGAGACTGGCCCGGCAATGTCCGGGAGATCGAAAACTGCATCGAGCGCGCCGTCGT
>CAZNXX010000202.1:0-4956 GCA_964577095.1 uncultured bacterium | reverse complement strand
GTCGCGAACCACACCTCGTCCTTCCACACGGAAACCGCCCAGGCCTCGACCGCGGACAACCCCGGATATCCCGGAAGCGGCTCAATGGACCCTCCCTTTTTATCCAGTCGGAAGGCTCCCCGCTCAGCCGCGATCCACACGGATTCCCCGTCGTCTGCGAGGTCATAAACCGCTCTCTGGTCGATCCGGCTGTCCCGAACCTTTTCAATGGTCAGGTCAGGCAGGGAGACCCGGTTCAGGCCCATGGCCGTTCCCACCCAGAGGCAGGAATCGCCCGGCGCGATTCTGTTGATTTCATTGCTCCATAGATTACGTTGAACCGTGAAGGCATTCCAATACTCCTTACGGCTGTCATAACGCACCAGACCATCCAGTGTTCCGAACCAGACGCAGTCCGTATCCGGCGAAATGGATGTCACCTGATCGGACCTCAGGCCGTTGGTGTAGCGCGCCTCGAAATAACGCCATTCATCTTTCGTCATGTCCCAGTACGTGATTCCGCCCTCGGCTTCTCCGGAATGAAGCCCGCCCATCCACAAACCGTTCCCGTCCGCGGCCATGGCCTTCACGTCCGGCATGAAAAGCCCGAAAGGCAGAAGGTCGAGCCTGAAAGTGCGCCGGTCCGCGCGGCCGAGCCCCAGGCCGTCAGTGGCGATCCAGTCCGAATGAAATCCGTCGTCCGCCGAAGCCGTGACTGTTCTGCGCCTGAATGCCGCGTCCTGGATGACATCCGGAGGCGTGAACAGGAAGGGATGGTTCATGAACAGCGCTGGCAGGTCAACGCCCCTCCCCTTTCCCCCCTTCCAGACAACGCGGTCCTCCTCCGACTCCCGCTCCGCCGCGGGCCCTGTCGAGTCGCCGGTTCGGTCCGTGCGCGCCAGACCTCCTGCGGTCCGGAACCAGACAGACCGGTCTCCGATGCCGATCTCCATGACCTCGGCCATACCGTGGTCCAGGAACCGCCACGCTTCGGACCCCGGCATGCGGCAGTTCACGCCCGCTTCAGTCGCAGCCCACAAATACCCGGAATTAGGATCACAGGCAATCGCGCGGACTTCATGCCCGGTCAACCCATCCGCCTCGGTGATCGGCGCGGCCCACTCGTTCCCATAATAATCGTACCGGCTGATGCCGCCTGTGGTCGCCGCGTACACCAAGCGTTCGTCCATATCCACCGAAGCCGCAAACCGCATCATGGGCCACGTGGTCCAGTCCCCGTTCCGATATTGTATGGTTTGATCCGGAATCCGGAGCTGGGCGGTCAGCACGGCCGCTCCCAGTCCGATGCAGTAGCCGATCACGCGGAGGGTCATGGTTGTCCTTTCGTGTGGAGTCCGGAATTTGCGACGCACCTGTCAGGTGCGTCGCAAATCCACCATATTCACCTGACCATCATTATTTTCCGGGACCGGACTTCCCCGCCGGCCTCAATCCTTACGATATACACGCCGCTGGGCAGGAAACGGCCGGATTCGTCCGCTCCGTCCCACGGGACCGCATGCGTCCCCTTTCCGGAAAAACCGGAAAGGAGCACGGCCGCTTCACGGCCCCGGGCGTCGAGCACTGAAAGCCGAACCCGGCCGGCTGTGGGCAGGCTGAACCGGATCAGGGTTCCGCAGTTGAACGGATTCGGACTGTTCGATTCAAAACGGACGCTGCGGCTTTGCGACAGAACACAAGGCGTTTCCGTCCGCGATACTGCGGATGTGTCCTCCTCCGGAACCAGGTCCTGCTGGAATCTCGGCAGGATCCCGTAATCCGACGTGTACGGCGGTTCGTCGATTTGGGATTTTTCCTGAACGAGCAGTCCCACCGCGTCAAAGAACCCCTCTGGGATTTCCGCCTCCGCATCCGCGTCGATGAACAGACGGACCCCGCCTGTGCTGTCTGAAACGGTCCCGGTCTCCGGATCATACCGGACCCCGGGAATGCGGACGAGCCGGCTCTCGTCCGGTTCCGCTCCATTGTCGTGAAACGCGGCATGGACGGCCGCGCATGTCCTTTCCGCGGGCTTCGGAAGCGGGCATCCCCGGCTGTGCAGGCACAGCGTATTCCAGTCAGGCCGGATTTCCGTGAGTCCCTGTTTTTGGTCAAGTACGCCCGTGACCGTGATGGAATCGCCGGGCAGTAGATCCGTGGAAACAGAATCCGCACGAAGGCACAGACCCGCGGTCGCATCCTGAATGAAAATCCGCTTATCCGAAAACAGCCCGATACCGGCAGTCACCACGCCGGATACCATCACGCGTGTTCCGATGCCGAACGGCTGAACCGGCACGCCAGCCGTGTCATTCACATGAAGTCGGATCGCCGGAATGACGGCCGGCCGGACTTCAACGCAGGGCGCCTCCACAGCGGGAAACCGCCGGCCCTCCCGTGACACGAACCAGACCGGAAACGTCACGGAGCGGGTTCGCGCCGGCAGGACCAGGCCCGGCAACGTCACGGAAAGCGAATCCGGAGCCATAAGGACAAGCCCGCTGATCCGGATCGTATCCGCGGACAGGACAGCGGCCGCGTAGGCCGACTCCTTCCCTTCATACCGGATATCCGCGGCCCGAATCATCCCTCCCATGCCTTCGGGTACCGCCATGACCAGCCCGGTTACGATAGCCGCTGAGTCGGGCCTGAACGTGAAGCGCAGAGAAACCGCATCAAATGCCTGAACGTCAAGCGGCGTGACATTGCACGTTCCGGACCCGACCGGCCATCCGTCTTCCGGTTCCGTCGGCGACGCGGAGTTCTGCGGATTGGTTTCATCGAAATGATTGTGCAGGACGAAGTCGGTTTCATTGTCGTCCGTGTCGCATCCGTTTCCCGCGGTCGCGTCCGTCCCTCCCGGGCTCATGGACGACTCCGTTGAACCGGCATGGGCCTTGCGCTCGAGCGAACCGCCCTCGACGTTTTTACCCGCGGCCGGCCTTCCCTCCGAAGAATCCCCTCCCTCCCAGGCCACCCGGTCCACGTCGCTTCCGGAAGGATCGCGGAACGCGACATTGCCGCCTGAATTACCGAGCCCGACACCCGAGGCCCCGGGTTCAGCGGAGTCCGGAGGCACGGTCACTTCCGCGCCGCCCCAGAGAAAATATCCGCCCGGCCTGAGGCCGTGCCCCCTTCGGAAAACGACCTTCACGTCCCAATTCCCTCCGGTCTTTTTCTTGTAGGCCAGGGACCACCCGGAGAGATCGACTGCCCGGGGCGTGGGATTGTACAGTTCGACGAATTCCTCGTTCTTTCCGCTGTGCTGACGGTAGCGGATTTCGCTGATCACCGGATGGTCCGCGGGCTGTTCCGAAGATGCCTGCCCAAGAGCTGCGATGCCCGCGCACAACAGAGACGACAGAGCCGTTCTGCGCATAGAGCACCTCTTGGTTTGAATGGAATGGGGATGGTCGACCGGTCCGTCCTGCGCCTCAACCCCGGATGCGGGCCCGGGACCTTCGGCCCGGACGGATGCCGGATGGATTCGGCTTCAAAGCCTCCTTTCCGTTTTTCGCGCCAGGTACTGGAACTGGAAAAGGGATGATTCCTTTCCCAAAATTGTGAATCCCGCTCCGGTCAGGGCCTTCTCCCAGGCCTCCTGTTGAACGGTGCGCAGTCTATGGCCGAGCAGGTTTCTCGGCAGTGTCCATATCCCCGGTCTCGGCACGGTCACGAGCAGATATGCACCGGGTTTCAGGACCAGGGCCGCTTCAGCGGGAAAACACAGAGGCTCCGGCAGGTATTCGCACACCCCGATCGCGGAGAGGAAACCCAATCCGTTCTTCCTGAAGGGAAGCCGCATCAGATCGCCCGAGACGGCGTGAACGCTGCGGCGCCGCATTGCGCGGGCCAGCATGGCAACGGACCGGTCCATGCACACCAGCCGGCCGGACTCCGGAAAGACGCAGAGCGTTGAACCCGCGCCCGTTCCCGCGTCCGCGGCGGGCTCCGGGAATTCCGGTATTCGGCCGATCAGGCTCCGGAGATTCCGGATCTCCGCGTCCAGGATCCAGCGGATGCCCGGAAGCCGCCTGGCCCCGTGGTACACGAAAGCCTTGAGATCCCATGTGTGCATATTCAGACTCCGGGAAGAGACCGCCCGTATAGCGGGTGTTGCGGAATGCGGGATGCAGAATGAGAAAGCGGACGTCCGGATCAGACGTCCGTGCGGCGAATGATCGCGCGGATCAGGTTCGAAAAACGTTCGCGTACCGCGTCCGCGTTTCTGCGGACCTCGTCGTGGGACAACGGACCGCCGCCCAGTCCCGCGGCCGGATTGGAGATACAGGAAATGCCAAGCACGCGCATGCCCGCATGGCACGCGGCAATGGTTTCCGGCACCGTGGACATGCACACCGCGTCCGCGCCGCAGGTCCGGAGCATGCGCACCTCGGCCGCGGTTTCGTAGCTGGGCCCGGAGGTCGCGGCCAGAACGCCCCGGCTGAGCCCGATGCCCAGCTCCTGGGCGCAGGCCCCGGCGGTCTCGATGAGCGCCGGATCATAGGCCGCGGAAAGATCGGGGAAACGCGGCCCGGATTCCGGGTCATTGGGGCCGATCAACGGGTTGACGCCCATCCAGTTGATGTGATCCGTGATGACCATGAAGCCGCCCGGCCGCAGGTCCGGCCGTATGCCGCCGGCCGCATTGGTCAGGATGAGCACGGATACGCCGAGCCGGCTGAGAACGCGGACCGGGAACACGACTTGATCGATGGGATGGCCCTCGTAGTAGTGGACGCGGCCCTGGAGCACGATCACCGGCCGGCCCTCGATACGGCCGATATGGAGCCTGCCGTTGTGGCCTTCCACCGTGGAGACGGGCCACCCCGGCACATCCGCCGCGTTGAGCGAACGACCGTCGTCCAGCGATTCCGCGAAGCCGCCCAGACCGGATCCCAGCACGACCGCGATTCGCGCGTCGCAGTCGGGCCACCGGCTCCGGATGAATCGGGCCGCTTCTTCGGTCATGGATCG
>CAZNXX010000201.1:0-4990 GCA_964577095.1 uncultured bacterium | reverse complement strand
ATTACGAGCGGGTTTTCGTCGAGAACGGAAAACGCTACTGCCACATCCTCGATCCGAGGACCGGGTTCCCGGCCGAGTCGGGTTGCATCAGCGTGACCGTGGTGGCTCCGGCCGCTCTGGATGCCGACGCGCTGGCCACGGGTCTGTTCACGCTCCATCCGGATACGGCCCTGGCGGTGATCGAGAGCCTGCCCCATGTCGAGGGCATCGTCATGACCGAGGAGAACGGCATCGTCCGCCAGAAGGTTTCCTCGGGGCTGAAGGACAGGTATGATTCCACGAAATAGTTCCGGGTTCCGAGTTCCGGGTTCCGGGTTGCAGGCCCGATATGCCGAGCGTCCCCGGATCAAGTCCGGGGCAATCCCCGGATCAAGTCCGGGGCAATCCCCGGATCAAGTCCGGGGCAATCCCCGGATCAAGTCCGGGGCAAGCTTTTTCGCGGGGCTATCGGACGAGTGACAAAGATCGAAGAATAAGCGCGGGATTCCATCCGATTGGGGAGTTGAAAATCGTCTTGGCGTTTTTTCTAAAAAACACAATCGACCGGTTCCGCCTCCTGCCCGGATCGCCGGATGCCGCCCGCCGCGGGTAACGCTGCGCAGCGGGCAGAGCGCGTGCTCCTGATGCGCTTCGGCGCGATGGGCGATGTGATTCTCGCCACACCGGCCATCCGGGCCGCGGCCGCGGCCAGCGGGGCCGGACGGATCGATTTTCTCACCAAGTCGGCTTATCTGCCTCTGGTGCGGAACCACCCGTCCGTGGGCCGCGTGCTGGAATTCGGGGGCAGGGACGGAGCCGGGCTATGGAAAATGGCCCGCGCGGTGCGCGCCGGCCGATACGACGCGGTGATCGATCTGCAGAACAGCTGGCGCAGCCGTTTGTTGAGCCTGGTTTCCGGAGCGAAGACGCGCGGCACGGTGACAATCGGCCGTTGGAAGCGGTTTCAGCTGGTGCGCTGCCGCCGCGACCGGTACGGGGAAATCCTGGCCGTGCCGTTGAAATACCTGGCCGCTGAATCGGTGATCGGCGCACAGGATGACGGGAAAGGGCCGGATCTGTACGTGGATCCGCGGGAGACGGCGGCCGTCGCCGGCCGGCTCGAATCGGCAGGCCTGACCGGGGGCGGACCTCTCATCGCGATCGCGCCCGGCGCCGGCCGCGCCACCAAGCGCTGGCCCGCGGAGCGCTTCGGCGCGGTCGCCGCAGCCTTCATTGCCAGGGGATACGGAGCCGTTTTTATCGGGGGAGAGGCGGATAAACCGGTCTGCGCCGAGGCACTGAAGAGCGTCGGCGGGCCGGCTGCGGATCTGAGCGGCATTTTCTCCCTGGCCGGCACGGCCGCGCTGATCCGCCGATCGGGTCTGCTCGTCACCAATGACACCGGGCTCATGCATATGGCCGCGGCCCTGGCCGTGCCCTGTGTCGCGGTCTTTGGCCCGACAACGCGCCATTTCGGCTTCTTTCCGTTCCGCGCCCCTTCCGCCGTGGTCGAGAAACCGCTCGCGTGCAGACCCTGCTCCTACCACGGCACAGACCGCTGCCCGAAGGGGCATTTCCGCTGCATGCTGGACATCGAGGCAGGGGAGGTGTTGTCCGCGGCCGCACGGGTACTGACTCCGGAGAACTGATGGATTCTTTCTATTACGCGCTGTACAATGCGGCCGTTCTGCCGCTGCTCCGGTTCGCGCTGTTCCTGGGCAGCCTGGTCAATCCCAAGATCCGGCGCGGACTGAAGGGCCGTATAGGTCTTTTCAGCCGCCTGGAATCGGAAACCGCCGGGTGCGCCGGCCGTTCCCCGCGTTTCTGGATACACACCAGTTCCATGGGCGAGTTCGAGCAGGCCAAGCCCGTCATCGCCGGACTGCGGGCCCGGTTCCCGGACGCTTTCATCGCGGTCAGTTTTTTCTCTCCCTCCGGGTACGAGAATGTCCGGTCTTTTCCCGGCGCCGATCTCCTGACCTACATCCCCTTCGACTCCAGGCGGAACGCGGGCCGTTTCCTCTCGATCCTCAGACCCGACGCAGGAATCGTGGTGCGTCACGACATCTGGCCGAACCACACCGCCGAGCTCAAGCGGCGGGGGATCCCCGCGTTTCTGATCAACTTCTCGCTCCGTTCCGAGTCCGCGTACCGCAGGTTCTGGACCCGGGGCATGCTTCGCATGTGCGTCCGGCCCTTCGACCACGTGCTCGCGGTTTCGGAACAGACTGCGGACGTGAGCGAGAAATTCAGCCTGGCGTCGGTCCGTCCCGAGGTGGCCGGCGACACGCGCTACGACCAGGTCGTGCGGCGGACGGAGAACGCCGAGGCCGCGGCCGGGCCCCTGCGGCCGCAGAAGCAGGGGCGTTTCGGAATCGTGTTCGGCAGCACCTGGCCCACGGACGAGGCTGTGATCGCGCCCGTTCTCAGGGCGCTTGCCGCGGAGCGGCGCAGGGTCTGGTCGGTATGGGTTCCCCACGAGCCCACGGCGGAGCACCTGCAGAACGTCGAATCGCAGTGCCTCGGCGCGGGGCTCCGGTGTGTCCGGCTTTCGGATTTTCCCGACGCGTCCGGCGGGGCTTTCGACGTGCTCCTGGTGGACCGCATCGGCATTCTCGCGGGCCTGTATGCGCTGGCGGACGCCGCCTTTGTCGGCGGCGGATTCGGGCCCGGCGTGCACAGCGTGCTCGAGCCCGCGGCTTTCGGAATCCCTGTTTTCTTCGGGCCCCGGTGCAGGAACTCCCACGAGGCCGGTCAGCTCGAATCGCGCGGCGGCGGATTCCTCATCCGCGACCCGGACGCGTTTCTCCGCATTCTCCGGCCCATGATAGACGATCCCGCGGTTCTCAAGAAGGCGGGCGCGTCCGCGCTCGCCCTGGTGCGTGAGAATATCGGCGCCACGGACCGCATCGTGCGACGCCTGGAAGAACGGGTCAAGCCGCGTGCTTGAGGCCGAAGGTCTGCAGGCCGTCTACCCCGGAGCCGAATCCGCACCCGCGCTCCGGGGTGTTTCATTCCGGATCGCACCGGGCGAGCGGGTCGCGCTCATGGGATCGAACGGTTCGGGCAAGACGACTCTGGTCCGGTGCATCGACGGTCTGCTCCATCCGTCCGCCGGAGACGTCCGGGTCGACGGGTTTTCCGTGCTCCGGCCGGGAGACATCGTATCCCTGCGCAGGCGCATCGGCCTGGTTTTTCAGAACCCCGATGACCAGATCGTCTCGACCACGGTGGAGCGGGAGATCGCGTTCGGCCCCGAGAACCTCGGTGTTCCCACCGGGGACATCGTCCGCCGCGTGGACGAGGCGCTCCGGCGGTTCCGGCTCGAACCGGTGCGGACGCACGCGCCGCATCTGCTCTCGGGCGGCGAGCGCCAGCGGCTCGCGCTGGCTTCAGTCTGGGTCATGGAACCCGCGTATTACGTGCTGGACGAACCCACTTCGCTTCTCGACCCCGAAGGCCGTGCGGAGATCCGGCGTTTCGTGACGGAGCGGCCTCAATCGGGATTCCTCATCGTCACCCAGTATCCGGACGAGGCCCTTTTCTGCGGCCGTCTCCTCCTGCTCCGCGACGGGGCGCTCGTGTTCGACGGGCCGGCTGAAACCGTGTTCCGCGACGCCGAATTGTGCCGGGCGGCAGCGGTCGGCGTTCCCGCGTCGATCCGCCTCGATGTTTTCTGGGAGGGCCTGCGTTCTGTATCGGGCCGCCGGAAGCCCGGTCCTGATCCATCCCGAAATAATGATTCACAGACGGGGGCTTCCGGCGGCCTCGACGAGTCGAGTTCACCTTCCTTCGCGGCGTCCATCATCCGAATTCCTTGTGATCCCCCGCCGCCAGCCTTCAATAATTCGGCAACACGGTTGATAGGTCCCGCGCAGCGGGCGGCGGGATTGTTCAACCTCCGGCTTGAACATCTCTCCTATTCCTACCGTTCCCCGTTTTTCGAGACCCGCAACGCGCTGGACGACGTGTCCGCGGTCTTCGGACCGGGCGAATGCGTCGCGCTCGTGGGCCCGTCCGGATCCGGCAAGACCACGCTCATTCAGCACCTGAATGGCCTCCTCCGGCCGACCTCCGGCGCGGTCCTGCTGGACGGCCTGGACCTGGCGGACAGGCGGACCGACCTGAACGAGGTCCGGCGCAGGATCGGTCTGGTTTTTCAACTGCCCGAGACGCAGCTTTTCGAGGAGACGGTTTTCGCGGATGTGGCCTTCGGCCCGAAAAACCTCGGCCTTTCCGGAACCCGCCTGGAATCGGTGGTGGCCGCGGCCATGGAGCGCGTGGGTCTGTCCTTCGATGCGTACCGGAACCGATCGCCCTTCCACCTCAGCGGCGGGGAGAAGCGGCGCGCGGCGCTGGCCGGCGTATTCGCCATGGAGCCCGAGTGGATCGTTCTCGACGAGCCCACGGCCGGTCTGGACCGGGAATCGTCCGTACGCGTGGAATCCATCCTGTCCGGATTTCACGGCACCGGCCGCTCGGTTCTGTTCATCTCGCATGACATGGATCTGGCGGCCCGTCTCGCTGATAGGGTGATTCTGCTTGAAAGGGGGCGCGTTCGATACGACGGGCCCGTGAGGCCGTTCTTTCTTTCCGATCAGCCGGAAAGTGCCGGGCTCGGCAGGCTGTCGGTTTCGGCCGCAATGGAGTCGTTCAAAAGCCGCGGTATTCCGGTGAGGACCGACGTACTCACGCTGGAGGAGGCGGAGGCGGAATTGAGGCGTGTTTTCGACCTTTCCGAGAGCCGAAAAGAATCCGGATAACCCGGACCTTGCCGTCATAAAATCGATTGACGATTGAAGATTTTAGATCTGAAAGACTGGGATAGAGGCTTTCGAATTTTCGCATCATTATTTATTCGATAAAATATTGATAGACTAAATATTCCTTGACTTTTCAAAAATTAATACTTAAAATATTTATAATGAATATTTTCAGAGGGGGGAGAAGAATCGTATGGAGGAAGTCACCTATCAGGAACTCGTGATTGTCTGCGAGAAGTGCAAAACCG
>CAZNXX010000200.1:0-4998 GCA_964577095.1 uncultured bacterium | reverse complement strand
TTCATCTACTACGGCAACGAGATCGGCATGCGCCAGCTCGGTTCGGACTGGCCGCGGTCGAGGGCGCGTACAAGCCGCGCAACGGGGCGCGCACGCCCATGCAGTGGCAGGCGGGCCCGAACCTGGGCTTTTCCTCCGCGGACGCGTCGAAGCTCTATCTGCCCGTCGATCCCGCGGCGGACGCGCCCACGGTCGCGGCGCAGGAAGCCGACAAGTCCTCTTTGCTGAACCGGGTGCGGAAACTCATCCGTCTCAAGCACACCGAGCCGGCCCTGGCGGCGTTTGCGGAATTCACGCCCCTGTACGCGGAAAAAAACGTCTATCCTTTCGTGTTCGCACGGGCCAACGGAAAACACTGCCTCCTGGCCGTGTTCAACCCGTCCGGCGCGGCCGCGACCGCTGTTTTCCCGATGAATGTGCCGTATTCCAGGACTTCGCTTCTGGCGGGCTCGCAGGTGCGCATGTCCCGGAAAGACGGGAACCTGACTGTCGAGGTCCCGGCGCTGTCGTGGGCGTGGGTGAAGCTGAAGTAGGGAGTAAAGCGCATGGCGCATAGGGCAAAGCGAACGGAAGACAGACACTCTTCCTCTCTTGACGCTATGCGCTATGCGCTGTGCGCTGTGCGGTATGCGCCGTGCGCTGTGCCCTTTGCGCTGTGCCCTTTGCGCCATGCGCTATGCGCTTCGCGCTTCGCCCTTTTCGCTGTGCCCTTTGCGCCATGCGCTGTGCGCTTCGCGCTTCGCCCTTTGCGCTGTGCCCTATGCGCCATGCGCTGTGCGCAATGCACTGTGCGCTGTATCGATAGAAATCTGATCGGACTTCGTATGGAGGAAACCCCGGTATGAGGAAGTCACTTATTCTCCCGCTGGCGGTCTGGGCCGCTCTGGCCGCCGCACAGGCGACCCCAGGCAAGGATGCGCCTGAACCCGTGTACAAGGACGCTTCAGCAGCCGTGGACATCCGAGTCGCGGACCTGCTGGGCCGAATGACCATCGAAGAAAAAGTCAGCCAGCTCCTCTCGGCCGGAAGCCCGGACACAGCAGCCTTCGACGACGCCGGCAATTACGTCGGCGTTCGCGATACGGCCCTGCTCAACCGCGGCGTGGGATCCTTTTGGGCGGCCGGAGGCAGGCGGCGTGATCTGGCCTATCAGCTCCGGTGCCGCAACGGGCTCCAGCGCTATCTGCTCGAAAAATCGAGGCTCGGCATTCCGGCCCTGAGCTTCGGGGAGGCTCTGCACGGGTACATGGCGGCCGGCGCCACGAGCTTTCCCCAGGCCATCGCTTTGGGATGCGCGTGGGACACGTCTCTGGCGGAGCGTATCTTCTCGGTCGCCGCGCTCGAGGCCTCGGCCATGGGCACGCGCCAGGTGCTCTCGCCGGTCGTGGACCTGGGCCGCGATCCGAGATGGGGCCGCACCGAGGAGACCTACGGAGAGGATCCATATCTCGTGTCGCGCCTCGCCGTGGCCGCGGTGCACGGATTCCAGGGCCGGAACGCGAAAACGACCGGCCGCATCGACAAGCGGCACGTGGCTGTGACGCTCAAGCATTTCGCCGGACACGGTCAGTCCGAAGGCGGCAGGAACATCGCGCCGGTTAATTTTTCGGAGCGGATCTTCCGCGAAACCCACCTGCGGCCCTTCGAAGCCGCGGTGAAGGAAGCGAACGCGCGTTCGATCATGGCCTCTTACAACGAATGGGACTGCGTGCCCAACCATATCAACCGTAAACTTCTCATCGACATCCTGCGCGGCGAGTGGAGTTTCAACGGATACGTCATGAGTGACGGCGGCGGCATTGACGTGGTGGCCAATGACCACCGCGCGGCCGCGGATCTGGCCGAGGCGGGCAGGCTGTCGCTCGAAGCGGGCACGGACTTCGAACTCGGACGCGGCGGGGCATTTGCCCCGCTCGCGGACGCGGTCCGGCAGGGCCTCGTGTCCGCGCAGGCCCTGGACCGGGCGGCCGCGGCGGTTCTGAGGATCAAGTTCGAGCTGGGGCTTTTCGACGATCCGTACGTGGACCCTGAAGGAGCCGCGAAAATCGTCAATTGCGGGGCGCACAAGGCGCTGGCGCGCGAAGCCGGACAAAAAGCCGCGGTTCTGCTGAAGAACGGGAACCGGACCCTTCCCTTCGATTCAACGCGCATCCGGACCCTGGCCGTCATCGGTCCGAACGCGGCGGACATCCACCTGGGCGGATACTCGGACACGCCCATGATCGGCGTGAGCGTGCTGGAAGGATTGAAGGCGTTCTGCGGGAACCGGATCAAGGTTCTGTACGCGGAGGGGTGTAAAATCACCCTGAACCCGGAATGCGACTGGCGGGTTCCGGGCAACCCGATTCTTCCGGACCCGGAGGACGACCGGAAGCGTATAGCCGAAGCGGTAAAAATCGCGAAAAAAGCGGACGCGGTCGTGCTGGCGCTCGGAGAGAACGAGCTGATCAACCGGGAGGCATGGGCCGAAAACCACCTCGGAGACCGGGACGATCTGAACCTCGTCGGAGCGCAGAACGCCCTGGCCGAGGCCGTGATCGCTCTCAAAAAACCGACTGTGGTCGTGCTCATCAACGGACGGCCCCTGACGATCAACCGGCTTCAGGAGATCGCCCCGTCCATACTGGAATGCTGGTACCTGGGTCAGGAAACGGGCCACGCGATCGCGGACCTTCTGTTCGGCCGGGTCTCCCCTTCCGGCAAGCTCACCATCACTTTCCCTCGGTCGGTCGGCCAGCTGCCCTGCTATTACAACCGCAAGCCGTCCATGCATCGGGACTATGTGCTGGCCGATAACGGGCCCCTGTACCCCTTCGGCCACGGCCTCTCGTACACGACTTTCGAGTACCGGAACCTCACGGTCGCGCCCGCTGAAATCGCTCCGGACGGCCGGGCCGTGGCGTCGGTCGAGGTGACGAACACGGGAGACCGCGCCGGTGACGAAATCGTACAGCTCTACGTGACCGACCGGGTCAGCGTTCCGACTCGGCCCGTCATGGAGCTGAAGGATTTCAGCCGGGTGCGGCTGGAGCCGGGCGAGACCCGCACGGTCCGATTTGAACTCGGGCCGGAGAAACTCGATGCCATCGGTCTCAACATGAAGCGCCGCGTGGAGCCGGGCGATTTCACGATACGCGCCGGCGGCAGTTCGGCTGTGACCCTTGAAGCGCCATTGAAAGTGCGCTGAGAATACACTGAAAACGCGATCCGCGGTCCGAACGGCCGGGTCCGAACCGGTTCCGGTCGGCACACGTTATCCCAAGAGGAGGATTCAGGTCATGAAAAGAAGCATTGTCTCGGGGTTCGCGGTCATGTGCCTGCTGGCTGCCGCGGTTCCGTCCCCCGCCCAGAAATTCAAGGACCTCGCGCCCACGCCGCCCATGGGATGGAACAGCTGGAACCGTTTCGCCTGCGACATCAATGAGTCCCTGATGCGCCAGACCGCGGACGCCATGGTGTCGAGCGGCATGCGGGATGCCGGTTACCGCTACCTGGTCATCGACGACTGCTGGCACGGCCAGCGGGACTCCCTGGGGTTTATCCATCCGGACCCGGTCCGATTCCCCTCCGGCATGAAGGCCCTGTCCGATTACATTCACGGCCGCGGCCTGAAATTCGGCATCTACTCCTGCGCCGGCGCCCAGACCTGCGGCGGCCGGCCGGGCGGCCGCGGCCACGAGTACCAGGACGCGCTCACCTACGCGCAATGGGGCGTGGACTACCTCAAGTACGACTGGTGCAACACCGGGAAAATGGACGCGTCCGAGGCGTACACGACCATGCGCGACGCGCTCTACGCGGCCGGCCGTCCGGTTGTCTTCAGCCTCTGCGAATGGGGCAACAACAAGCCCTGGCTGTGGGGCGCCGACGTCGGGCATCTCTGGCGCACCACGGGAGACATCCATGACTGCTGGGACTGCGATATCAATTACGGCACCTGGACCTCGTGGGGCATGCTGAGCATCGTGGACATGCAGAAGGACATCCGGCAATACGCCGGTCCCGGGCACTGGAACGACCCGGACATGATGGAGGTCGGGAACGGCGGCATGACCGCGACCGAGGACAAGGCCCATTTCACCCTGTGGTGCATGCTGGCCGCTCCCCTGATGGCGGGAAACGACCTTCGGCGCATGTCGCCTGAAACGGTCCGTATTCTCACCAACCGGGAGGCGATCGCCGTGGACCAGGACTCTCTCGGCGTGCAGGGCTTCCGGTTCATGAAAAGCGGGGATCTGGAGGTGTGGGTGAAACCGCTGATGCGGGGAGACCTGGCCTTCTGCTTCTTCAACCGCGGTGATACGCCCCGGAAGGTGAATTACGACTGGAAGGCCGACGCGGTGAACGACGGCGTGTCGCACACCTTCGTGGACTTCAAAAAGACGGAAATGAAACTGCGCGATTTGTGGGCCGGCCGGGACGCGGGAACGACGGCTGTCCCGTTCAAGTCGACGATCGCGCCCCATGACGTGGTTCTGCTGAGGCTGACGAAATGACCGGCCCGATAAGAGCGGTACCGGGTTCTCTTCGGGATGGGATTACATGAAAATAGAGAGAGCCGGTCATCCCCGCGAAGCTTGTCCCGGACTTTGATCCGGGATCGGGGATCCATTCCCGGAAATCGAAAATACCATACCCTCTGGCAGGAAAACCTCCTGAGTGGTTACCTTCTTGCAGCAATAAAAAACCGATCATGCTGAGCTTGTCGAAGCATGATCGGTTTTTTTTGAACCCCAACCGGACGGCCTACTTCAGCGCCTCCAGAAACGCCCGTATGTTCTCGGTTTTCACGTTCGGCGGCATCCCGCCCGCGCAGGAGAAGACCAGCTTCTCGGGGTTCGGCCCGGCTTCGGCCCTCAGCTTCCGCACGGCCACGTCCACGTCCGCCGGGGTTCCGGCCGCGAGCACGTCGCGGGGCGGAATGTTGCCCAGAATCGCCAGCCTGTTGCCGGTCAGCTCCTTCAGCTTCGTGTAGGGCGTCTGTATGCCGGGGTTGTA
>CAZNXX010000199.1:0-5014 GCA_964577095.1 uncultured bacterium | reverse complement strand
GTCACGGGCGGAACCGAGTGGATCGCCTTTGTCCGGGACGACGCGCAGATCGGCCTGTACAGCGTGTCCGAGGGGACCGATTATGTCCTGTCCGGACTGCGCGTCATGAATGTGGAGGGCGCCGCCACCCAGCTCAGCGTCACGAAGGACGGGCGCTTCCTCTACTTCATCAACGAGTCCGGCGTTCTCGCCCGCGCGGATCTCGGCAATCTGGCCCAGGGCTTCGAGTACGAGACGTTCGCCTCCTACTACATCCGAGAACGGGGCGACCTCTGGAGCGCGGCTGTGTCGCCGGACAACCTGTACATCGCCCTGACATCGTTGTACGACGAGAACATCGTCTATCTGATCATCGAAGGTCAATTGTATTCCCTCGATCTGGTCATGCCCACGGACCAGAACGGCATCACCGCCTCGACCATCCGGTACGCGGACGTGCTCGACTGGTCTCCGAACCCCGCCCTGCCGAAACTGGCGTTCGACGCGTTCAACAGCTTCCGGTTTTCGACAGGAGAGGAGCGCGAGTGGTGGAGCATGGGGGAGGTCGATTTCACCGGCGAGGCGCCGAAGCTGCTGAATCTGCTGCCCTCCCAGTCCGACGAGACCTGGGCCTGCAATGTCCAGTTCAGCTCCACGGATCCGGACCGGATCGCTTTCTCCTATCTCGATGACGAGGGCCATGCCGACATCCATGTGCTGAATTTCGCGGAACCGGAGCAGAACCGGCTGACCCGGCTGATGTTCCCGAGCCGCATGGTGGAGCGCCCGTCCTTTTCTCCGGATGACGGGAAAATCGCAGTTGACCGGGTTCAGGACAATGCCCTGCAGGTGGCCGACCTGGGAACAGGGGCGCTGACGACCCTGTCTCTCTCGACCGGCGCCCGGAACGCGGAATGGTTCGTCATCGGCGGAACATCCGCTGTTGATGCGGAACCGGTTTCGTCCGCCGCGCCGGCCGGCTTCAGTCTCGATGCCAATTATCCCAATCCCTTCAACGCGACGACTGTGGTTCCGTTCACGCTCGCGTCCGGCGGCCGTGTCCGGCTGGACATTCTGGACAGCCGCGGACGCCTCGTCCGCACGCTGGAGGACGGTGTTCGCGCGGCGGGGAGGCATACTGCGACCTGGGCAGGCGTCGATACGGAGGGGCGTGCAGTCCCGTCCGGAGTGTATGTCTGCGCCTTGAGTACTGGCGACGGATTCCGGACTGCACGGAAGCTGATACTGACCAGATAATAACCGGCCTTGCCGGAATGATTCCGATATCAACGGCCTTTCCTTCCCGATGCAACGGTCGAGCCCCCGGTTCCCGGGGGCATCCGGACCGCCAAGGACGATACCGCAGGTGCGATTACATGTTGAAGTCGCACGGCGATGAGGAGGCGAACGCGTGAAACCCATCCTTTCTGTTCCCGAGCAGAACCGGCTGAACCGGGCGGTCGCGGCAGCGGAGAAGAAGACCGGATGCCAGATCGTGCTGGCCGTGGTCCGGCGGAGCGACGCGTACCCGGAAATTCCGTGGAAGGCATTCGCCCTGGCCGCATCCGTTTCCGGGCTTGCGGTGTTGATCCGGGAGGTCCTGTCGCGGGGCTGGCCCCAGCCCGTGACGCCGCCCGCGGCCATGACGGTCGTTCTCGGCGCCGGCCTGGTCTCTGCGTGTCTCACGATTCTGATTCCGGCTTACGCCCGGATTTTCCTGGGTAAGCGGCGCGCCGGAGCGGAGGTCCGCCAGTACGCGGAGTCCTTTTTCCTCAGGCGGAACCTGTCCGCGACCGCGGGCCGCCGCGGGGTTCTCCTGCTGGTCAGCCTGTTCGAGCGGCGCGTGATTCTGCTTCCGGATAAAGGGCTCCATTCCAGGCTGACCGCGGAGGAAAGCCGCTTGGTCATCGATCCGCTGATCCCCATTCTGAGGCGGGGAGACGTCCCCGGCGCTTTGAAGACCGGACTGGACAGCCTGACGGCCGCCCTGCTGACCCCGCCGAAGCGCAGGCCGGCGCGTTCTCTGCGGAATGAACTGCCCGACTCCGTCATCGAGGAGGAGGGCGCATGAGAACGCACCGCCTCGCATTGGCCGGCCTGCTCGCGGCCTCGGCCGCGTTCGCGGCACCCGACATTCCGTACCTGTCCGGACGCGTGAACGATTACGCGGGTGTCATGACCGAGACGGCCCGCCTGGCCCTGTCCGACAGTCTCCGATCGCACGAGGAAATGACCGGCAACCAGATCGCGGTTCTCACGATTCCGACGCTCGAAGGGCAGGGAATCGAGGAATACGCGACCGCTGTTTTCGACGAGTGGAAGCTCGGAGAGAAGGACAAGGACAACGGGATCCTGATCCTGGTCGTGCCGCGGGACAGGCGCATGCGTATCGAGGTGGGTTACGGGATCGAGGGGCCGTTGAACGACGGCAAGGCCGGACGCATCATACGAAACATCATGACCCCGAAATTCAAGAACAACGATTACGACGCCGGCATCATCGAAGGGGCGCGGGCCGTGATGGCCGTGGTCGGGGGAGGGCAGCCGGAGGGTCTGGAGGATGAAGAAGCCGAAGGCCGGGAATCCAGGGGGATTCAAGCGCCCGATCTGCCGATCATTCCGCGCATCCTGTCCGGGTTTTTTATCTTCGGCATCATCGGGCTGTTCACTTTCCTGGGACTGTTCACTCCCGGATTCGGCTGGTTCCTCTACTTCTTTCTGATTCCGTTCTGGGCGTCGTTTCCGATCATGGTGGTCGGCTTCAAGGGAACGCTGATCATTCTGCTGACTTATCTGCTGGGCTTTCCGATCGCCAAATGGATACTGAAGAAACAGGACTGGTATCGGAAGGCCGCGAAGGATTTCGCGACCAAGGGGACCGCGTCCGTCGGCGGATTCAGGTGGTCGTCCGGCCGCTCGTCCGGATCCTGGAGTTCCAGAGGATCCTCCTTTTCGAGCGGATCGAGTTTTTCCGGAGGCGGCGGATCGTCGGGCGGAGGTGGGGCGTCTGGGAGCTGGTGAGGGGAGGAAAAAGTTCATAGTCAATGGTTCATAGTTCATAGTAAAAGAGGGATACAGAAGTGACAGATTATTCTTAAACTATGAACAATGAACTATGAACCATTTTAACAGACCTAAAAGATACACGGGATGGAGATTGAACGATGAACATCCGAAAATACATGACTTCACATGAGGCGGGGATCCGCGAAGCGCTGAAACGCGGGAACGCCCGTGAGCTCGGGGGATGGGAGAAGACGCACGACCGCATGATCCGGTTCATGCAGCATGAGCGGCTCATCCACCTGCTCGTGCTGCTGGCCGTGGCCTCGTTTTTCCTGCTCCTCCTGGCATGGACATGGACCCGGCCGTCCCTTCCGCTCCTGCTCCTGAGCGGGTTGTTCCTGGTTCTTCTGGTACCGTACATCCTGCATTATTATTTCCTCGAGAACACGGTCCAGCGCTGGTATGTCCTGTCGGATGAGATACAGAAGCGGGAACACCGGCCGAAAACGGATCCGAACCTCCCGCGGGTTTTAAAAACCCGCGGGAGGTCTGCCGGGCGGTCCGGCGGACGCGGCCGGTGAATGCGCCTCTGGTCCCTGCATCCCCGATACCTGGACTGCCGGGGGCTTGTCGCGCTCTGGCGCGAGGCCCTGCTGGCCCAGGCCGTTTTGAGAGGCGAAACCCGAGGGTACCGCAGGCATCCCCAGCTGGAACGGTTTCAGGAGCAATCGAATCCCCGCGCCGCCATTGCCGCGTACCTGCGGGCCGTGCATGAGGAGTCTCTGTCCAGGGGATACGCCTTCGACCGATCGAAGATCGGACCTTCGGCCGGGGGAATCCGGATCACCGTGACCGACGGCCAGTTGGAATACGAATGGCGGCACCTGCTCGGCAAGCTCCGTTCCCGGAGTCCGTCGGTTTATGCGAAATGCAGAGGGATCCGCATGCCGGATCCGCATCCCCTGTTTCGGGTGCGACCTGGCGGCATCTCTCCATGGGAGCGCGTCTCCTGATTGCCCGGACGGCCGCGGCGCGGATGATCGATTGACATTGAACGGAAAATGCGTATTTTACGGATGCCGCGTTCAGCGGTCCCGTCGTTCCATGAAACCCGTCCGTTCCACTCACTCAAACAGGGAGGTCGTCCGATGAAACGGGCGTTTTTCGCTCCGATCCTTCTGGTTTTCCTGTCGGGATGCGCGTCCATCAGCTACCTGGGGGACACCTATCCGCCGACTGCGCACGTGGATCTCTTCTTTTCCGAAAATGACGTTGAGAAGGAATACCGGGTCATCGGCCGGATGGAGGCGACAGCGGACGCGGATGAACTCCTGTACAGCACGGACAAATTCACGCAGGCCATACTGAAAAAGGCCGCGGAGAAGGGCGCGGACGCGGTGGTGATTCTCGATTTCGGCAAGGTGACAACCGCGGTGAACGCGTCCCGCGACCGGACCGAAACCACGGAAGAGACGAACCGGGGCGGCACGGTGACTCGGGAGCATGAGAGCGTCAACCAGTCCGTTGAGGAAAAAAGGAGAATCGAAGCGCTGGTGCTGAAATACCGGTAGCGTCCATTCGGGCGCCGTCAGGACCTCACGGAGGAAGCCGACATGACACAGGGCAGCATACCCGTTCTTTTCGTCGAAGCCGACGGCCTGGCCGAGGCCTGGGAGAAATCCCTTGTCCGCCTGCACGCGGAGGGATGTGACGTCCAGACCGAGTACGACAAGCCCGGCGACCCGCCGAGCAAGGACAGCACGATGACCGTCGTGGTCCGAAGCCCGCTCTCGGAGCCCATGATCCACAAGGATTTTCCCGGCGGGCTCGAGGACCTGCAGGAATACGTGCTCGAGGTGACCGAAGGCATCAAGGATCACCTGGTGCGGAAGGCGTCCGACCCCGAGGACACCCGCTGGGAGTACACCTATCATCAGCGTCTGTTCCGCTACACCGTGCCCGGACGGGATGACGGCATCGACCAGATCGCGGCCATCGCGGAAAAGCTGGCGAAGACCCCCCATTCCAG
>CAZNXX010000198.1:0-5049 GCA_964577095.1 uncultured bacterium | reverse complement strand
AACAGGGCGATGACGCTCGCGATCTGAAGCAGGTTAAGATGCATGCGGCCGGTCCTCTATTCTCCAGTGAATCGTTTTTCGACAATCCGTGAAAACACCGTTGCTTATCGCAAAAAATAGTTATTTCGTACAATGTCGAAAAAGTACAGATTGCGGAATACAAGGAGTCACTGGAAAAGATACAAAATGATTCGTAACTTTTAAAGGAATAATTCGTCGATGCCGGTCCGCCGGGCGCTTCGCGTGAGGTGATGGGCGATGACACACTCCGGGGTGCAACGTTGGGGCGGTCTGATTGATTTCGCGAAGTCTTCAATAGCCGGCATCTGTTGCTTGATCCCGCGCAGCGGGACGGGGCCGGCGAATGCGCCCGCGATCCGATTCATCCGCAGTCCTCTCAGGGATAACGGAACGGTCATCGAAAAAAGCTTGATTTTTTCAAGTTATCGATTATAATATATTGAACTGCTTGAGGAAGCGTTTCGGTCAGGGAAGGAGGCCCGTCTCGAGTCCGTCCGCGAGATACCTGCAGACGTCATTCATTCGCCCCTTCATTCACGCCTTCCGCCCGTCTGCGCCGATTCTGCGGCCGACCATTTGATGAGATATTCAAACGCCAAAAACGGCAGATGGCTCTCACCATGAGGAGGGAACATGCGTTTTCAGTCGGAGGGAAACAGCATGACCGTGTTCGCCGTCTCGGGCGTCAATACCATTTCGTTCGCGATCGAGGCGGCGGCAAAGGTCAGAAACGGCCTGTATGGGTTCACGGTGGAACGGTACGATCCGACCGAGGACGAGCGGTACACAATGTACGGGTACAAAGTCTTCCGGTCCGTCATCCCGAATCCCGTTCCGGAAATGACCGTCAGCACTGCGGACCACCCGGTGCAGAGCTTTCTCTGGGACGACTTCACTGCGAAGCCGGACCGCGTGTACGAGTACACGTTTCAACCGCGGCACGGCACGGTCAAGAACCTGCGAAACCGGGTAAAGCCGGTCACCATCCGGGTCCGAACCGAACCCCTGGTCACGACGGACGGTCACGACGTGTTCTTCAACCGTGGCGTGGCGAGCAGCCAGGCCTACGTGCGTCAGTTCGGAAACAAGAGTCCGGACCGGCAGAAAACGGAGGCGAAGAAGAAGGCGGCGCTCCAATGGCTCACGCGGGACCTGGACGAGGCGATCCTGCGCTTCATCGCGAACGCGGGGAAGGAGGATACGCTTCTCTGCTGTTTCTATGAATTCCACTACGCGCCCGTGCTGGAGGCGCTCGCGGAAGCCGCAAAGCGGATCCGGGAACTGAGGATCATCATCGACGCGAAGAAGAACGAAACCACGGACGAGGACGGGAACGTCCGTAAGAGCTTCCCGCGGACCGCGAACCTCAAGGCGATCAAAGAGGCCGGCATCCCGGACGCCTGCATCATCCGCAGGGAGGCCAATCCGTCCGACATCCAGCACAACAAGTTCATGGTGCTGCTGAAGGGAAAGCAGGGGAAGCCGGCCGAGGTCTGGACCGGGTCGACGAACATCTCCCTCGGAGGGCTGGCCGGGCAGACCAATGTCGGGCACTGGGTCCGCGACGCGGCCGTTGCGGAACGGTTCAAGGCCTACTGGGAGCTTCTGGCCGAGGATCCGGGCTCGACGGAAAAGGACAGCCGGAGCGAGGCCGCGCGGAAGAAGAAGGCCTTCCGTTCGGACGTGGAGGACCTGGTCGATGTGCCGCTGGCGCGGAAGCGGATACGCAAAGGCACGACGGCCGTGTTCAGTCCGCGCTCCGGGCCCGGAGTGCTCGATCTCTACGTGGACCTGGTGGACAAGGCCGATTCGGTTTCGTGCGTCACGCTGGCGTTCGGCATCAACGGGAAGTTCAGGGACGCGCTCAAGGACAATTCGCCGCTGGACCACATCACCTTCCTCCTGCTCGAGAAAAGAGACAAGCCCGCTAAAAACAGCAAGACGCCCTACGTGGCGGTCAACGCGTCGAACAACGTGTACAAGGCCTGGGGGTCGTTCATCCGGGACACCCTGTACCGGTGGGCTCGCGAGACGAACACGCGGGCGCTCGGGATCAACCGCCACGTCAGCTACATCCACTCGAAGTTCCTCCTGCGCGATCCCCTGGGCGAGGATCCCATCGTGGTGACCGGATCCGCCAATTTCAGCGAGGCGTCGACCAACGGCAACGACGAGAACATGCTCATCATCCGGGGAAACCGCCGCGTCGCGGACATCTACTTCACGGAATTCAACCGGCTGTTCAACCACTATTATTTCAGGTCCGTGACCGAGAGCGCACAGGACGATGCGACCTCCGACGGGTCCGAGCTGTTCCTCAAGGAAAAACCGGAGATGTGGCTGGAAAAGTATCAACCCGGCAAACTGAAGGCGAAGCGGCTGAAGGTATTCACGGACATGAAGGGGTTCACGAAGCTGTGAAGCGGCCTTGATGGCGCCAGGGCTCCGCCCTGGCGCGGATGATCCGCGTGTCCGCCCCCCCCCCGATCCATTCACGGGAAGAAGGCATTTTGATGACCCCATCGAACGATATCGTGAACGTCGATTCCGTCCACAAACAATTCGGCAGAATCACGGCAGTCCACGATCTTTCCTTCCGGATTCATCGGGGTGACATTTTCGCCCTGCTGGGCCCCAACGGCGCGGGAAAAACGACCGTGGTGCGGATGCTGATGGGCATCCTGAAGCCGGATCAGGGGAAAATCGAATACTGTCTCTCCGGTTCGGAAAGCCCGCAGGCTCCGATTCCGGCGGAACTCGGATATCTGCCCGAAGAACGCGGATTGTACCAGGATATTCCCATATTGAAAACGCTGGTCTTCATGGGCATGATCCGCGGGATGGACAAGAAAGAAGCCGGGAAATCGGCGGAGGACTGGATCGGGAAACTGGGGCTGGCTGATCGGAAAAAGGACAAGTTGAGCGCTCTTTCCAAAGGGAACCAGCAGAAAGTCCAGTTCATTTCTTCCGTCATCAACAATCCCCGGTTCGCGGTTCTGGACGAGCCCTTCACCGGTTTTGATCCGATCAATCAGGAGCTGTTTCTCGGGGTCATCCAGGAGCTCAGGAGCAGGGGAACCACCGTTCTGCTGAGCGCGCACCAGATGAACCTGGTCGAGCGGATCGCCGACCGGGTATTGCTCGTCAATCGCGGCAGAAAAATCGCATATGGAACCGTCGATGAGATCAGGAAAGGATATTCCGCCGGAGAAAGGCTGATCATCCGCATCGAGGGCAAACCGGAGTTGGCGCGTATTCAGAATGACGAAGCGGTGGAAAAGATCGAATGGATGGACGACGCTGAAATCAAAATATCCCTGAAGCGGGACAAGTCCCTTTCGGGACTGCTTCAAAAAGCCGCGGCGGACAATGCCGTCACATCCGTGAGAACGGAACACGTTTCCCTGCATGATCTTTTCATCGACCGCGTCAACCGGGACAAAGGGGAATCGAATGAACCATAATCCGGCGCAGAAGATCAGGATGGTTTGTGAGGTTTCCAGGTGGGAGTTCGGGCGCTGGTTCAAGCTCAAGGAACAAATCGTCACGCTGTTGATCAGCGCCTGCGCCAGCCTGTTCATTTTCGGCGGCAAGCATCTGCTGGACAAAACGTCTGAACGCGGGATCACGCTGGTCGTCCTGAACGGCAACACCCTTCCGCTCACGCTGGACGGTGAGCGCCCGGTCCGTCTCGTCCCCAAAGACGGGTCGGAGCTGGAAGCCCAGAAACGGCTGATGATGGAGAAGAAAATTGACGGGATACTGACCCTGGTTGATATGGACCACGCGGAACTTCTGGTCAACCGGGAAGGCCCCTGGATCGGGGGACTGAAAGAAGCCCTCAATACGGCCCGGCGGCAGGCCAAAATGGAACAATCCGGTTTTTCGGCGGAACAGCTCGCGGCCGTGTTCGAACCGGTATCGCTGAATATCAACACTGCCGAAGCCGCTCCCGATCATCGGAGTCTGGCCGACAAGATAACGGCCGCCATATTCATTCTATTGACGCTGTTGGGGATTTTCACGGGCCTGTCGTATCAATTCGTGGCGATCACCGGCGAAAAACAGCTTCGTATCACCGAGGTGGTTGTCTCCGCCATCAGCCCCCAGACCTGGATAGACGGAAAGATCATCGGCATATCCCTGTTGTCTCTCGCGCTGCTGGTCAGTCTGACTGCCGGCACCATGGTGTTCGTGCTGATTTCTTCCCTGTTCGGAAGCGGCTGGTCCTTCCCGGTCGTCTTCACCAGCCCTTTGCTGGTGCTGGTCCTGTTCCTGCTTTCGATCGGCGGGTTTCTTTTCTGGAACACCTTCTTCTCCGCGATTGCCGCCACCATCCACGACCCCAATACCTCCGCCAGAAACTCGCTGATCATGGCCCCTGTCATACCGGTCGGTATCGCGTTTTACGCGCTGAAAGATCCGGATTCCTGGATCATGAAAATCCTGTCCCTGTTCCCGCTCACATCCGCCCCGGTTCTCTCGGCCAGGCTGGTTTTGACCCGGGTGCCTGCGGTCGAGGTGTGCGCTTCCCTGCTTCTGCTGATCCTCTCCATCTGGTATCTGAGGAAACTGGCGGGAATCGTTTTTGCCACCTCTATCCTGATCTACGGGAAAGAGCCTTCCTGGAAGGAAATCGCCAGATGGATCAGGGAATCCGGACAGGGGAAAAAGGACCTGACTATCTGATCGAAAATTGGTCCGCTCGGGATGACACCGGGACTCTTCCTGGCCACGCCATGGCTCTGCCGGTGCGGATGAAAAGCGGGGCTCCGCCCCGGTGCGGATGACAAGCGGGTTCTTCGCTCCAGCCAACGCGGAGCGGATCCGGAGTGTGGAGCCTCCACGGCAGCGCGCCCCGGGGCGGAGCCCCGGGACGATCAGGGGCAGAAATGGAGCAAATCCATATCCTGTAATCGTTTAAGATGATATTGCGCGAAGAAAAACCGAAAAGCCCGCATCTGATAAAAAAATCATTGACTTTCCACTTAAAGTTGATTAAATTTTCGCTCTGGTTCGGGATCGTAG
>CAZNXX010000197.1:0-5086 GCA_964577095.1 uncultured bacterium | reverse complement strand
CCGTGGCGGTTCCGTAGAAAAAGGTGTCCTTGAAGAGCGTGGTCAATCGCATGGCCGAACCGCCTGTGCGGCCGAACCGGCGTGAACGCGGCGCGACCGCGCGCTCAATCGGGAACCGGTCATTTCGCCAGAATCATCCGGGCGGCGGCGTAAACCGCTCCCTGGCGGAGGCGCGCAACGTACATTCCGCCGGCCAGGCGTTCTCCGTCATAAGGGACGCGGTACTCACCCCCCGCGAGATACGCGTCGACCAGAACCGAGGCCCGCCGGCCCGTCACGTCGAAAACCTCCACGGAGACATGCCCGCTCACGGGAACCGAGAATACGACCGTGGTGCGGGGATTGAACGGATTGGGGTGATTGCGCAGGAGCGCACACCGTGACGGCCGGACGGACGCGTCCGGGTCTGCGGCCCCGACTCCGCTGCTCCCGGCCTCGAGCGCGATGGTTTCCCCGTTCCCGAGAACGAGCCGGTTCGCGGCCGTGAATCGGGCGATCGTCGCCGTATTGCCGGAGTCCGGAGGCGGCATGGAATGGATCGGTATCGCGTATCTCGGGCGGATCAATCCGACCGCCTCGACCGCGGCCTCGGGCGTCATGTTGTAGATGCCGTCGATGGGCAGGAAAGCGTAGGTGATGTCCCGCGCCGCGAGATCGGCCATTTCGGTGATCTTTCCGGTGTCCCCTGCGTGGTAGACGCGGATGCCGTTGAACTCGACGATGTACCCGACGCAGGCGGCCTTGGAATGATTGGAATTGTACGCGGGAACGGCGTCCACGCGGATGTCGCCGGCCGTGAAGCTCTGGTACACGCCGGCCTGGATGGCCTGGACGTTCGACACCGTCAGGCAGCCGGCCTTCTTCCTGACCAGATTCACCGCGTTGTGGTCGCCGTGCGTATGCGTGACGAGCAGCACGTCGGCCGAATCCGCGTAATCGGCCGGGGTTCCTGCGAACGGGTCGATGTAAATCGTCTCTCCAGCGGCTGTCACGATTTTTACGCTGGCGTGGCCGATGAACGTCAGGGAGTCCGCGGACCCGGTCGCGAGAACGGCCGTGCTGAAAACGAACGCGAGAATGAAAGGAAGCACGATTCGAATCGCCTTCATGGATGGATTCCTCCTGTCAAATGCTGGTTCGGGAAGGATGACAACCGGAGCGGCGGCCTCGCCGGTCCGTTTTCAGGGCCGGCGCTTTCCCCTGCATTTCAGCCGTTCCCCCGACCATATGCCGAGACAGCCCGCGAAGATGTCCGCCCAGGTGTCGAAGCGTGTCCACCACTTCCAGGGCCTGGCCAAGGACCAGTCAACGGTTTCCCACACTTCGATGGCGAACACGATGATGAGCGCCCACTGCCAGCGTATGCCGCTCCACCGGCACAGGATGATGAAAATCAGGAAATGCATGATCCACGAAATCCAGTGGGTGTGGAGCAGGGCGTGCAGCAGGGGGTGTGTTTCCATTCGATCTCCGGGTGCGGCGTGATCACGTGGGTCTGCTACAATATATAATTCAAAGTTCAAGGTTCAAAGTTCAAAGTTGCAGGTCCGTTATGCCGGCATCCCCGGATCAAGTCCGGGGCAAGCTTTTCGCCGATTGTCGGACACCCAAACATAAATGTCCTTTGAGCCTATTATTGTATAAAAATGTTGATTTTCGAAAAGGAATACCGGTGACGAGTTCATCGTTCATGGTTCATTGTTCATAGTTGAAGACGTAATGATCGATGGTTTTTCAATGTCTATTTTTTCTATGAACTATGCACCATGAACTTTTTTTTGCTCTCCCGCCCTCCTCCCCTGGAATAGTCCCGGAACCGGATCGGCGACAGGCCCGTTCGCTTCTTGAAGAACTTCGAGAAATAAAACTGCGACTCGAAACCGGTCAGCAAGGCGATCTCCTTGGCTGTCAGTGACGTGCCGGTCAGCAGATCGCGCGCCTTGTTGAGTCTCAACTGCAGGAGGTACTGCGCGGGCGCGAGCCCCGTGTAGTGCCGGAAGAGACGCCTGAACCGCGAATACCCGACGCCCAGCTCGTACGCCAGCTCCTCGAGCCGCACCTGGGATCCGATGCGGTCGGTCATGCAGGCCCTGGCCTTCTGCACGAGGGATTCCGCCTCCGGACCCTGAAAACGCCTGGATTTCTCCACTGCGTGGATGCGGGCCAGAATCTGATACGCCAGGGCGGCGACGATCTCCTTGAATCCGATTTTCTCCCCGTCGATCCGCTCCAGGATGCGCTGGTAAAGGTCGATGATGCCTTCGTCCAGGCCGATGTCGAGCACGGCCCTGTCTGCCGCCAGAATGCCGTGCCTGAGAAACTGCGCGGGCTGCCGGCCGTCGAAGGACACCCAGTGCTCCTTCCATCCCGTTTCCGGATCCGGCATGTACCGGTGCCAGACCCCGGGCAGGAGCAGCAGAACCGTCCCTTCCTCCACCTTCCTGAGGCCGCAGGCCTCGGACTCGAATACGCCCCTCCCGCGCGTGATGTAGAGGATCTGGAATTCGGGCAGGATGCGTCCGTGCGTCCAATCGAACATGTACTGGTCCGGGTGCCGAGTAGGCGGGTACGGCACATGGGGCGGAAGATCCGCGGTTCCACTGCCTGTCACGTGCAATCCCCAAATTTTGTCCGCATCCGCGACAGTGAGGTACTTGAAATTGGAATAATCGGTCCGAATCAAAATCCGGCCTCCGGAAAATGACAGTATCAAAAAGTACAAAAATTTTATCAGATTGTCCATTTATTTTATCGCATTATTTTCTTAAACTCTTATTATTTTTATAATAAAAATATCATCCGAATAGTCGCGTATTGATAGCAAAAATTGCATACCTGTCATTATTTCCGTATTCCTGGAGAGACTTTAAACATTTAATTAATAATTAACTTAAAAGAGCCGCCCCCTGTAACCGATCCGGGTGTATGCACGGAAGACGAGTCCTTGGTCTGAATTATAGCATGAGCACATTTTCCGGACGTCCGGGACTGTAGGGAGTTTCAATTCATCATGGGTGGCAAAACGCGACGAAAGGGGGTGAATTTTCAGACGAATCCGCAGGTCCGCAACCGGACCTTTCGAATCACACCGAATCGATAACGGAGGATCAAGATGAAGAGAAGCATGTGGCTTGCCTGTCTCGCGCTCCTGGCCGTGTCCGTCACGGCCGGCGCCCAGGACTTCGCGATCACGATCGACGGCCAGAAGGACGCCTGGTACAGCCAGCTGACCGGACCCGCGAACGGTGTCGTGTACATTCCGGCCGACGCGTATCTGCGCGACGTCGGCACGCCGCCGGATGACAACGCGGACCTGTCGGCGACGGTCTGGTTTTCGTATGACGAGGAGTACCTCTACTGTTACGCCGAGGTCATGGACGACATCGTGGCCGCGACCAATGCCAGCCGTTTCGAAAACGACTGCCTCGAGCTGAAATTCGACCCGGATCCGGCGGCCGGCGCGGGAACCGCCACATCAAACAGCCGCTTCACGGCCAGGGGCGCGGACGACGCCGAGAACCCGGCGGGCGTGGACAACATCAACGGTTCCGGCCACCTGGAGGACGCTTCGGGCGCGGACTGGCTGCCGTCCGAGGAGGACTACGCGCGCCGGATCACGGATGACGGATACGCGGTCGAGTTTCGTATCCCCTTCGAGTTCATCAACGAGCCCCAGGATGGCCGTTTCATGGTCGCGCCCGACGTGAACGCGGTGTTCGGACTTGCGATCAATATCGGCGACAATGACGCCGCATCGAGGGAGAGCATGCTGCAGTGGTCGGCCGGACACGCGGACGGTGCTCACAGCAATGCAGCGCTTCTCGGATCGGCCACCTTCCTCGCCGATCACAGGCTCAAACTCGAAGCCGTCAGCCCGCGCGACGGTTCCATCGTGAATGAAAACGCGGACGAGTGGTATCTCCTGCCCACCGGAGTCGATGACGCGTTCGTCGCCGCGCCCGGGGCATTCCGGTTGCTCCGTAACTATCCGAACCCGTTCAACCCCGCCACACGCATCCTCTACCGGTCCGATCGCATGGAACCCGTGACGATCGACATTTTAAGCGTGACCGGCGGACGGGTCCGGCGCCTGCTGGACGGCGCGACGACCGCTCCGGGCGTTCATGAGACGGTGTGGAACGGACTTAACGACTTCGGCGAGGCGGCCGTCAGCGGAACTTACATTGTCCGCCTGACCACGCCCTCGCGCGCGGTTTCAACCCGGATCACGCTGGTGAAGTAGAAAGAAGTTCATAGTTCATAGTTGAAAACGGATCTGCCAGCTCCGTTGGCCGTAAAGGAAAAAGGTCTCCCGATGAGGGAGGCCTTTTTTTATAGTTCCGGGTTCCGGGTTCCGGGTTCTGGGTTCTGGGTTCTGAGTTCTGAGTTCCGGGTTCAGGGTTCAGGGTTCAGGGTTCAGGGTTCAGGGTTCTGAGATCCGAGCTCAGGGTTTCGAGTTACTGGCTTAACAGCAGATCTCATCTCCGAATCCATTTAAAAGATCAGAATCCATAGGAGTATTTTTCAACACGGAACCCGGAACCCGGAACGAAAAAACCTCCCGGATCAGAAATCGTCCGGGAGGTTTTTTCGTCAATGGGCGGAGCGTTCCGTCACCGCTTCTTCTTCAGCTCCGCCTTCCGTTTGGCCTCTTTCTTCGCCCGGTACTTGTCGCGCTTGATCTCCATGATCGCGTAAATCACGGGCACGACGACCAGCGTGAGCGCGGTTGCCACGATGAGTCCCCCCATGACGGCGCGGGCCATCGGGGCCCAGGTCTCTCCGCTTTCACCGGCGCCGATGGCGAGCGGCAGCATGCCGAGAATGGTGGTCAGGGCCGTCATGAGCACCGGCCGCATGCGCGTCAGTCCGGCCTTCTCGATGGCCTCGAACAGCGGCATGCCGCCGTCGTGAAGCTGATTCGTGTAGTCGACCAGAACGATGCCGTTGTTCACCACGATGCCCACCAGCATGACCACGCCGATCAGCACCATGATGTTCATCGGCGTCCACGTGACGATGAGCGCCAGGGCCACGCCGATGATGGCCAGGGGAATCGTGAACATGATGACGAACGGATCGAGGT
>CAZNXX010000196.1:0-5120 GCA_964577095.1 uncultured bacterium | reverse complement strand
CTGAGGCTCAGCGGAACGAGCCCGGAAATGACCCGTTTGGCCGAGACCAACCTGCTTCGCATCGGCGCGGGCCATGCCTTCATCGTCTTTCTCGAGAATGTCTTTCCGGTCAGCGTGCTTCCGGTCCTGCGCCAGGTCCCCGAGATCTGCCGGATTTTCTGCGCCACTGCCAATCCCACGGATGTCATCGTGGCGCAGAACGAACGGGGAAGGGGTATACTGGGCGTGATCGACGGCCAGACTCCGCTGGGAACGGAAAAACCGGAGGATGTCCGGAACCGGATGGAACTGCTCCGTAAAATCGGATACAAACTGGCCTGAATCAGCGGGGTCATATGGCGTCTCCGTCGTCCCATCAATGGCAAATCCGTTTCGCGTTTCTTCCGGGAGTCGCGGTCTGGCTGGTTCTGGCCGTGTCCGGAACCGCCGCGGCAGACCGTCCGGCCATCTCCGGGGACTACCGGATCCCCCATGCACGTTACTCCGCCGATATGGAAGTCGCGCTCAGGAACGGCAGCAGGAAGGAAACAGCGGTAGTCTGCAGGAAAATCCGGGACAGGGGGGGATTTCCGGAATGGCTGATCGGGTACGGCCGCCTTCTGCTGGATTCATGCCCGGAAAAAGCAGTTCTGTTCACCGGGTCCCTGGCGGACACGGACAGTGTTCTGTTCTGGCAATCGGTTCACGGGTACAGGCGGGATGTCGCGGTTCTACCGATGGGATTCCTGGACCGGCTCTGGTTTATGGAGTCAGTCAGCGGGGAGTACGGATTGGTCATGAAACCTGAAGCAAAGAACACTTCAGACGAGCCGACTCCTCTCGAATTTTTAAACGCCGGTTACTCGAAGGATGTCCTGGCCCGGTTTTCGCATATTCTGCGTATCAACGTCAATTGCCGTCCCATATGCCTCTCGATGGATTTGTCCCCGTATTTGCTCCGCCGGATGCTCCCGGACCTGGGAATACGCGGTTTTGTCTTTCAATACCCGGAATCCCCCGGCAATCGTTCGGAGATGGATGCGGTCACACGACGGCTTCTGCTGAATCCATGCGGACTCAGGGGGCTTGCCTCTGAACCTCCGGTTCGATCCGATCTGGATACTCTTCGCAGTCATTACCGGTTCATAGCTTCGGATTTTCTGCGCCGGTCCGGACACAGGCTGAAGCCGGATGAGCGGAACCGGTTGATCACTCTCATACACGGACCATTTTCACCTTATGCCGTGGATGCGGGGCCGTCTGCATTGACGTCCGCAACAGGCGGCAAGCCGCAGGAGCCCTGACACATGGAACTCAAGGCCATTCAGGATGTTCTGGTTGATTTGAAAGTCGACGGCTGGCTGCTCTGCGATTTCCATAACCGGGATCCGATCGCCTACAGCGTTCTGGGACTTGATTTCGGGAAATTCACCAGCAGGCGTTGGTTTTATTTCATCCCGGCCGCGGGCGATCCGGTGCGGCTCGTGCACCGGGTGGAACCCGCGAAACTTGACGGTCTGCCGGGCCGTAAAACCGCCTACCTGGCCTGGACCGAGCTTCACGAGGAACTGAAACGCATGCTCGGTCCCGGCCCGAAGCGGATCGCCATGCAGTATTCACCGCTGAACAACATCCCCTATGTCGCCCTGGTCGACGCTGGAACGGTGGAACTCATCCGCGGTTTCGGGCACGAAGTGGTTTCCTCCGCGGATCTGGTGCAGCTGTTCGAAGCCGTCATCTCGGAAGATGGCTACCGGTCGCATCTCGAAGCCAGCCGCCTCATCTACCAGATCAAGGACGAGGCCTTCGACCGGGTGCGGAGTTCCCTGCGGGAAGGCAAAACGCTGACCGAATATGACCTCCAGCGGTTCATCGTTCAGCGTTTCGGCGAGGAAAAACTGACCTGCATGGACGAATTCCCCATCGTCGGCGTGAACGATCATCCCGCGAATCCCCACTTCGAGCCGACGCCATCGAACACGCGCCCGATCCGGAAGGGAGACACCCTGCTGATCGACCTCTGGGCGAAGCTGAACGAACCCGGCGCCATATTCGCGGACATCACCTGGTGCGGCTATGTGGGGAGCGAACCGCCGGCCGAGTACGCGAAGATTTTCGGCATCGCCCGGGACGCCCGCAACGCGGCCGTGGCCTTCGTCCGCGGGCGATTCGCCGGGGGAACGCCCTGTTACGGGTGGGAAGTGGACGACGCCTGCAGGCAGGTGGTGCGGGACGCCGGATACGGCCCGCGGTTCATCCACCGCACCGGGCATTCGATCGGCGAGCAGGTCCACGGCAACGGCGTGCACATCGACAACCTGGAGACCAAGGAGGAACGACGGCTGATCCCGGGCATCTGCTTCTCCGTGGAACCGGGCATTTACCTCGAGGGGAAGATGGCGGTGCGCACCGAAGTGGACGTTTTCATCACGCTCGGCGGGGAGGTGGTGGTGGCGGGCGAGGAGCAGAACGAACTGATCCGGATCGAAGCGTAAGGAGGCGGCATGACGTGGACCCTGTGGGTGATCCTGGCCTATCTCGTCGTACTGATGGGATTCAACATCGTCCGTTCGAGGCGCGTGAAAACGCGGGACGATTTCATGGTCGCGGGCCGGTCCCTTTCCATCCGGGTCATGGTCTTCACGTTGATCTGCACGTGGATCGGATCCGGCACTTTCATCGCGGGCGCCGAATACGCCTACCGGGCCGGGTTCAGTTCGCTCTGGCTTCCCGCGGGCGCCTGGCTCGGCATTGCGCTCATTTATTTTCTCGCGGCCAAGATACGGACATTCGGCCAGTACACGATCGGTGACATCCTGGAAATCCGCTACGGCCGGTTCGCCCGAGTGTTCGGGGCGGTCGCGCTCATCATCGCCTTCGTCACCATCGTCAGCTACCAGTTCCGCGCGGGCGGGTACATCCTCAATGTGGCGACGGAGGGACGCATCTCCGTGGAGTGGGGCCAGGCGATCGCCGCGTTTTTCGTAATCGCGTTCACGGCACTGGCCGGCATGATGGCCGTGGCGTACACGGACCTGCCGAACGGCATCCTCATCGTGACCGCGTGCGTGGCGGCCGTCCCATTCGTCGTCGCGAACGCCGGGGGCCTGGCGCAGGCGAGGGCGGCCCTGCCGCCGGGGCATTTTGAGGTGTTCAGCCCGGATTTCGGCGCGCACCCCGCGCTCAAGGCATTCGGCTATTTTCTCGCCACGCTGATGCTGCTCATGGGCATTCAGTCCATGTACCAGAAATTCTACAGCGCGAAAACCCCGAAGGACGCGCGTCAGGCGGTCGCCCTCTGGATCGTCGGCACGATCGTGGTTGAAATCGTGGTCGTGGTCATCGCCGTGTTCGCGGCCGCCCGTTTCTGGGGCGACCCGGCGAAGGATCCGGCGTCCATGGTGCTGCAGGCCGCGAAACACATGGTGCCAGCGCCGGTCGGGCTCCTGCTGCTCGCGGCCGCCTGCGCCGTGGTGATCTCGACGGGCATGAACTACCTATTGTCGCCCAGCACCAATGTACTGCGTGACATCCTGGAACCGTTCAGCCGGACCAAACTCGACGCGTCCCGCTCCGTCGCGATCCAGAAAATCGTGGTGGTCCTGCTCGGGCTCGCGGCCTTCGCGATGATTTTCATCCCCACCGTCCTGAACAAGCCCATTTCCGTGCTCCGGTACAGTTATTTCGCCTACACCATGTACGGGGTTTCGATCACGCCCGCGCTTCTCGCAGCCCTGGCCTGGAAACGCGCCACGCGCGCCGGCGGCATCGCCTCCATCGTCTCGGGCGCCCTGACGGCTCTGGTTCTGGAACTTGTGATTCCGGCGATCCGGCCGGAGGTGATGGAGGGCGGCGATCCGTGGGGCATTCCCTCGATCTTCCCGGCGCTGGCCGTGTCCGTTTTCAGCCTGGTGACGGTCAGCCTGCTGACCCCGAAACCGTCGCCGGCCGAGCTGGTAAAACTTTTCCCGGCAAAGACTTGACAAAGCGGTTTAATTGTGTTATAATACGGTCCGTTGCGCGCCAGTAGCTCAATTGGATAGAGCGTTGGCCTCCGGAGCCAAAGGTTTTGGGTTCAACTCCCAACTGGCGTACAAAAGCCCTCGAGAGAGGGCTTTTTTTTCGGGGGCTATGCGTTCAAAGCGGCAGTGGCTCGATCAGCACATCCGCGATGTCGCGCCTGTTCAGCAGAAACATCACCAGGCGGTCCACCCCCAGGGCCATGCCCGCGCACGGCGGTAGACCCGCTTCCATGGCCTCCAACAGCTCCCGGTCCACCGGTAATTCCGATCCGTTTTCCAGCCGTTTTTTTTCGAGATCCGACTCGAAGCGTCGACGCTGTTCCGACGGATCCGTGATCTCCGTGTAGCCGTTGGCCAGTTCCAGCCCGGCGATGAACAGTTCGCACCGTTCCGCCCAGCGGGGGTCGTCCGTCCGCAGGCGCGCGTTCATGGCCAGGCCGGACGGGTAATCCGTGAGGAAAACCGGTTTGTCGAACCCGAGCCCCGGCTCCATCCTTTCCAGGTAGATCCGCGTGAACAGCGTCTCCCAGTCGTCGTCCGGATTGTGGAAGACGCCGAGTCCGGACGCGATGCGGCGGAGCGCGGCGGCGCCGCATCGGGGGTCCAGATCGGCCCCGGTGGAGGCACGGAACAGATCGGCCATCCGGACACGCGGCCAGGGGGGAGACAGATCCACGATCCGGCCCCTGTACGGCACGGACGTCGACCCGGTCATCCGCTCCGCGAGCCTGCGGATGAAATCCTCCGTTTCGTCCAGCAGGTCGGAAATCGCGGCGCCCGTCCGGTACCATTCGAGCAGGGTGAATTCCGGATTGTGCAGGGCCGTTGTTTCGCCGTCCCGGAACACTTTGCCGAGAAAATAGAGGCGTTCCGCTCCGGCGGCCAGAAGTTTCTTCATCGCGTATTCGGGCGAGGTGTGCAGATAGAACGGCCGCCGGAGGCCGTCGATGGACGACACTTCCACGCGGAGGGATCGGATATTCGAATCGAGAGTGGGGCATGGAACCAGCAGGGGGGCTTCCGTTTCCAGGTATCCCCGGCTGTCGAAATCATCGCGGAGAAAGCGCACCATGGCGTGACGCGAACGGAACAGGGACCAGTCGAGCCGTCCGTCGCGGA
>CAZNXX010000195.1:0-5134 GCA_964577095.1 uncultured bacterium | reverse complement strand
CGCGCGCCGCCGACGAGAATGTCGTTCACGCAGTGGTTGACCAGGTCCTCGCCGATCGACTCGTACCGGTTCGCCATGAACGCGACCTTCAGCTTGGTGCCCACGCCGTCGATGGATGAGACCAGCACCGGACTGCGCCATCCGGACTTGTCGAACGCGTAGAATCCGCCGAACATCCCGATGTCCGTGAGCACGTTCCGGCCGAAAGTGGACCGGACGTCGCGTTTGATGCGCTTCACCGCCTCGTCGCCGGCGTCAATATCCACTCCCGCATCACGGTACCGCATGTCGCAACCGCCTTTCCTGTTGATTGTACCGGTCCCGGACCCCGGTGAAGAACGCGAACGCGAGGGGAGTCCGGTAGTCCGGGAAGGTCCAGGCCGACCGCCGCCACCGGCCGTGCCGGTACTGGAGCTGGACGTCCCCGTAAATTCCGTCACCGAGGCAGATCCGGTGCGCGAAGTCCTTGGCCGAAGCCACGACCAGCTTCGCGCTGGTCACATAGCCGGGGTCGAGGTTCACGCGCCTGCGTCCGTCCTGGGCCCATCCGGCCTCCAGGCCGTTGGAGGCGCGCTTCACCCGGGCCAGATCGCCGGGCGCCATCAGGGGCTCGAAGCTCACGAACAGTTTCCGAAGGCCCGGGCCCATTTCACCGCTGTAGTAATCCGTGAAGTCGAACGGGAAAACAGGGCTCGTTCCGTCCGCGGGTCCGAGCAGGCGCTCGAGACCGGACACGGCATCCTCCCACCGGATGCCGGCGGAAAAGGTCACGGCGCAGACCGCCTTGACCGGAAGCGCGGGGGAAACCGCGGCCATCAGGCGTCACCGATGGCGCTGTCCGGCCCCCCGGCTGATCCGGAATCCGCGTCAGCGCCGGGTCCGGCCGCGCTGTCCCCGATTCCGGCCCCGCCCTCTCCCGACATCTCCCGGTCCACCATTTCGTCGAAGCCCCCGCCGGCTCCTTCCGAAAATTCGTCTCCCATTTCCCGGCCCATGCGCTTCATGAATCGGGACACGCTTTTGGGGTCCTGATCGTCCACGCCGCCCCAGTTGGACGGATCCGCCATGCGCTCCAGGCGGCTCTCCTCCGAACGGGGCGAGGCAAAGCGCGAGAACAGGCGGACGCAATTCCGGGAACCGCACCTGCCGCAGGCCGGGGCTGCGGCAGGTGCGATCGAACGGACCAGCACGGTCGTTTTCGCGCGGCAGTCGGAGCAACGGTACTCGTACAGGGGCATGAAAACAGGGCCTCCGCGGTTCAGGATACAGCATAAATATCGAAAATTCAAGGTGCAATGTCAAGGGGTAACAGGCAGTTTCCGCTTGACATTAGACGATTTTTGTTTATATTCGGAAGATTCGCCGGGGTGGTGAAATTGGTAGACGCAGGGGACTCAAAATCCCCCGGGCTTCGGTCCATGAGAGTTCGATTCTCTCCCCCGGCACACAATTGCCACGGACGTGTTTCTGTGGCAATTTTCCTGTTTGAGGGGCGTGGTCATTCATCCGGAGACGCCGATCGGACGCGGACGGTCAGCTTCGCCCTGCCGGCCCGGAAGGGCCCCATTTCTTCATCCCACTCATCCTTTCCTCGAAACGGCGGCGGATCATGGCGCAATCCCTCGGTTTTGACAACGAAAAATATCTCGAGGAACAGACGGCCTCGATTCTGGAACGCGTCCGGCGTTTCCACAACAAGCTGTACCTGGAGTTCGGGGGCAAACTGCTGTGGGATTACCACGCGGCCCGCGTGCTTCCCGGCTATGACCCCAACGTGAAGATGCGCCTGCTCCAGCAGCTCAAGGACAAGGCCGACATCGTCCTCTGCATCTACGCGGGTGACATCGAGCGGAAAAAGATCCGCGCCGATTTCGGCATCACCTACGATTCCGACGCGCTGAAGCTTATCGACGACCTGCGGGGATGGGGACTCGATGTCCGGGCGGTCGTGATCACCCGTTTCGACAACCAGCCATCGGCCACGCTGTTCAAAAACCGCCTCGAGCGGCGCGGCGTACACGTGGTCACCCACCGCGCCACGCGCGGGTATCCCACGGACGTCGACCTGATCGTCAGCCGGGAGGGATATGGCGCCAACGAGCCGATCCACACCGAGAAGCCGCTGGTCGTGGTGACCGGCCCGGGCCCGGGCAGCGGCAAGCTGGCGACCTGCCTGTCCCAGCTGTACCACGACCACCAGCGCGGATTCCCGTCCGGATACGCGAAATTCGAGACGTTCCCCATCTGGAACCTGCCGCTCAAGCATCCCGTGAACGTGGCTTACGAGGCCGCCACCGCCGATCTCCGCGACTTCAACCAGATCGACCCGTTTCATTTCGAGGCGACGGGCGAGGTGACGGTCAATTACAACCGCGACGTCGAAGTCTTCCCGGTCCTGCGGCGCATCTTGGAGAAGATCACGGACAGCGAATCGCCCTACCAATCGCCGACGGACATGGGTGTCAACCGGGCGGGTTTCGGAATCGTGGACGACGGCGTCGTCTGCGCGGCCGCGAAGCAGGAGGTGATCCGGCGGTACCTGAGGCACGCCTGCGAGTACGCGACCGGTATCGCCGACAAGGAGACGGTTCAGCGCGTGGAACTGCTCATGAAGGAGCTCGGACTGCAGCCCGAATCGCGGCCGGTCCTGATGCCGGCCCGCGAGGCGGCCCTGGAGGCCCAGCGCAGGAACAAGGGCGACCAGGGGGTGTTCTGCGGGGCGGCCGTGATGCTGAAGGACGGCACGTGCATCACGGGGAAAAACTCCACGCTGATGCACGCGGCGTCGAGCCTGGTGCTGAACGCCATCAAGCACCTGGCCGGTGTTCCCGCCGAAATCCACCTGCTCTCGCCCGCGATCACGCAGTCCATCGGCCGGTTCAAGAAGGACGTGTACGAACACCCGAAAATCAGCCTGGACCTGGAGGAGACCCTGGTCGCGCTTTCGATCAGCGCGGCGACCAATCCCACGGCCGAGGCGGCCATGCTCAAGCTGAAGGAGCTGAGGGGATGCGAGGCCCACATGACGCACATCCCCACGCCCGGCGACGAAGTCGGATTCCGGAAGCTGGGCGTGAACCTGACCTCGGATCCCAACTTTTCAAGCAAGTTTCTGTTTATGGGATGAAAATGCAGTTCCGTGTTTCGAGTTCCGTGTTCCGAGTTATCAAGCGGTCCCAACCCGGAACCCTGAACTCGGAACTCTGAACTCGGAACTCGGAACCGATCAGGAAGGACCCGGCCATGACGCCCTCCATCAAAGCCGTTCTCGTCTGTTTCCCCCTCCTTTGCCTGCATCCGATACAACCCCTGCCCGGGCAGACTCCGCCCGGGACTCTGGAGCCGGACACGGCCCTCGTGCCGGCCGAGGCGTTCACGGACTGGACAGGCGCGGGCCTTCTGGCCGGGACACCGAAACGGGCGAGGGTTGTTCTCGACATCACGGCGGAAACCGGAGCGACCTGGGACGAGAAGCTCCTGTCCGCGCTCGGAAAAGCGCGGAACGTGAAGGGCCTGACGGTCATCCGTTTCCCCGCGGGCACCTACGGATTTAAAAAGGGGATTTTACTCACCCGTGAAGCGGCCGGGAACGGTGTGGTTTTCATGGGCGCTGGCGCGGACTCCACTTTTCTCGATTTCCGGATCGGCCGGGACGGCAACTGCTTCGAAGTGAGGGGCGCGGAGACGGGCGTTCAGATGACGCTTGAGGCGGACATGCCCAAGCGGACGCGTCGGATCGAAGCCCCCGGGCTGTCGGACCGGTTCGGAAGGGGCGACTGGGTCCGGCTCTGCGAATCCGGCTTCCCGGAGGCGGACCCGGAAAACGTGGGCGAGATCACCCGCGTCCGGCAGGTCTCGGGCCGCGAAGGATTTCTCGAAACCGAGGCTAACAAGACGTACAGGGCCGTTCACGGGCTCTGGATCCGCAAAATTGACCCGGTCCGGAACGTCGGATTCGAGGGTTTCACGCTCCGGCGGCTGGACACCGAGCCCTCGTCCCAGAACGCGTACAATTCCGGCGACAATTTCCTCTTTGACCTGGCGGTCGACTGCTGGATCCGCGGCGTGGCGAGCCGAGGCACCTGCCGCCACCACGTCTGCGTGAACCGGAGCGGCCACCTGCTCGTCGAGGGCAGTTCGTTCGCCGAGGCCGTCAGCCGGGACGAGAACTCCTATGGATACGGCATTCTGCTCGAGGTCTGCACATCCCGGTGCCTCATCCAGAACAACGCGTTCGACCGTCTGCGGCACGCCATGGCCGTGTGCGAAGGCGTGAACGGGAACGTGTTCGCGTTCAATTACTCCCGGGGGCAGGCGTGGACCTATCGCGGGCTGCCGAACCTGTTCCAGGGCGCGGACCTGTGCCTGCACGGCCGGTACCCCTACGCGAACCTGTTCGAGCAGAACGTCGTGGAATTCGTGTACGCGGACAATTCGCACGGCGCGAACGGGCCCTACAACACGTTCCTGCGCAACTGGGTGTACCACGGGTTCAACGGGAAAGGTCTTCTGAGGCTGTACCGGGCGCCGCAGTCCATCGTGCTCGGGAACATCAGCACCCCGGTCCGAAGCGCCCGCGTGCGGTACGATTCCTGCAAGCCGTTCCGGGACACGTTCGGGCACGACCGGAAGCGGCGGCCGCGTCCGCACCGGGAATCGCACGAGGGCGAATGGTCCCCGGCGCAAACCGGTCTCGCGGCGGTCTCGTTTTTCTACCGCGTCCGGCCGGATTTTCTGTCCGCGGAATACACCTGGCCGGCCGTCGGGCCGGACGCGGGAAACGGCCCGCCGGTCCAGCGCATTCCGGCCATGCGGTGGTTCGAGGCGGGGAGGGGGGCGGATTGGACGGAGTTGACTGATTTGTAATACATCGTCATTGAAAAGGTTCCGGATTCCGGGTTCCGGGTTCCGAGTTAAAAAAGACCATGGCCTTTTGCTGACGGCCGCCGTCCATTTTTATATTCACGCACGAGTTCCGGGTTTAATAAAAAGGACGATGGTCTTTTCCTGAAGCCCACCGTCCTCATTTTTACATGCACGGGTTTTAATCTCAAGGCCCGGAACCCGGAACTCGGAACCCGGAACCCGGAACCCGGAACTCGGAACTCGAAACTCATTTCCCCCCTGGATTCCC
>CAZNXX010000194.1:0-5140 GCA_964577095.1 uncultured bacterium | reverse complement strand
TACATGACGGCGGTGGCCCAGCTGCAGAAGGCCATGGGCGTCCTGAACTGACCCACGCAATCCAACGGGAGAAATCCATCCATGGAACGATCCAAACAAAAGCGTCTGATCCTCTTCGCGGGCGCGTTCGTCGTCATCCTCCTGCTGCTGCTCTGCGCCAACATGAAGCGGCGCGGCGGCAAGCTCACCGTCCAGACGGAGAAGGCCGTCAAGGGCCGCGTCGTGGCCTCCGTCTCCGGCTCTGCCAAGATCCAGCCCGAGGTTCAGGTGAAGATCTCCGCGAAAGTGAGCGGCCAAATCCTGAGAATCGGCGTGCTCGAGGGCGAGCGCGTGAAACGCAACCAGTTCCTGGTCCAGCTCGACTCCGAGGTCTACAAGGCCTCCGTGGAGCAGAGCGAATCGAGCGTCAAGGGCGCGCACGCGAACCACGAAAGGGCGAAAAACGACTATGACCGTGTCCGGAAGCTGTTCGACTCGAACCTGGCCTCGGCTTCCGAGCTCGAGATCGCCAAATCGACGTTCAAGCAGGCCGAGGCCCAGGTCGAACAGGCCGAGGCCATGCTGAAGCAGGCCAAGGACGACCTTTCGAAGACCACGATCTACTCCCCCATGGACGGCGTCGTGAGCCAGGTCAACAAGAAGGTCGGCGAAATGGCCATGGGATCGGGCTTCACGCTCGACATCATCATGGTCGTGGCGGACCTGTCGAAGATGCTCGCCGAGACCGACATCGACGAGAACGACGTGGTCTCGATTGCACTCGGGGACTCGTCGAAAATCTCCGTGGACGCGTATCCCGACACCGTGTTCCGCGGCGTGGTCAAGGAAATCGCCAACACCGGAACCACGACGGGAACCGGCACGCAGGAGGAAGTGACGAACTTTCTGGTCAAGGTCGCGATGATCGAAAAGCCGGAGACACTCAGGCCCAGCATGTCCGCGACCGTCGACATCGTCACCGAATCGAAGGACAGCGTCATCACGGTGCCGATTCAGTGCGTCACGGCCCGGCCGCCGCTGAAACCGAAGCCGGATCCGAAAGCCGCGGCCAAGGCCCGGGCCGAGAGGAAAAAGGCCGAGGCCGCCGCGAAACAGAACAAGGGAGCGAAAGCCGATTCGGCCTTGAATGCCGAAACCCCGCCGCCGGCCCCCGCCAAACCGGCGGTCGCGAAGGACGAAAAGCCGGTGAGATGCGTGTTCGTGGTGAAGGACGGAATCGCCCGTCAGGTGGCCGTGGAGACGGGCATCTCGTCGGACACGCAGATCGAGATCGTGAAGGGGCTTTCGGAGGGAGACGTGGTGGTCAGCGGCTCCTACCGGATTCTCTCGAAGCAGCTTAAGGACGGGGACAAGGTGTCGGTCTCCAAAGGCGGAAAGAAAGCGTCCGGAGAGGGTCAATAGGAAGCGGGACGCCAGCCGGAGCGGACGCGCATCCGTCCGCTCCGGGGCGCGGGAGGAATGGGCCCGCGGGCCCTCACCGACGAAGAAGTCGCAACGGCCTGGTCCCGCCCCGCGGGCAGGACGGATCTCAACCGGAGGAAAGAAGCACATGCTGATCGACCTGCAGAACGTCGTCAAGGAATACACGATCGGGTCCGAGGTGATCCACGCCCTGCGCGGGATCAACATAAAGATCGAAAAGAACGAGTACATGGCCATCATGGGCCCCTCGGGCTCCGGCAAGTCCACGCTGATGAACATCGTGGGCTGCCTCGACACGCCCTCGTCCGGAGCCTACAAGCTCAACGCCAAGGACGTCGGCCGCATGGATGACGACCGCCTGGCCGAGATCCGGAACAAGGAGATCGGTTTCGTGTTCCAGAACTTCAACCTCCTGCCGCGCGCGTCCGCCCTGCACAACGTCGAGCTGCCGCTGATCTACAACGGCACGCCGCCCGCGGAGCGCCGGACCAAGGCCGAAAAGGCCCTGGTCCGGGTGGGGCTGAAGGACCGGATGACCCACCGGCCGAACGAGCTCTCGGGCGGACAGCGCCAGCGCGTCGCGGTCGCGCGGGCCCTGGTGAACAACCCCTCGATCATCCTCGCGGACGAGCCGACGGGCAACCTCGACACCCGCACGGGCGACGAGATCATGGAACTGTTCGAATCGCTCCACGACCAGGGCAACACAATCATCCTCGTCACCCACGAGGAATACATCGCCGAGCACTCCGACCGGATCGTCCGCCTGCGCGACGGCCGCGTGGAACGGGACGAGGCGACCTGAAATGGCGGCCTTATCGCGCACCGAACTGTCGGAAGGGCTCCGCATCGCGCTGGCCGCGCTCAAGGCCAACCGGATGCGGACCATCCTCACCACGCTCGGCATCTTCATCGGCGTCATCGTGGTCACGGTGATCATCTCGGTGATCCAGGGCCTGAACCACTACGTCAGCTCCGAGTTCTCCAACCTCGGCGCCAACACGATGTACGTGTCCAAGTTCCCGTGGATCATCCGTTCGTGGGAGGAATTCCTCAAATACCAGGGCCGCAAGGACGTCACCGAAAAGCATTTCCGCCTGCTCGTCCGGAGCGCCTCGCTCGCCGAGGCCGTGGCGCCCGACCTGAGCGCGAACCGGACGATCAAGTACCGGACCGAATCGCTGAACAACGTCACCATCACCGGCACGACCGAGGCCTACCTGTTATGTTCCAACGTGTCCCCGGAAACCGGCCGGTTTTTCTCAGACGCCGAGGTGGATCTCAACCGGGCCGTGTGCGTCATCGGATGGGAAGTCAAGGACAAGCTGTTCAAGGGCGACGACCCCATCGACCGCCGCGTCAAGATCGGCTCCCTTCCGTTCACCGTCGTGGGCGTCATGGAAAAACGGGGCAACATGTTCGGCCAGAGCATGGACGCGACAGCCTACATCCCCTACACCGTGTTCCAGAAGATCTACGGGTCCCGCCGGTCGATGGACATCCAGATCAAGGCCGCCGACGCCCGGCAGACGGACGCGCTGATCGACCAGGTCACGGGCATCATGCGGCAGGCGCGCGGTCTGACGCCGGGCAAACCGGACGACTTCGCCGTCAACCAGCAGAGCCAGATCATGGACATATACAACCAGATGACACGCACCCTGTGGATCGTGCTCATCGGCATCGGCTCGATTTCGCTGCTCGTGGGCGGCATCGGCATCATGAACATCATGATGGTGTCGGTATCCGAGCGCACCCGGGAAATCGGCATCCGCAAGGCCATCGGCGCCAAAAAACGGGTCATCCTGTGGCAGTTCCTCATGGAATCGATCGTGATCTCCGGCCTGGGCGTAACCATCGGCATCCTCATCTCGCTCGGCATCGCCCTGCTGATCCGCGCGGTTTCGCCGATCCCCGTGTACATATCGACCTACGTGCTTTTCCTGGGTGTCGGTTTCACGCTGACCATCGGCCTTTTCTTCGGCATATACCCGGCTTCCAAAGCCGCGCGGCTCGATCCCATCGTGGCGCTGCGGTACGAGTGACCCGGCATGCAGGGCCGGACGGCCGGATGGCCGAAAACGATGGAGCCGCCCGCATTTCAGCCCGCGGCTCTTTAGCCCACGGCTTCAGCCGTGGGTATCCTTCCCCGCCCGGCACAAGGAGAGAACCGGATGCAGACCAAGGAAACCCTTCAGAAACTGCGAGAAAGCCTGACCATCGCGCTGGATATCATCCGGACGCACAAGATGCGTTCGTTCCTCACCCTCCTGGGCATCATCATCGGCGTCATGGCCATCATCGGCATGCAGAGCCTCATCGAGGGTCTTCAAAAGGACATGCAGCGCCAGATGGAACAGCTCGGATCGAACGTGTTCCAGGTGCAGAAATTTCCGGCGATGGAACACCGCGAGCACGGCGGAGACAACCCCTACCGCAACCGGAAGGACATCACGCTCGTCGAATCCGCGGCCATCGAGGAGCACTGCGATCTCGTCACCAACGTGGGTCCCGAAGCGTGGCAGTTCGGCGTCACGGTCAAGTTCGCCGACAAAAAGACCAGCCCGACGGTGTCGATGGGCGGCGGCGTGCCCGCATTCTTCCCGAACAACGGGTATTTCATCCAGGACGGCCGGGCCGTGACGGACATGGACGTCCAGAGCGCCCGTTCGGTGGCGGTGCTCGGCCAGGACATCGCCGAGGAGCTGTTTCCGTTCCGCAACCCGGTCGGCGAGTCGGTGATCGTCGACGGCCGCCGGTACGACGTGATCGGCGTGCTCGAAAAACTCGGCCAGTCGTTCGGCCGGAGCCGCGACAATATCGTCATCGTTCCGCTCACCACGCTGATGAAATACTACGGCAAGGACCGTTCCCTGAACATCACCATCCAGGCCAGGGACGCGACCCGAATCGAGGAGGCCAAGGAGCAGGTGATCGGCGTTCTCCGCGCGGTCCGGAAAGTCGACCCGGGAAAGGACAACGATTTCGAGGTCTGGTCCAGCGCCACGCTGGTCGATTCGTTCAACAACATGACCCGGGCGATCCGAATCGGCGCCATCGTGGTCGTCTCGTTCTCCCTGCTCGTGGCGGGCATCGGCATCATGAACATCATGCTGGTGTCCATTTCCGAACGGATCCGGGAGATCGGCATCCGGATGGCGGTCGGCGCGAACCGGCGCGACATCATGCTGCAGTTTCTCGTCGAGGCCGTCCTGCTCTCGGAGGTGGGCGGCATCATCGGCATACTCGCGGGCATCGGCATCGGCCAGCTCGTGGCTCTGGTCTCTCCCGTCCCGGCGTCGATTCCGGTGCCGTGGATCCTGATCGGATTCTTCTTCTGTTCCCTGGTTGGCCTGGGATTCGGACTGTATCCCGCGCGCAAGGCTGCCAAGCTCGATCCCATCACCGCGCTCCGATACGAGTGACCGGCGCTCCGGCGTCGACCCGGTCCGCCGGAACGGCCGTCACCGAGAAAGGATTCAACCCATGAAGATCAATGAAAGAACAGTCGATTCCATCCTGGTACTGGCGCCGGAGGGGGAAATCATGGGGGGCGACGAGACCCGTCCGCTGCAGGACCGCGTCTACCGGGCAATCCGCGAGAGTCTGACCTTTGTTGTCCTGGACATGAAGGAGGTGAGCTGGATCAACAGCTCCGGCCTGGGCGCGCTCATGGCCTGCCTGACCACGCTGAGGGGAAGCGGCGGCGACCTCCGGC
>CAZNXX010000193.1:0-5218 GCA_964577095.1 uncultured bacterium | reverse complement strand
CGCAGATCGGCTTCGAGCTTCAGCAGAACGACAATGACGGCGAAGCCCGCGAATCTACCTCCAAGTGGTGGGTGGCTGCAGGCGACCCGTCGTGGAACGATGCCTCTACGTTCGGCACGGCCATCCTGACCGACCGTCTGATCGGCGAGACCCTGGAAATTCCCAAGACCGGGACTGCCCCGGTGATCGACGGCGCCTTTGAAGTCGCCCTGTGGGAAAACGCGGTTCCGTTCCAGATCAACTCCTTCGACAACCACGGCTCCCCCGGCACCTGGCCGGACAGCTACGAGGACAATTTCGCACGTGCGTGGGCGATGTACGACGACAACAATCTCTACATGTACATCGAAGGATGGGATGAGATCATCCAGGATGTTCATAATGACACGTATCAGCGCGATTGCTTCGAAGTTTACTTTGACGGCGACAACAGCAAGGCTGCTGCCTACGATGGCGTCAACGACATGCAGATCCGTTTCGGACATGCGGCCGTAGCGCCTGCGGATCTCGATGGCGGGGGCGTTTATGCCACAGCCACGCCGGACATCGAATTCGTGAATCAGGACACCGAATTGGGCTGGGACCTTGAAGTCAAGTTCCCCCTGGCCAGCATTCAGCTGGAAGCCGTTGCCAACGCTGAATTCGGCTTTGAAATGCAGCAGGGAGACAATGACGACGACGCACGCTCAGCCGTCACCAAGTGGTGGACGGAAGTCGGCGATCCCTCCTGGAACGATGCTTCCGGTTGGGGCACCGCCTACCTCAGCAGTCGGCTGATCAACGCAGTGGACGAGAACGCTCCGGTCGCCCGGAACTTCGGTCTGTCCCAGAACTATCCCAACCCCTTCAACCCGACCACGACGGTTCCCTTCAGCCTGAAGTCCGCTGGCAAGGTCCGCCTGTCGGTGTTCGACATGATGGGCCGGGAAGTCGCGGTTCTGGCGGACGGCATCATGCCCGCCGGCAGCCATACCGCCCAGTTCAGCGCCAACAACCTGTCCAGCGGCATGTACTTCTGCAGGCTGCAGACCGCGGACAACGTCATGACCACCAAGATGACGCTGATGAAGTAAGCCGGTTTTCCGGTTTATTGTTTGAGCTACAGAGCGCCCGCGGCCGTTCAAGGCCGCGGGCGCTTTTTTCACGGCTGGTTTCGGGAAAGACGGCCGGGAGTAGTCAGGACCCGGGGGGGGTGTCTGCTTCCCGGCTCGGGCCGAAGGTCAGGCTCGGCCGTCATTCGTGTTTTCAAGCATGATCATACCGGAGGCTTTCCATGCGTTCCAGACTCTTCACCGCCGTTTTCTCCGCCGTCGTCCTGTCCGCTTTCTCGACAGCGCAGGCCAGACTCACCCTGACTGAAATACGCACAGCCTCCGACCGCGTCCTGGTCGTTTTTCTGACGGGCGACACGCTGAACGTCGAAGCGGCCGATGTCTCGGATGTCTCGAAATGGCGGATCAACGGCAAACCAGCGGATAGCATCAGCGTATTCGCCACTCAGGCGGACCCCTGCGACCATCACGTCTATCTGCGCACATCCCGGCTGGCCGAGGGAGGCCGATGTGCAGTTCAGACGCCGTACGGCGACACCACCTTCGTGTTCCGTTCCAATAAGACGTTCTGCGAGTCCATCAAGACCAACCAGGCCGGATACAGCGGCCTGTCGAAGCGCAGGTCCGCCATGCTGTCGATCTGGCTCGGAACGGCCGGGGGCAGGCGCATCGAGGGGCCACTGCCGGATTATGAGGTGTTCCTGACCGCGTCCGGAAAAACCGTGCTCAAAGGCCGTCTGCGCGAAACGGCTTTCGATTCGAGCACCGGGGACTTCCCCTACCGCATCGACCTCTCCGGCGTGCCTGAAGGCGGGCCCTACCGGATCGCGGTGAAGGGTTTCGGCTGTTCGCTTCCATTCGGCGTCGGCGGCGCATTCGCCAGGCGCGCCGCTTATCTCCTGTTCCGCGGCCATTATATGCAGAGATGCGGATGCCCGATCCATGTTCCGCCCATCCGTGAAAAGGCCTGCCACACTCTGGTATACGACACGGACGGCCCCATCGGGGAGGCAAACATTATTGTAAAAGGCGACGAGCCTTCCTTCGCCTGCTACGGCGGTTACCACGATGCCGGCGACGCGGACCGGCGCGCCTACCACATCTCCAACCCCGTCATCGATCTCATGATCTACGAGGCATTCCCGTCCGTATTCACGGACGGCCAGTTCGACCTGCCTGGCCGTTTTGACTCCGCATACAACATCCTGGGATATGAGAACGGAATTCCGGACATTCTGGATGAGGCGGAATGGGGGAGCCTGGTCTGGCAGTATCTCCAGAACCCGGACGGCAGTGTTCATTTCGGAACCGAAACCAGGGGATATTCCGAACCGTTCGCGGCGCCGCTCGATCTGGACACCAAGCCGTACGGAACGGTCAAGGTCGATCCGCGCGCGACCTGCGCATCCGCCGGTCTCTTCATGCACCTGGCCCGGCTGATCAAACCTTACAAACCGGAGCTTTCCGATTCCCTCGCGAGGCGCGCGGAAAAAGCCGCAGCATTCGGAGCCGCTGAGATGGCCCCGCCGGAGAAACTCTATTACGCCGTTCAATCGTATCTGATGACCGGAAACGAGAATGCCCACCGGACGGTGAAGGAACTGTACACGATCGCGGACTCGCTCCGCTTTCATCTTTTCACGACTCCCGGGTACTCCCTGAATGACCTTCGGTTCGACAATCCGGCCTATCTGTATTCCTATATCGCGGAGAAAAACAGGCCGACGGATCCTGTTGTCGCGGCATTCTTCAGGTCGGCTTTGCGCGCGGCCGCGGACAGCATCGTCGCCGAGCTTGAAAAACGGGACTATCCGATCGGGAACAACCCGGTCGGAACCGCGTGGGGGCACAACGTGCGCCAGCCCCAGTATGCCTGCTGTCCCATGCTCCAGTGGAGCCTGACCGGGGAACAGCGGTATCTCGATGCCGCATCCGAACTGATGGACTACAAGCTGGGCCTGAATCCGGTCGGGATCAGCTATGTGACCGGACTGGGATTCCACCAGGTGCACAACATCCACGACCGGGAAAGCGCCTATACCGCGTCCAGGGGTATGGGTCCGAAACCCGGAATCACGGTGTTCGGCCCCGGCGTGTCCGGATGGGGAAGCCGGAGGGCGAAATCCCTGCCCGTCGTGAAGGATCTGCCGAAACAGCGGCAATTCGTGGACTGCAGGGATGTGATCTCGTTCACTGAATTCACGATTTTCGAGACCATGGCGCACGACGCCCTGTACACCGTTCTCGCGGGCGGGGGAAAGTGGGACGGTAAGGACCCGTTTCATCCAGGGGAATAGCCGGCCGAATCGTCCGGGTAAGAACATCTGCGATTGAAGATTGAAGGGTTGCGATATCCGATCCGCAAATCCGGAACCCGGAACCCGGAACCCGGAACAACTCTACTAACTATGAACCATGAACTATGAACTATGAACTTTAAGCCATGGGCCATGAACTGAACATTCTCACCACACTCGTCGCCGGACTCGCGGGCGCCCTGATCTTCGGGTACGCCGCCAACCGGATGAAGCTGTCGCCCATCGTGGGATATTTATTGGCCGGCATGCTGATCGGGCCGCACACGCCCGGCCTGGTCGTGGAGCAGGGCGTCGCGGAACAGTTCGCGGAGATCGGCGTCATCCTTCTGCTCTTCGGCACCGGACTGCGTTTCAACCTGTCCGAGCTTGCGGCCGTGTGGAAGATCGCCCTGCCCGGCGCGCTCATCCAGAGCACCCTGTCCACGCTCGGCCTGGCGGCCCTTCTGCGGCTGGAGGGATGGCCGTGGACCTCGGGCATCATCCTCGGCATGGCCGTTTCCGTCGCGAGCACCGTGGTCATGGCGCTCATGCTGGACGAGCACCACGACCTGCACGCCCCGATCGGGCACATCGCCATCGGGTGGACGGTCGTGGAGGATATCATCACCGTGGCGCTTCTGCTCATCCTGCCGATCTGGTTCGGGCCGGACGCGGGTACGCGGTCCGGGATCGGTCCGGTGCTCGGGCTGGCGGCCGCCAAGCTCGCGGGCCTGGCGGTTCTCGTGGCCGTGCTGGGCCGCTGGGTGATTCCCCCGGCCCTGGAGCGCATCGCCAGAACCCGGCTCCGCGAGCTGTTCACGCTCGCGGTGCTGGTGCTGGCCATCGGCATTGCCGTGGGGTCGGCCAAGGGTTTCGGCGTGTCCATCGCGCTCGGCGCTTTTTTAGCGGGTCTGGCCGTGGGACGGTCGGAATTCGCGGCGCGCGCGGCATCGGACGCGGTGCCCATGCGCGACGCCTTCTCGGTGCTGTTCTTCGTGGCCGCGGGGATGCTCTTCTCTCCTTCCAGCCTCATCCATGAACCGGTTACCGTGGCGACCGTCGCGTTCATCGTGATTCTCGGCAAGCCCCTGATCGCGGTCGCGACGGTGCGGCTGCTGGGCGCGTCTTCAGCAATCGCGTTTCCGGTGGGCGCTGCCTTCTCGCAGGTGGGCGAGTTCAGCTTCATTCTCGGAACCGTGGCGCTGGGCCTGGGCGTGATTCCGGAAACCGGGTGGAACGCCCTGGTCGCGGCATCCATGATTTCGATCAGCCTGAATCCGTTCATCTACAAACTGTTCAAGGGACTGCCGGCCAGAATGGCGGGGCGGACGCCCGCGGCGCCGGCCCCGTCCCCGGCGATGGACCCGGATCACTGCATCCTGGTCGGGTACGGCCCGGTCGGCCGCATCGTGCACCGCGTGCTCGAGGAGCAGGGCCGGGTCGTGACCGTGATCGATTTGAATCTGGACACGGTCCGCGAACTCCGCGCGAGCGGTTTCATCGCGATGTACGGAGACGTGCAGCGGCAGGGCACGCTCGAGGAAGCGGGCGTCGCGGGCGCCGGTAGCCTCATTCTCAGCGCGGACCTTGATGGAGGGCCGGAGATCGTGCAGCGCGTGCGGCGCCTGAACCGGAGCATCCGGATTCTGGCGCGGTGCACCCACCTGCGCGACGCGGAAGGTTTGCGGAAAGCAGGCGCGGACATAGTCGCGGCAGGAGAGGCGGAAGTGGGCGTAACCCTCGCCGAGGCCGTATCCGGCGAAGGCCAGGTGTGCACCGAGGCGGTCGCCCGGAAAAGGGAAATAATGCGGAACATCCTGTACAACCGGCCGGAAGAGGAATAACCGACCCCGGGGTCGACCCCGGGGT
>CAZNXX010000192.1:0-5287 GCA_964577095.1 uncultured bacterium | reverse complement strand
CCGTCCAGATGTGGCGGATGGAGGCCGGGGATCACCGGGTCGTGAATCAGGTCTCTTTTCCCGTCCTGCTCACCGCGCCCGTGGGCCGGGATATCCGGCTCTCGATTCAGCACACACCGGCCATGAGCCGGTGGTACGGCAGGTACAAGATCAACGGAACGTCGGATACCTGGATTCAGGGATCGTACCTGCATCCGAACAAGACGCTTCTGTTGAACTTCGGACTGGGCGTCCCCACAGGCAAGACCCGGTTGAACAACGAAGAATTCGAGCTCGGCCAGATACTCAGTCAGAATTTTTTCCGCTTCTCGCTTCCGGTGTACGGACAGGGCCTGTGCGCCAGAGCCGGCGCCGCGGGCGCGTTCCCCCTCGGCGAGAAGGCGGTTCTCGGGGTCGGCGGCCAGTACCTCATGCGGGGACGGTACAATCCCGTCGAATACCGGTATGAATTCGACGGCATTGTCAAAACCGCGGACGACCCCTACGAGCCGGGGGACGAGGCGACGGCACAGGTCGGCCTTGACGTCCGGCTGGACGATCATTTCAAGCTGATGGCGGACGCGGAATACACGTTCTATCAGAAGGATATGCTCGGCGACAAGGAGATATTCCAGGCCGGCGCGAAAACCACGGTCGGTATCGGGCTGTACCGCGAATTCGACCGACAGTACTGGATGGCCCTGTTTACGGCCCGGTTCAACGATAAAGTTCAGACGCTTCAGGGGCTCAAGCTCGAAGAGGCGCCGGGCAAGCCGCAGGGAAGCCAGCTTGAAATGAACGCCGTCTACAAGGCTGTCGCCTTCCGCGAGGGCGGTCTCTTTCTCCTGGCCGATGCCCGCTATTACGCCCGCCAGACGGTGAAAGTGCTCACCGAGACCCGTTCCGAGCTCGACGGTTTCGCGGCCGGCGCCGGCGTCGGCATCCAGTTCACCCTGTGGGAAAACGCGCTCGGAGACATGCGCGTCAAATTTCTCGGAGGAAATTTCGAATCGAACGGCAACCGGAGCGGACTGTTCGGCATGGATGCCGGATTCGGGGTCAAGATTCTGCTCTGATCCCCCGGGGATCGATTACCGTCACGATCGCCCCCTACGGAGGGGGCGATTCTATTTTGGGGGGATAACCGCCGGCATGCCGGGTCAAGAGCGGGAACCGGTTCAGCCGGATCAGGGGAGATCGCCATGCAGACGCAATCCCACTTCGTCATCTCCTGTCACGCAGACACCGGGTTCCGCAGCCACCGGTGCCGGCTGGAGAGAGGCGGCGCCGTCTGTTACGGCCATCTGGATAACTTCGCGGGCGTCAAGGCGGTCATGGACGCCTTCTTCAGCGGACGCCTGGACCTGGAAGGCGTCCGGATCGAACTGACCTACGGCGAAGAGACGGATTTCGGAGGCGCCAGGGCGGTCCGTCGGACTCTTTCGAAGGAAGACACGGTCGTGGTCGTGGACGTGACCGGCGTCAGAACCCGCGCGGACATCACGATCGAGAAATGCGCCGATCCCGAAACCGGGCGTTTCGTCCGGAAGGCGCTCGCGGGAATGCCGAAGGTCGACATATTCTCCGGATGCCCGGATCCTGTGTCGGATTCGGATGAGACCGACGTGTACCGGGGGCGCGCCAGGCGCGTGTTCTTTCTCGGCATTCCGTGTTCGGGGGGGGACTACAACGCCGGTCGGGTCCGGTGCAGAAAGAAGAGCCTGACCATGGCGGCCCGGGCGCTGACGCTTCTGGCGCGGGCGCATCTTCGCGAAAAGCAGGCCGGGAATCCGGACCCGCGAAGGCGGTCCGGCGCGACTGAACCGCGGACAGTCCGGAATCGCCGGAAAGACCGGACCGGCGCTTCCTCCCGATAACGGCGGAGAGTCCGCATCCGCGACCGGCCGGTCGGGGCACGGCAGGCGGCACCGCCGGGCTTCCCTTTTTTCCCGTTGTATTTCTGATCCGATTTTCTTATCATTTCAGGTCCGTGCTGTCCGGCCGTGACAGACGGGTTTCCGGGAAAACCACGTTTCGGACGCTTATGTTCTGGCCCTCGAAGAAAACACCGAAGAAGAAGCGGAAAAAGGGCATCTCCCACTGGATCGTCCTGGGAGCCTCCATCTGCACCATTTTCAGCTCCGTTCTCGTCTTTCTGCAGTATATCTATCCGGTCATGCAACGCCGCGACGCCGGCGTTCCGCAATGGGTTTCCGGAGGCGGCCCGGCGTTTCCCGACGAAACGCTGATCCTGGTCGCGGATTTCGAGAGCCTCGGGACGCTGCGTTTCGATGTGCAGGACCGGATCGCGGAAACCCTGCGAAGGGAATTCCGCGATTACCCGGGTATCCGCGTCGAAACCTGCCCGCTGAAACTGCCGGACGAAGACACGGGGCCTGCCTATGAACTGGGCTGGCAGGCGGATGCCTGGATGCTTTTCTGGGGCCGTTACGACGATGCAGGCATCTTCCCCGTGTTCGCGCTGCCCCAGACACTCGGCCGCAATCCGCCGGACGGTTCCGATTCTATGGCCGTCCTGCAGATGCGGATCGCCGCGGAGATCGGCCTGGCGGACACGTCCGGATCCGCTTTACTTTTCCGGGACTTCCCGATGCAGGGCGCCGGGCTTCAGGAAACCGTGCGTGAACTGCTTCCCAGGCAGGCCGTTTTTCTCGTATCCCTGGTGGCGGGGCTCCGGTATTTTCATGAAGGCGACACACTGAACGGCCGGCGCGCGCTGGATCGCTGCATTTCCGGGTCCGGAAGCGCGTCGATCCAGCTCGGACTGTCGGCCGCGCAGTCGGCACGGGGCCGGCTCCGGCTCAGCCAGGGGCGGATTCAGGCCGCGGAAGAGGATCTGACCGCGGCCCTCGTGTCGGACGAGCGGAACATGACGGCGCGTCTGTACCGGGCATACGCCCGTTTTCTCCGGGGAGACTATGCGGCTGCTGCGGAGGACGGAATCCGGTCGACTGCCGAAATGACGAAAGCCGACTCGACCCGCATGCCTGGTCCGTCGGACCGCGCGTTTCTCCTGAGAATCACGGGCCTTTCCGAGATCCGATCCGGCAGACCGGCGGCCGGCATTCCCAGGCTCGAAGAAGGTCTGGCCCGCCGTGATGCATCCGACAGCCGTCTGGTATTGGAAGGGTATTCCGACCTGGCGGCTCATCACACCGGGCTTCAGCGTTTTGCACAGGCGGAACAGGCGTGCCGCGCCGCCCTGGCGGTCGATTCCAACGCGGCCTGGATTCATTACCGACTCGCCCAGATTGCCGCCGCGACGCGGCAGGATACGCTCTCAGCCTGCCGGTCCCTGAGCAGGGCGCTCACCGTGCAGACCGACAGCGTTTTCCGGTCCACCGTACGGGATCGGATGACGGAATTCCGCTGTCCGCGTTAGACCGGGAGAGAGACGGATCATGGAAGGATACCCGCAGATGCCCGACCGCGCATTCCTTGTCCTGCTCGGCGTCACCGCCGGGCTTTTCTTCGTCCTGGATACGGCCTGGCTCGGTCTGGCTGCCCGGTCCTTTTACCGGAGACATCTGGGCCATCTGATGGCGGACGGATTGCGCTGGCCCGCGGCCGTTCTGTTCTATGTTCTCTTTCCCGCGGGTCTCCTCCGTTTTGTCGTCCTGCCCATGGCCGGCGCGGGCTCGGCCGGCCAGGCCGCTCTCAACGGGGGCCTGTTCGGGCTTGTGGCGTATTCCACCTATGAACTCAGCAATCTGGCCACGCTCCGGAGGTGGCCGGTTCTCGTCGCGGTCGTGGATATTCTCTGGGGCATGACTCTGTCTTCGGCGGTTTCTATCGTCGGCTGGCGGATCAGCGGGTTCATCCGGTAATCTGCGGGGGGTTGATCAGGATGGGGCGGGTGAGCGGCAGCCGGAAATTACGGATCAGGGATGGACGTTCAGGAAGGCGGGGCGCAGGCGAGGGGCCGGGAGGCGCGTCAGGACCGGCGGAAGAAGCACCGCGGCCGGAAGCGGATCAGGAATCCGGTGGTTCCCCCTTTCTATCCCCCCCGAAAAGCGTCATCCATTCCCGCATTTCCCGGTCCGACATGGGCCGGTCGGTCCTGATGTCCGAATCCGGAGAACCGGACTGACGCTCCATGGCCTGCGCGAACGTCTGCGACGATTCGACCTTGACGCCGCAGAGACGCGCATAGTCGCCGATGTCCCGGTCCGATGAAACCAGAATGAGTTCCTCTCCCTTTTTCCTGTCGGATATCATCCTTTTAATCAGCGGATCGGCTTTCTCCGGAGGTCTGGAGAATCGGACGCGCACGGTCCGCTTGCGTGAAGGAGCCGGATCCGGTTCTCCGGATCCGTCGAACACGACGGAAACCTCCGCGTTTTTTGCGTGAGAAAAGCCCGCCAGCCGCGCCAGAAGAGATTCCCGCGCGTTTTCAAGATCGTACTCCATCTTCCGCCGCATCTCCGGAAACTGGTGAAGCAGGTTGTAGCCGTCGACCAGGTAGACGCGTTTCACGGTTCGGCGCTCCACGACGCCGGGCGCAGAACGCCTTCAAAAACGGTCACCGCAGGTCCGGACAAAACCACGATTTCCCATCGGCGATCAAAATCGACGGTCAGAAGGCCGCCGCGTGTGCGCACGGAAACGGGCGAAGCGGTCCGTCCGGTCCTGGACGCGACCAGGGCGACGGCTGTGCAGCCGGTTCCGCAGGAAAGGGTCTCCCCTTCGACGCCCCGTTCAAAAGTGCGGACCCGGACCGCGCCGTCCGCGGTTCGGGCTGCGAAATTCACGTTGGTTCCGCCCGGAAAGGCCGGATGATGCCGGTAGAAAGGCGCCTCCGATTCGATGTCCAGGGTTTCCAGCATCACCTCGTCGTCCAGAAACAGGACGAGATGGGGAACCCCCGTGTTGATGAATCCGGCCTCGCGGAAGCGCGGATCGGCCGCCACCGCCGGGGAGGCCGTAAAACCCGCGGGTTCGGCCATACGCAGGCGGACGGTTTCATCCAGGACTTCCATCTCATGGCTGCCGTCGGAAGCCTCGAGGATGAAGCGCCGATCCTCGGTGAAGCCCTTTTCAAAGGCGAACCGGGCCGCGCAGCGGGCGCCGTTCGCGCAGAATGCGGCCGCGCCGCCGTCCGCGTTGTAATAGCGCATCCGGACCGGCGCCGAGGCTCCCCGGTCCGCGAGAATGACGCCGTCCGCGCCGACCGAATGCCCCCTCCGGCAGACAGCGGAAAAGAACGCGGATTCATCGCCCGCGAAACGGCCATCCCGGTTGTCGAAAACGATGAAATCGTTTCCCGTCCCCGACATTTTCGTGAATG
>CAZNXX010000191.1:0-5300 GCA_964577095.1 uncultured bacterium | reverse complement strand
CACGGAACCATTTCTTTCTCGGAACTCAGAACTCGGGACTTTACAAAAAAAAACACCCGCCTGCTTGAGACGGGTGGTTTCTCTCTCTCCCTATGACCCCCCTCCCGGGGGTTGTGTCGGCGTATGGTTTTCCGGAACGACCGCCTCCCGCCAAAGAAGTCCGGAAATCCCTCCTCTATTGCTTCTGCATGGACCTGGAACGGATATCCGAAAACACCCGGTCCATAAATATTGGATGCGGAAAATCCCCGGATTCCATATAATTGATTTTTCCTGTTGCATTTTTCAAAAATCCGTTTTACATTTAAGTTCAATCAGATCCTTGATTTAGGCGTTGTCCCTGTCCGGAAAAAATTTCAGGACTTCATGCGAATTCCATTCGGTAAAACCGAATCCTTCTCCCCTTCCCAGGAGCCCGCAGTGCCGGACGCGGCAACCATTGAATCCTGGTTCCTGCGCTACAGCCACACGATTTTCCTCGTGTGCCGGAAATACCTGAAGGACGAGGAGGAATGCAGGGACGCGGTCATGGACATTTTCCACAAACTCCTGTCCGAAGCCGGAAAGCACCGGGTCTCCAATGTGCCGGCATGGCTGCACGCGGTCACGAAAAACCACTGTCTAATGCGGCTCCGTAAGGCCTCGCGCCTGAAAATGATTTTCAGGCCGCTGATTGAAACGGACGCCGCGGTTGTGGAAAACGGGTACTTTCTGAATCTTACAGGCAGGGAACTTCCGGACTGCGAGACCCTGCTCGACGGATTGGACGGAGAGCAGAAATCGTGCGTCGAGCTCTTTTACCTGAAACGGAAATCCTACCGGGAAATCGCTCAGATTCTGGGCGTCCCGGTCACGCAGGTGAAAAGCAGCATCCAGAACGGAAGAAGAAACCTGAAGATCGCTGCAGCCCGTTTCGCGGGAGGGGAAAAATGAAGAAAAAAGTCCGTCAGCCGGCCCCGCCCTTGTGCGGCATGTTCCGGCAGACGCAATGCCTGAGCTTCGACCAATTCGCGGCTTACGCGTCCGGTCGCGGCACAGCTGCGGAGCGACGCGAGATCGAGGAGCACCTGGCGGCCTGCCTGTTCTGTTCCGAGGCCATGGACGGCATGGAGGCGGCCGGGGATCCGGAAACGGCCGGCAAAATCGTGTCCGAGCTCAAGCTTCGCGCGAGGGCGTCGCGCCCGTCCCGGGCTCCGGGCCGCAGGCGCGGCAGGGTATTGGCCCTGGGCCTGGCCGCCCTGGTTCCGGTCGCGGCCGTTGTGCTCCTGGCCGTTCTTCCCCGCGAACCCGAAACGAAAAGCCTGTTCGACTCCTATTTCGAGCCGTATCCGAACACAATCCCGCTGTTCCGCAGCCAGGAGCAGGCCGGATGGCTGGAGAACGCGATGGCCGAATACGACGCGGGCGATTACCGGAGCTCCAGGATCATGCTCGAAACCCTCCTGGCCCGCGAGCCGGAGAACCCGACCGCGCATTTCTACGCCGGCGTCGCGAGCCTGGCGTTGAACGACACCCGCTCGGCCCTGTCGCATCTCAGGGAGGCGGCTCTCAGCCGCGGGAGCGACTGGGAACTGCAGGCCGCCTGGTACGCGGCCCTCTGTCACGTCCGGCAGGGCGAGACCGAGGACGCACTGGCCCTGCTCGACACCCTCCGCCTCGCGGGAGGGCCGTTCAGCCGCGAATCGGCCGAACTGGCCGGACGCCTGCGGCGGAACGCGCCCGGTCCGTAACCGCAGGAATTCCCCCGCTCTCCCGCGGCTCCCGCGGCAAGCGGGGCCGCCCTTCAAGGAGAACGGCCATCCGAATCCCGCTTGTCCTCGCGTTGTCCGCCGCATTCTGCGGCCTGGCCGGATGCGCCCCGGAACCCCATTCCGATCGAACAACGACCCCGGCGGACACCGTCCGGACGGGAATGATACGCCTGAGCTGGGCGGAGCGGGAGGTTTCGGGAATCGCGAAAAACGCCGGGGGCAGGGCATACTGCGGCGGCCGCGCCACGGAACGCGCATTCAAGCGGGAGGCGCTGAAAGCCGGCATTCTGCACATCGCCACGCACTGCATCGTCGATCCGGACAACCCTCCCTACACGCGGCTGATCTTTTCCCCGGAACCCGGCTCCGGCGAGGACGGCTCCCTCAATCTTTACGAAATCTACGACATGCGCCTCTCCGCGAACCTGGCTGTTCTCGATGCCTGCGAGACGGGGACCGGCATACTCGCGCCCGGCGAAGGGTTTCTGAGCACGGGCCGGTGTTTCCTGGTCGCCGGGTGCCCGGCCGTGCTGATGAGCCTCTGGCCGGTCGACGACCGCGCGGGCTTCGATCTGATGACCGGCTATTATAAGGGTCTCTCCGAGGGGATGAGAAAACACGAGGCACTGCGTTCCGCGAAGCTCGCCTATCTGGAGACCGCGGACGGAAGGCGGGCCAGCCCGGTTTTCTGGGCCGCGTTCGCGCAGGCGGGCAGTCTGGAGCCCATCGCCGTCGGGGCGAAGCGGTCCGGTCTCCGTCCGGCGGCCCTGGCTGCGGCCTGCGCCGCGGCTGCCGCGGTTCTGGCCGGCGTTCTCCTGCGGACGCGGCGAAGAGGGGCCGCCCGCAAGCGGCGGCCGCGCCGGTGAGACCGCTGAAAAAAAAGCGCCGCAATCCCGCGCCGCGGCCAGTCCGGCGTGCAGGAACCGTTCTCCGTGCGGCCGCGCACATCCCTTTCCTGATCCTCGTTCTCCTGCTGATCGTCCACTCCGATTCCAGGCAAAAAGATCCGCCCGCCGCCCCGGTTTCCGCCCATCCCCCGTCCGGGTCCGCCCGATCCATCATCGTGGAGGCCGAGCAGGAATACCGCGACGCGCTGTACAGCCGCTCCCTCTCCAGCTTTCGCAGGGCGCTGGCGATCAGCGCGGTGAAGGGGGACTGGGCCGACGTTTCGCGCTGCTGGTCCGGAATCGGCGAGAACGAGATCCGGCTGGAACGCTTCGGATCGGCGCAGGCGGCTTTCGACAGCGCCCTGCAAATAGCCGCGGCCCGTCTGACGCGTCCGGGGCCCGAAACCGCGGCGGGCTGGGTGGGCCTGGGCCGGCTCCGCTTCGAACAGGAGAATTTCGACTCCGCGCTGGCCTGTTACCGGCGGGCCCTTCCCCTGGCGGCCGCGGACCCCCCGCTTCTCGGCCTGGCGTACCAGCGGATCGGCCAGGCGCACATCGCGAACACGCGTTTTTCCGAGGCCATGGACTGCATCGACACGTGCCTGGCCGTCCTGCGGACCTGCAGGAGCGAGGACCATCCGGATTTCGCAGAGGCGTATCTGCTGGCGGGCACTGTTTACAAGAGCCGTCACGACTGGGAGAACGCGCTCATTTTCTTCAACCGGGCCCTCGACATCGACCGCCTCCATCTCGGCGAATGGCATCCCGAAGTCGGCAGGGCCTACGAGAACCTCGGGACGCTGTACATGCACAAGGAAGATTTCGCCGCGGCCATGGACTTCCAGAAAAAGGCGCTTCTCGTGTACACCCGCGCCCTGGGTCCGGACCACCCCTCGGTCGCGGGCGTGCACAACCACATGGGATACATCCACGCCCAAAAAAAGGAATACGGCCCGATGCAGGAGGAACTCCTCAAGGGCCTCGCCGTGTGCATGAAAAACCCGGAACGCAACCGCCTGCTCACCGCCGAAATCGAGTTCCGCATCGGCCACGTGTACATCCTCACCCATAGGCCGGGCCTGGCCCTGATTTACTACCGCCGGGCCCTGGCGATACGGACGCAAATCCTGAATCCCAGGTCCGAGTGGATGTCGGAGTCGTACAAGGGAATCGGGGACGCGCTCCGGGACTTGGGACGGTACCGCGAGGCGCTCCGGAACTACCAGAAAGCGCTCATCGCGACCCATGCGGATTTCAACGACCCGAACATCCGGTCGAATCCCGATATCGAGGGGAAGACTGTCGACTTCTCCGTGCTCTCACTGCTCTGGCTCAAGGCCCGGACCCTCGAGAGGATGGTCGGCTGCGGGGAGGGCGGCACGGCCGACCTGGAGACCGCCCTGTCGACCTGGGAGCTGGCCATGCGGCTGATGGACCGGCTGGGAAGCGGCATACTGTCCGTCGAGCCGAGGCTGAACCTGGCGGCGGACTTTGGATTGGTCTACGGCCGGGGCCTCGAAACCGCGGCCGCGCTGTACGCCCGGACCGGCGACGAACGGTTCAAGGAAAAGGCCTTTCTCTTCTCGGAGAAGGCCAAGGTCTTCGTCCAGCTTCGCTCCCTCATGGACGAACGGGCCATGACGTTCGGGGGCGTTCCGACGAAGCTGATCCGGGAGGAGAGCCGGCTCCGGACCGAATACCGGGAATTGGAGAAGGACATCCGGGATGAAACCGCGGGGCGGCCGGACGTCGAGAGCGGCCGGCTGAAATCCCTCAAGGCGAGGCGCTTCGCCGTCAAGCGCGAATGGAACGACCTGATCGTCCGGCTCCAGCGCGAATTTCCGGATTACCTCAGCGTCCGGTACGGCGACCACGTCGTCACGGTGCGGGACCTGCGCGACCGGCTGATCGGCCCCCGGGACGCGCTGGTGGAATACTTCACCGGAGACCGCTTCGTCACGATTTTCACGGTCACGGATTCCATCTTCGAAATGACCCGCGTGCCCAGGCCGCCGGACCTCGAAAGCCGCGTCCGGGGCGTGCGCGACGGCATCGTCGCCATGGACTACGGCCGGTACACGGACAACGCGCACTGGTGCTGGCGCGCGCTGGTCCTTCCGGTCGAGCCGTGGATACGCGGACGCAGTCTCATCGTGATACCCGATGGCTTTCTCTCCGGCCTCGCGTTCGAGGCCCTGCTCACCCGGCCGCCGGCCGGGGGTACGGAGGATTACCGCGGCCTGGCGTACCTGGTGCGCGACCACGCGGTCGGATACCACTATTCCGCGATGATGTTCATCGAATACCGCGCGGGAACCGAGAAGAAGCCCGGCCCCTTCGTCGGCTTCGCGCCGGGGAGGTACTGAAAAATGTTTCGGGTTCTGAGTTCCGGGTTCCGGGTTAAAAAAGCATTTCCGGGTTTCAAGTACCCTTTTCAACTCGTAACCCGGAACTCTTCTTTAAACTCGAAACTCGGAACCCGGAACACTTTTAGCCGGACTATCGGACATCACGGAAAAAGGTACAAGGTTTGAAGAAAAACAAGAGAACAAATATCCGGGAAAAGTCTCCTTCCCTTTGAACTTTGAACTTTAATCTGTGAACTTATATTGTAGGCCCGAACTGTCCGGCCGTCTTTTGCCGGACTATCGGACATCGCGAG
>CAZNXX010000190.1:0-5319 GCA_964577095.1 uncultured bacterium | reverse complement strand
CTGGTTCCGGACGTTTCACCCCTGGCCCGCAATCTGACCCTCAACGTGGAGTGGCGCGGAGAAGACGGCGGGATTCTGGATCCGTCCGTCTTGAAGCAGGGCACGGAATTATGGGGGATCTTCCGCGTTCAGCCTTCCGAGACACACCGTCAGGTCATCGAGAATGTGGCGCTCACCCAGGTGCTCCCGTCCGGGTGGGAAATCGAGAACCTGCGCATGACGGGCGAAGATCTTCCGGCCTGGGCTTCGGATATACCCTCCAATGAGGCCGCATTCACGGACATCCGGGACGACCGCATCATGTGGTTCTTCGATCTGCGGAACCAGCCGCAGGGATTTCTTGTCAAGATCAACGCGGTCTCGGCCGGCGCGTACGATCTGGCGCCCGCGCTGTGCGAGGCCATGTACGACAGCCATTACCAGGCGCGGACGGGCGGCGGGAAGGTGCGGGTGACGGCTCGGTGATTCAGTTCTTATTGCCGGCGCGGAGACGGCGGCTTCCGACCGGGAGGACATTTCAGAACAACCTGGGGCTGTCCAAAAAGTCCATTTTACCCGCGCCCTGAGCCCCTCGATCAAGTCGAGGGGTAAACTCCGTCGAAGGGCGCTTAGTGACGGATTTACGGCTCGCCTCGACTCCGCTCGGCGAGCGGATTGTCGCTAAAACCGACTTTTTTGGCAGCCCCAGGTTTTGTGGATCTGTCGTTCCGAACACGTTTTGTATTTATCCGCAGGGGCGACGCGGCGCGTCGCCCTGAAAAAGCAGATAATTGAACATGAAAAATCCGCTTTTCATTCTGTGTGTGGCCGTGCTGTTCGCCTGCATTACGGCATGTCAGGCCGATTCCCCGGGATTTCGGATCGACCGTCCGGCGGACCGCGTGTACGTCCTGACTCAGGCGCCATGGGAAGAAACCATGGCCGTGGTGGACGCGGATTCGTGCCTCGTCGTCGTGGACACATGGGGGTCCCTGTCCGCGGCCAGGGAAGCCGCCTCGTTCATCAACCGGCGTTTCCACAAGCCCGTGCGTTACGTGATTAACACGCATCACCACTGGGATCACACATTCGGCAACGCGGCCTTCCCGGATGCGGATATCGTGGGCCACAGGTTCTGCGGGCCGGACATGTTGGATGATTACGGCGACAAGGAGGTCCGCAAAAGGTATTTTAGCGACAATGCGGCGACGACTCGGGATGCCTCGCTGAGAGCCTACATCGACAGGGTGGGTGCGGAGTCCGCCGACTCCGCCTTCGCTCTCGTTCCGCCTGTGCGTTCATCCGGTGATCGTGACACGTTGACCGCGGGCGATCTGACCTTCATTCTTTACCACACGCCGGGCATACACACCCGGAGCAACCTGACGATACTCGTTCCCGAGCTGGGAATCCTTTTCGGCCGGAGGGAGCTGGCTTACCGTGCGAACATGAAGCTGGAACCCGGAGGAGACCCGGCAGTCATCGATCGCGTTCTGGAGGACATCCGGAGAACCGGCAGGCCCGTGCGGTGCATGATCCCCGGACACGGCGGCGCTGTTCCGGATCCGTCCTTTTAGAGTAGTCAGGATTTCGTAGGGGCGACGCGCTGCGTCGCCCCTGCGCGAATCAACGGGCCCTCCTTCGAAGTCAAGGTCGGCAGGCCGCACGGCCCCGCAATCGGCTCTGTCGGGTCAATCGTCGGTCAATATAAGTCCATTGTCGCAAAAAGAATCAACCAGATTCGGAATACCCGGGGCGAACCGGTATGGCAGAGAAACTTTTATAAACACGTCATCCGGAACGAAAAGGACTTGATGGACATCCGCGATTATATCAGGAATAATGCGATAAAATGGGCGGACGATCACGATAGTCCTGATTTCAAGGCAGTGATCCGCCGTATGGCCTAATTGGTTGATGGGAATCCGGGCGTATCCGGATAATTCTCCGAGGTTGTGTTTGCCCGGATATTTCTCGAAATGTTTATGGTTCCTTCAGGGCGACGCACCGCGTCGCCCCTACGGAAGGAAACTGGCGGATGTCCTTCGTCGGGTCAGCGCGTCACGGCGCACCCGCGGAATCATGGCGGGTTCAGTCCTGTTCATTCTGCTTTTCCTCCTCATCCCCACGCCCTCCTTCCCGCCGGATTACAGCATCCGGGTGCTCGATTCAGATGGTGAAATTCTGCACGCGACGCTGAACCAAAAACAGCAATGGTGCTTTCCGCCGGACCCGGAGTTCCAAATCCCGCTGAAATTGAAAACCTGCGTTCTGGAATACGAGGACAGGCATTTCCGCGTCCATCCGGGCGTGAATCCGGTTTCGATTTTCCGCGCGCTGAGGTCCAACGCCCGGTCCGGCGGCGTGCGTAGCGGGGCGAGCACCATCACCATGCAGGTGGCCAGGCTGAGCCGGCCAAAAACCCGCACGGTCCCGAATAAGCTTTTTGAGATGGCGCAGGCGCTGAAGCTCGAAATTCTGCGATCGAAGACCACGATACTCAGAACCTATCTGGGACACGCGCCGTACGGCCGTAACGTGGTCGGCGTTCAGGCCGCGTCGCTCCGCTACTTCGGCCGGAAACCGGATCGGCTGTCGTGGGCCGAAGCCGCCACCCTTGCCGTGCTTCCCAATCAGCCGGGGCTCATCGCGCCCGGCATCCGGTCCGATCTCCTGAGAAGCAAGCGCGACCGTCTTCTTCGCAGGCTGGTCAAACGGGGACTTCTGGATGCCGAAACCCTGTCCCTTTCCCTGCTCGAGCCCTTACCCTCGGCTTCCGAGCCGTTTCCGGCCGCGGCCCTGCATCTGGCCAGAAGGCTGGAGGCATCCGCCTCCGGGCGGTTTACGCTCCGCACGACGATTGATCGGGAGATACAGCTCAGGGCCGAGGCGCTGACCGCGGCGCACGTGGCGGAACGGCTCCGGCCCCTGGGCATTCGGAACGCGGCCGTGCTGATTGCGGAGACGCGGTCCGGAAAAGTCCTCGCCTATGTCGGGTCGCAGGATTTTTTCGACACGGAAAATAACGGGCAGGTCGACGGCGTGGCCGCGCCTCGGTCCCCGGGGTCCCTGCTGAAACCGTTTCTCTACGGACTGGCCATGGACGAGGGCCTGCTTCTGCCCGAAACCCGGATACGGGACATCCCCACGTATTACGGCGCGTTCTCACCTTCCAATGCGGCTGAATCGTACGACGGACTTGTAAGCGCGAAGGAAGCGCTCATACGCTCCCTCAACGTTCCGGCCGTGCGCGTGCTGTACGGTTTCGGCGTGAGGCCATTCTTCCTGTTTCTGAAGAAAGCCGGGCTGTCCACGCTTTTCAGATCTCCGGATGCATACGGTCTGCCTCTCATACTCGGCGGCGCCGAGGTGACGGCCTGGGACATGGCCCGGCTGTACCGCGGGCTCGCGTCCGGCGGACGGTTCCGTCCGTTGACTGCACTGGAGGACGGGACCGCCGTGGAAAGCACCGGAGGGCCAGCGCTCATCAGCCCTGGCGCGTGCTGGCTCACGCTCAACATGCTCCGGGAACTGAAGCGGCCAGAGGCTGAAGCTTACTGGCAACTGTACCGGGACCGCCGGCCCATCTCCTGGAAGACCGGCACCAGCTACGGGTTCAGGGACGGGTGGGCCGCAGGCGTCAGCCCCGCGTGGACCATTGTGGTGTGGGCCGGCAATTTCGACGGCGAGGGGAACGCCAACCTGGCGGGCGCGTCCTGCGCCGGCACGCTGATGTTCAGCCTTCACAACGCGCTTCCCCTGCCCGAGGGGCCGGCCTGGTTCGAGCCCCCGGTGAACGACCTGGAGCCTGTCTCGATCTGTTCGGAAACGGGATTCACGGCCGGCCCAGACTGCCCGGCGGAGAAGGTCCGCAGGGTCGAGTCGCCGCGGTTCATGAAACCCCTTCCGGTCTGCCCGTATCACAAAAAGCTGTTTCTCGGAGCGGACGGCCGCACGCAGGTCTGTTCCGCATGCTGGGGCAGGGGACCGGTTCGCGAGGAAGTCCGGCTCATGTATCCGCCGGATGTGGCGCAATTTCTCAGGGAGAGCGGAAAACCCGCGGGCGACGCCACACGGCACAATCCGGCCTGCCCCGGCCAAACGGCCGATGACCCGATGGACATCCTGTACCCCCAGCCCGGCGCGCGGCTTTGGATTCCGCGCGATCTGGACGGCCGGCTCGAAAAGGTGCTGTTCCGCGCAGCGCACCGCGAAGCCGGGAGCGTGCTCCACTGGTACCTGGACGGCGTTTATCTCGGCGCGACGCGGTCCAGGCATTCCATGGCCCGCGATATCGACGCCGGCGGACACGAGCTGGTTGTGGTGGACGGCGAAGGCCGCAGGGAGACAGCGCGTTTCAGCGCGGAAATCAGGCGTCAGCCCGGGTTTGAATAGGGCGGATTTCACAACGTTAGAACGTTCGCACGTTTAAACGTTCAAACGCACCGGAGACCGGGCGGAGGGGTAACCGGGAAGAGGACGGAGACGGCCCGAAAATGTTTGGATATGAGTGCGGGATTCGCTATTTTATCCGGTCACTGAAAAGGGAAAACCACATGGGAAAAATGAGAGTGGCGGTGCTGTTCGGGGGCAGGTCCGCCGAGCATGAGGTTTCGCTTGTGTCCGCGCTCGGCATTCTGAAAAACATCAACCGCGAAAAATACGACATCCTTCCGGTCAAGATCACGCGGGAGGGCCGCTGGGAGCTGCTTCGGTCCGACCATGCTTTCGAAACAGCCGCGGATCTGGAGCGGGCCTCCGGACCCGTCTTGACCGCGGGCGATCCCACCCTGCGCGGATTCCACTGCATCGGGGGCGGCGGCGTTCAGGCCGGCACGGTCGAGGCGGACGCGGTGTTCCCGGTTCTGCACGGTACGTTCGGCGAGGACGGCACGGTTCAGGGCCTGATCGCGCTGTCCGGACTGCCCTGCGTGGGCGCGGGCGTGGCCGCTTCCGCCATTGGAATGGATAAAGTCCTGATGAAACAGATTTTTCTCCAGAACGAATTGCCCTGCGTGGACTTCATCTGGTTTCTGCGGGACAAATGGAAGACGGACGCGGATATGATCCGTATGGGTGTCGCCAAGGAGATCGGCTTTCCCTGTTTTGTCAAGCCCGCGAACGCGGGATCCAGTGTGGGCGTGGGAAAGGCGGCGGACGAGGCGGGTCTTTCCCGGTGCATCGAAGAGGCGGCCCGGTTCGACCGCAAGATTCTCGTGGAGAAGGCGGTCATCGGCCGGGAGCTGGAATGCGCGTTGCTGGGCAATGACGAACCCGAGGCCTCGGCCGTGGGCGAGATTCTGCCCTGCAACGAGTTCTACGACTACGCGGCCAAGTACG
>CAZNXX010000189.1:2896-5325 GCA_964577095.1 uncultured bacterium | reverse complement strand
TGGAATCGCTTTACCTCGACCAGTTGCGGCGGATGAAGGCCGAGTTCGACAATTACCGCAAACGCGTCGAAAAGGAGAAATCCGAATTTTTCAGTCTGGCGAAGGGCAAGGTCATATCCGGCCTGCTTCCGGTTCTGGACGACCTCGAACGCATGGCTGTTTTCGCCAAGTCCGCGGAGGGCGAATTTTCGTCCGGTGTGGAACTTATCTTCCAGAAAATGAAGGCGGCGCTGTCGTCGGAGGGACTCGAGGAAATCGGACCCGTGGGACATCCCTTTGATCCTGAATTCCACGAAGCCATCGAGATGGTGGCGTGCCCTCCGGAGCAGGACGGCATGGTAGTCGAGGAGCTTCAGGCCGGATATACCCTGCAGGGCCGTCTGCTCAGGCCGAGCCGCGTTCGCGTCGGAAAAAGCGGGTAAGACAGCCCTGAGGCCTGACCGCGAAGGGATCTGAAGGAAATGAATCCGAAGGATTACTATAAAATACTGGGCGTGTCCGAAACGGCGCCGGCCGAGGAAATCAAAAAAGCTTTCCGGAGAATCGCCAAGGAATGCCATCCGGACGCTCATCCCGGAGATAAAAAAGCCGAGGAGCGCTTCAAGGAACTCTCCGAAGCCTATGACGTGCTCTCCGATCCGAAGAAGCGCGGGCAGTACGACACCATGCGCAAATACGGAACCGGCGGCCCGGGTTTCGACGGATGGGCGAGGGGAACCGGGTCCCGCAGGCCCGGCCAGGGCAGGGGCGACACGTTCACGTTCGAGGGATTCGACTTTTTCGGCGGCCTCGAGGGCCTGTTCGGACAATTTTTCAGCCAGAACGGAAGCCGGCCTGATTTTACCTCTTCGGGACGCGGCCGCAAACGCGGCCCGGACGCCGAAATCCGCATTCCCTTCGAGCTCGCGGTTTCGGGCGGCACTCAGCCCATCCGGCTTGAGGGCCGGGAATCCGGGCCGGTCACGCTGTCCGTCCGCATCCCGGCGGGCATCGAAGACGGGGAATCGATTCGGCTCAGGGACGCGGCCGGCGGCGGACCGGGATCCGGCGACCTGGTCATCCGGGTCCGCGTGGAGCCGCACCGCTTCTTCCGGCGCAGCGGCAATGACGTGCTCTGCGAGGTTCCCCTGACCGGCCGCCAGGCCTCGGACGGCGCCACCGTCCGCGTCCGTACCGTGGACGGCCGTCGCGTCAATCTGAAAATTCCGGCCGGCTCGTCTTCCGGCGACAGGTTCCGCATTCCCGGAATGGGCCTGCACACCGCGGGTCGCCGGGGTGATCAGCTCGTGACACTGCGCGTGTCCGGATCCCAGAGCAAGGGCGGAAGCCGGACCCGGCCGTCCGGAACGAAAGCGCACACCCATTCCTGAAAGGAAGTCGAAGATGCCGACGTACGATTACATCTGCACCCAGTGCGGGAACCGGTTCGAGGCATTCCAGTCAATCAAGGCTGCGCCGAAGGCGGAATGCCCGAAATGCGGAAGCCCGGGAAAGCGGCAGATCGGAACCGGCATCGGCGTGATCTTCAAGGGCACCGGATTCTACCAGACCGATTACAAGCGCAAGGAGGGGGGCGGCGGCGCGGCGAAGACCAGACCCAAGTCTTCAGGATCCAAGCCGGCTGAAGCGAAACCTTCCGAATCCAAATCCGCCGAATCCAAGGCTTCCAACTCAGGAACATCGGACGCCAAGGGCTGACGCGGACAACTCAACATCAGAATGAAAACGGACGATCCCCGGATCCGGACCGCCGGAGGCGGGGGATAAGAAAAGAAAGAGAGGCGTTTCATATGGGAAAAATCATCGGCATTGACCTGGGCACCACGAACTCGTGCGTAGCCGTTCTCGAGGGCGGCGAGCCCGTCGTGATTCAGAATTCCGAGGGCGCGCGGACGACGCCGTCCGTCGTGGCGTTCACCAAGACGGGTGAGCGGCTGGTCGGCGCGCCGGCCAAGCGGCAGGCGGTCACCAACCCGACGAACACGGTGTACTCGATCAAGCGTTTCATGGGCCGCACGCATGACGAAGTGCATCGCGAGATCGAAGAGGTTCCGTACAAGGTGGTCAAGGGCGCGGCCGGTGTGGCCCGTGTCCGGATCGGCGACAAGGAATACTCGCCGCAGGAGATTTCGGCCATGATCCTGCAGAAGATGCGGCAGACGGCCGAGGATTTTCTGGGCCAGAAGATCACCGAGGCGGTCGTCACGGTGCCCGCCTACTTCAACGACAGCCAGCGTCAGGCCACCAAGGAGGCGGGCGTGATCGCCGGCCTCGACGTGAAGCGCATCATCAACGAGCCCACAGCCGCGGCCCTGGCCTACGGCCTCGACAAGAAGGGGAAGAACCTGAAGGTCGCGGTGTACGACCTCGGCGGCGGCACCTTTGACATCTCCGTGCTGGAACTGGGCGACGGCGTGTTCGAGGTGAAG
>CAZNXX010000189.1:1612-2886 GCA_964577095.1 uncultured bacterium | reverse complement strand
GGCGACGACTTCGACAAGCGCATCATTGACTGGCTCGTGGATGAATTCCGGAAGGCCGAGGGCGTGGACCTGTCCAAGGATCCCATGGCCCTGCAGCGGCTCAAGGACGCGGCCGAAAAGGCCAAGATCGAGCTGTCGAGCGCCGTGCAGACCGAGATCAACCTGCCCTTCATCACGGCCACGGACACCGGGCCCAAGCACCTGAACGTTTCGCTCACGCGCTCGAAGTTCGAACAGCTCTGCGACGACCTGTTCGTCCGGTCCATCAAGCCCTGCGAGACCGCGATGAAGGACTCGGGCCTGTCGCTGAAGGACATCGACGAGGTCGTGCTGGTCGGCGGAATGACGCGCGTGCCCAAGGTGCAGGAAATCGTAAAACAGTACTTTCAGCGGGAACCCCACCGGGGCGTGAACCCCGACGAAGTGGTCGCGATCGGCGCCGCGATTCAGGGCGGCGTGCTCGGCGGCGAGGTCAAAGACGTGCTCCTGCTCGACGTGACGCCGCTGTCCCTGGGCATCGAGACGCTCGGCGGCGTGTTCACGCGGCTCATCGAGAAGAACACGACCATCCCCACCCGGAAGAGCGAGATTTTCTCGACCGCCAGCGACAACCAGCCGAGTGTGGAGATCCACGTGCTCCAGGGCGAACGCGACATGGCCGTCGACAACCGGACCATCGGACGCTTCCACCTCGACGGCATTCCGCTGGCGCCCCGAGGCATGCCCCAGATCGAGGTCACGTTCGACATCGACGCGAACGGCATCCTGAATGTGTCGGCCAAGGACAAGGCCACGGGCAAGGAGCAGTCGATCCGCATCGAGGCCTCGAGCGGGCTTTCCAAGCAGGAGATCGAACGCATGGTGAACGACGCCGCCGCGCACACCGCCGAGGACAAGAAGCGCAAGGAGGAGGTGGAGACGCGGAACCAGGCGGACCAGCTCACCTACCAGACCGAAAAGAACCTCAAGGATTACGGGGACAAGATCGAGGCGGACGCGAAGGCCAAGATCGAGGCGGCCGTGGCCCGGGTGCGCGAGGCGCTCAAGGGAAGCGCGATCGCGGAAATCAAGTCCGCTGCGGACGCGCTCAACCAGGTCTGGCAGGAGGCGTCATCGAAGATGTACGCGAACGCATCGGCCGGACAGCCCGGCGGCGCTTCGGCGGGCGGCCCGTCTGACGGTTCGTTCAGCGGAGCGGGCCAGGCCGGTCCGGAAGGTCCCGGCGGCGACGGCAAGGTCCGCGACGCGGATTACGAGGTCGTGGATGACGACAA
>CAZNXX010000189.1:0-1512 GCA_964577095.1 uncultured bacterium | reverse complement strand
GGAAATCCGGCGATTTCACGGCCGCGCACGCGGTTCTCGACGCCGCCTACAGCTCCCTGATCGGCCCGGACGCCCTGCTCTTCAGCCGCATGGATCCGGAGACCGGGGCCAGGCTCCTGGCCGAACCGGAGAAGATGGCGGTCATGTCCGACCTGCTGCACGAGGATGCGGAACTGCAGAGGACAGCGCAGGAAGGCGACGGGGCCGAACTGGACCGCAAGGCGCTGGCCTACGCGAAGCTGGCGGCCGAAGCCAGGCCGGGGGAGGCGGAGTATCAGCGGCTGGTGGAAAAGATGGAAAACGTCCGAGACTCATGATGCTTGTTCCGGGTTTCGAGTTCCGGGTTCCGAGTCGGGAAAAAGGATTGGATCCAATTTGACTGGGAATGATGCGGATTCCCGGGTCCTGGACGGCCAACCGAAGCTTCTAACACGGAACGCGGAACCCGGAACTCGGAACTTCGATACTGAACGGATGAAACGGATTCAGCGATGATCCCCTTCGATAAATTGACCCTGAAAATGCAGGAAGCCCTGGCCGGAACCCAGCGGATGGCGTCCGAGCACGGCAACCCCGAACTGGCGGCCGAGCACATGCTCACGGCCCTGCTCGAGGACCGCGACGGCCTGGCGTCCGTTCTGCTGAAAAAGCTGGGCGTGGACCCGCGCCTGGTGGCGGACCGGGCGGCCGGCCTGGTTTCGAAGCTGGCGAAGCAGACCGGCGGCGTGGGACAGCCCGCGCTTTCACGGGAGCTCGACCGGGTGCTTCAGGCGGCGCTCGCGGCCGCAGAATCCATGAAGGACGAATACGTCGGCGTGGAGCACGGCCTCACCGCCCTGGCCGAGTCCCAAACCCGGGCCGGCGAACTGCTCCGTGAAACCGGAGCGGACCGCGACTCCATCCTGAACGCGCTGAAGGACGTGCGAGGCGGACAGCGCATCACGGACCCGAACCCCGAGGACAAGTACCAGGCCCTGAAACGTTACGGCCGGGACCTCAACGATCTCGCGCGCCAGGACAAGCTTGACCCGGTCATCGGCCGGGACGAGGAGATCCGCCGTGTGCTCCAGGTGCTCTCCCGGAGGACGAAGAACAACCCCGTGCTCATCGGCGAGCCCGGCGTGGGCAAGACCGCGATCGCCGAGGGCATCGCGCACCGCATCGTAAACGGCGACGTTCCCGAGAATCTGAAGAACCGGCGCATCGTCGGGCTCGACATGGGCGCGCTGGTCGCGGGCGCGAAGTTCCGGGGCGAGTTCGAGGAGCGGCTGAAGGCCGTCCTGCGCGAGGTGCAGGAGTCGGACGGAGAGGTCATCCTCTTCATCGACGAACTGCACACGCTGGTCGGCGCGGGCGCGGCCGAGGGAGCCATGGACGCGTCCAATTTGCTCAAGCCCGCGCTGGCGCGGGGCGACCTGCGGTGCATCGGCGCGACCACGCTCGACGAGTACCGCAAGCACATCGAGAAGGACGCGGCGCTCGAGCGCCGCTTCCAGCCCGTGCTGGTCTCCG
>CAZNXX010000188.1:0-5325 GCA_964577095.1 uncultured bacterium | reverse complement strand
ACGCATTTTGTCTGGAGGTTGACATGAAAACTGCTGAACGCCGGATCTTCGGATGGATTCGCTTCGGATGCATCCTGTTCTGCGCGGCCGTCCTGTCGGTTCCGGCCGTATCCGGTACCCGGGGAAAAATCGCGGGGACCATCGTCGACGGGAAAACCGGAGCTCCCCTGCCCGGGGCCAATGTGTTGGTGCAGGGCCTGGCTCTCGGAGCGGCGACGGACCTGGACGGCAATTACACGATTCTGGAGGTGCCGCCCGGAACGGTCACGGTCGTGATCTCGCTCATGGGATACGCGCGGACATCCGTGGAGGACGTCCGGGTCCTGATTGACCAGACGGCGCGCGTGGACCTGAAGATGAAGCAGGAGGTGCTCAGGGGAGAGGCCGTCACCGTGGCAGCCAAGCGCGAAGCCGTGCGGCCGGACGTCGCGACCAGCGTCACGGCCGTATCCGCCGAGGAAGTGCGGGAACTGCCGGTCTCGAACGTCGAGAACGTGGTTTCCCTGCAGGCCGGCATTCAGGGCGGGTTCCAGATCCGCGGCGCGGGCGCGGACGAGGCCCTCATTCTCATGGACGGCATCACCCTGCGCGACCCGCGGAACAATTCGCCCGTGTCGAGCATCCCGCTATCCGCCATCAAGGAGATCTCGATCGAGCGCGGCGGATTCAACGCCGAGTACGGTCAGGTGCGCTCGGGCATCGTGAACGTGGTCACGCGCGAGGGCGGTAAATCGGGATACCAGGGAAGCGTGGAATTCAAGATCGCGCCTCCGGGCATGAAGAACTTCGGGATCTCGCCCTTCGACCGCAACGGCTTTTTCCTCAAGCCGTATTTCGACGACGAGGTCTGCTGGATGGGAACCGCGGGCGAGCCCTTCACGGACGCGAACGGCGACGCGAACTGGCAGTCCGGTGAAACCTACACCGACGTGAACGGCGACGGCCGCTGGACGGGATGGGACAAATACACGCGACTCCAGTACCCGGACTTCGAGGGATGGAACGCCATCTCGGAACGGCTGATGAGCGATGCCGATCCGACCAACGACCTGTCGCCGCTCGGCGCCCAGCGCGTGTACATGTGGGAGACCCGCAAGAAGCCGGTGTACGACCGGCAGGATTACAACATCGACGCGGGCTTCGGCGGCCTGATTCCGGTCATCGGAAAACCGCTGGGCAACCTCCGCTTCTTCACCTCCTACCGCCGGAACCGCAGCATGCTCGTGGTGCCCCTGAGCCGGCCCGATTATGTCGACTACGACTGGTCCATGAAACTCACCACGGACCTGTCGCCCGACATGCACCTGGTCATCACCGGGCTGATCGGCAAGCAGTACACCATGATGCAGAACTGGGCGCCCTTCACCATCCGCGACGCCGCCACGATCGCTTCGGTGATCGGCAACAGCCACTCCTCCCTGTTCGGAACCGGCATCTTCAGCCCGACCGACATCAGCCATCAGAACCTGTCCGCCAAGTTCACGCACGCGCTGAATCCGAAAACGTTCTACGAGGTGTCCCTGGAGCGTTTCGCCCGCAACTACTGGGCGCGGAAAGGCGCGTCGCGCGACACGTCGAGGACAAACGAGATCGTGCCGGGGTATTTCGTGGACGAGGCGCCTTTCGGGTACAATCCGGACGACCAGCTCGGCATCTCGGGCATGGTGTTCGGTGGATTCACCTGCAAACAGCGCGACAACACCCGCACCGCCTCCACCACGCTGAAGGCCGACCTGACCAGCCAGGTCAATTTCGCCAACCTGGTCAAGGCGGGAGTCGAATTCGCATACAACGACCTGCGGTTCGACTACGGCACCGTTTCCAACTACTTCGCCGACTCGTACGACGTGCGCGTGCGGATGAACCAGTTCCCCTACCGCGCCGCGGCCTATGTCCAGGACAAGCTCGAGACCAAGGGCTTCATCATGAACGCGGGACTCCGGCTCGACGTCAGCAACTCGAACGCCGAGTGGTGGGACGTGGATCCGTACAACAAATACTTCTTCACGCGGCTGTACAGCGAGGACATGGAGTTCTCCATGAAGAAAACGCGGGCCCAGTGGCAGCTCAGCCCGCGCCTCGGGATCTCGCACCCCATCACGGAGAACTCGAAACTGTTCTTCAATTACGGCCACTTCAAACAGATGCCCTCCTATGAGTCGCTTTTCCGGATCGGCCGCTCCAACGACCACATGCTGACCCTGTTCGGCGACCCGGACCTGATACTCGCCAAGACCATCTCCTACGAGCTCGGGTTCGATTACGCGCTCCTGGACAACGCACTGCTGGCCCAGGTGGCCGCCTTCTACCACGACATCAGCGACCAGCAGAACGCCACCCAGATCCTCTCGGTCGGGGGCGTTTCGTACCAGCGGTCCACGAGCAACAGCTACGAGGACATCCGCGGGTTCGAGCTCACGCTCCGGAAGAACCGGGGGCGGTGGTGGACGTTCTTCGGCAATTACACCTACCAGGTGACCACGTCCGGCCACTTCGGCCGCGAGCAGATATACGAGGATCCGTCCCTCCAGCGGGAGTACGACGAGTCCACGGTCAACCTCTACCAGGACAGGCCGACGCCCCGTCCCTACGCGCGGGTCAACCTGTCGCTGGTCTCGCCGTCCGGATTCGGCCCGCGCCTGATGGGCGGCCACCCGATGAGCGGCTTTCTGGCCAACCTCCTGCTCGGGTGGCAGGCGGGGCAGTGGGAGACGTGGAATCCCAAGCAGATCCGGTCCCTCGCGTACAACGTGCAGCGGAAGCCCGTGTATACCTCGGTTCTCCGCCTGAGCAAGAGCGTCCGGTTCCGGAGCGTGCGCATGGAAGGCTTCGTGGACGTCGAGAACCTGTTCAACCTGAAGCGCATGTCGCTCGCGAACTTCGGGGGCAAGGCGAGCGACCGGGATCTGTACTACAACAGCCTGCACCTGCCGAAGAGCAAGGCCTACGACAACATTCCGGGGGACGACCGCATCGGGGAATACCGGAGACGGGGCGTGGCGTACCAGCCGATGTTCGGCCGCGGAACGATCAACTACGCCTCCGACACCGGAGACCCCGGGGTCATCTATTATGACAGGAGCACCGGGCGTTACGTGGAGTACGCCGGCGGCGCGTGGGCCGATGTCGCCAAGAGCCGCCTGAACCGGATACTCGACGACAAGGCCTACATCGACATGCCGGCCGTGACGTCGTTCACGTTCCTGAATCCGCGGCAGGTTTTTTTCGGCGTGCGGATGACCCTGGACCTGCGATAATCCCCAAACGACCGTGAGGCCGATCATGAAGAAAACGACATTCCACCGGATCCTTCCCGTCCTGTTCGCCGCGGCGCTCCTTCTGCCGTTCCGCCCGCTGCTCGGCCAGGGCGGCCAGTACATCGGCTGGTCCCAGCAGATGAAATGGCTGCGCGTCAACGCCCTGCACGGCTATTTCTCCGAGCACGGATGCGAGCCGGAGACCGGCGGCGACAACCAGTACAACAACCGTTTCTCCTGGCCCGCCCAGTACGGGCTCGTGCAGGCGACCCTGCGCGCGCGCGGCATGTGGCTGGGATGCCGGGACTACTATGAGGCGCCGGTCGACAAGGTGTTCGCCTACGCCGTCACGAACATCGGGATGAAGCCGAACGAGTATCCGGCGGGACGGCCGATTCCCAATGCCGTCGACTTCCGCCTGGTGGGCCGCTTCGACCACCCCGTCGTGTCCGTCGACGACCAGCTCGCCAACCACAACAACCTGTACGACGTGCTGGACGAAATCGACCCGAACCTGAATGCCGACCGGATGCTGGTTGTGAAGAACCATACGCCCATCGGCGTGACGGTCACGAAGAAGGTCTATGTCTACGCCCAGCAGTACAACGACAATTACTACATCTACGACTACACACTGAAGAACACGGGCGTCATCGACGGCGCGGGAACAGTGGCCACGCAGCCGGTGAAGGGATTCTGGTTCATGCTGCTCAACCGCTACGCCCTGGCCGGCGAATCCGTTCCGGAGAATTCGACCGACCGGACCTGGGGCGTGGGCAATTCGAGCTACGGACGCAACCTGGTGAACGACGTGATCGGGATGAATCCCGAGGCGGATGAATTCAACGATCCGAATTCCCCGATGTACCGCATGCGCGCCAATATCGCCTGGTACGGCCCGCATTCGGAGCGGCCCGTGTCCCTCGAGGACGACTGGGGCTGTCCGGACGAGCAGGGCACCGGCATCATGGCCGCGGCCCGGTACGTCGGCCAGGCGGCCCTGCATGTCGACACGGCGCCCGGCAATCCGGCGGACGATCCGACACAGCCCAGGACCACGCACTACGTCAACAGCGACGAGGACATCTCCCAGCGCACGCCATCCCAGTCCATTTACGACGAGACCTTCATGGCCAAGCGCTACGCTTTCATGATCAAGGGGCATGCCGAGAAGACGCAGGCGCAGGACATCGCCGAGTCCGGAACGCCGGCCAACGAGTGGGGCAGCGGCGTCGGCGGATATGCCAACACCCAGGGTTTCGGGCCGTACGACCTGAACGACGGCGACAGCATCCGCGTCGTGCTGGTCCAGGGGGTCGCGGGACTCTCCCGCGAGAAGAACCGCGAGGTCGGCGGCAACTGGCTTCAGTACTACAAAGGGACGGGAACGCCGGCGCTCGTCATGCCCGACGGCTCGACGACCACCGACCACACCGCGTACAAGCGGGCCTGGGTGCAGACGGGCCGCGATTCCCTCCTGCAGACCTTCCGGCGCGCCCGCGCGGCTTTCCTGTCCGGGTACGCGATCCCTCAGCCGCCGCCCCCGCCGTCGTGGTTCAAGGTGGAATCGGGCGGAGACCGCATCCGGCTGTCGTGGAACGACAATGCCGCGGCGGATCCGCATTTCGGCGGATACGTCGTGATCCGGTCCCAGGGAAACGTGATGGATCCGAAGGCCGTCTATGATCAGGTATTCGAATGCGGAGCCGGAGACGCCGTCCACGCCTGGGATGACACGACCGCGGTGCGCGGCTTCGATTACTTCTACGCCGTTCAGTCGAAGGACGACGGAACCGGGAACGACGTGCAGCCCGGCCGGCCGCTGCTGAGCGGCCTGTTCTGGACCCTCACGAACGTGCCCGCGAACCTCCGCAGGCCGGCGGGAACCAGCCTCGAAGGCGTGCGCGTGGTGCCGAACCCGTACGACCTGAGGTCGCGGATGCTCCAGTTCGGGGACGAATCCCAGTACGACCGCATCGCGTTCTACGGCCTGCCGCCGCGGTGCAAGGTGGCGGTGTACACGGAGCGGGGGGACCTGGTCTGGTCGAAGGAGCACACGAACGGCGCG
>CAZNXX010000187.1:0-5431 GCA_964577095.1 uncultured bacterium | reverse complement strand
ACCGGTTTGTACCCCAGCCGGTTCAATCCCCCGATGATGGATTCCAGCCTCTCGTGCGGCTTGTCGTCCCTGCGCTCCGTGCCCAGGTGCATCAGTATGACCGCGCCATTGGCCCCGTTCTTCCCGGTCTCCGCGAACCGGAGGATTTTCTCTTCGACTTCCTCGGCGGAGTGGTAGGCCTTCGATTTCCGGTCCGCGACCCAGTCCATGGTGTCCATGGTCTCCGCCCATCCGCGGCCCGTGGTCCATCCCACGTGACGGAATCCCGCGTCCGCGGCCCAGCGGAGTATCTCGGCGTTGAATTCACCGTACGGCGCCCGCCAGACCGGCGAGAGGTCGCGGCCCGTCACGGAACGGAACAGGGTTGCGGTTTTCAGCAATTCCTCCCGGACCCGTTCGGCCGTGATGCCGGACCGTGTGGTCTGCCTGCGGTCCTTGGCGAAGGTCGTGAGATGGGGATGCTTCCAGGTGTGATTGCCGACGTCATGACCCTCGGCCACGATGCGGCGCACCGTCTTCGGGTGCTTCTCGATGAATTCGCCCGTGAGGAAAAACGTGGCCCGCGTTCCGGTCTTCTTGAGCGCGTCGAGTATGGAACCGGACGCGTTGTCGCTCGACCCGCCGTCGAACGTGAAGGCGACCTCCTTGCGGCTGAGCGGGCCCCTCGAAAAATCACGGGAGAGAACCGTCACTGTCGGTGTCGCATAAGCGAGGGTCATGACCTGGAGAACGGACACGTCGCCGTTGATGGAGAGGGCCCGCACCTCGATCCGGGTGGCGCCCCGTTTCAGCCTGACCCGCTCGAACGAGAACCGTCCGTCCTGCGCGAGTTCCGCGGCCACCGGCTTGCCGTCCACGATGAGCGAAACGATGCGTCCGTCCTCGGCCGCGCCGGTCACGTCGATGATGTTCGACGTGACCATGCCCGCCTGGGTCGGCCGGAATACGGCCTCGACCGGCCGGCCCGAGGTGTCGGCCGCTGCCGCGACCGGGACATCCGGGCCGGCGACGGCCACGGACTTCAGCTCTCGGCCGAGGGTCCAGATGCGGACCACGGCGAAGAGCAGGCCCAGGCCAAGCAAAGTGTCGAGCGCGACACGGGCCGGCTGACGGATCCACGCGCTCCGGCGCTTCCGCTTACGGCCCGGCTTTTTCGCGAACAGCCCGCCGGCCGCGGCCGCAAAGGCCCGCGCCAGAACCCGCGCCCCGCATCTGATCCCGCAAATCGTCACGCCCGCCGCCTGTTTCGAACACCGGTAGCAGATCGCTTTTCCGCACACCGAGCAGGTGTCGATGGCCGCGATGTCCGGATGGTTGTCGCAGAAGACCATGGAATCGGTTTCTTCGTCGGTCGTGATCTGTTTTTCCGCCATGCCCTCAATTTAGGACAAATCGGGAAAAAGTCAAGCCCCTTGACTTTAATGAAATTTGTCGTATATTTCTAAAAATACTGGAGGTACAATCATGGCCTTCAACCCCGAAACACTCCGCCCCCAGTCCCTGTGGAAGTATTTCAACTCGGTCTGCGGCATTCCCCACTGTTCCAAAAACGAAAAAGCGCTCGGCGACTTCGTCCTGGCGGCCGCGAAAGCCAGGGGATGCGCGACGAAACGCGACGCGGCCGGAAATGTGCTGATCGAGGTTCCGGCGACCAAGGGAAAGGAAAAATCCCCTGTCGTTGTTCTCCAGGGCCATCTGGACATGGTCTGCGAGAAGAATTCCGCCACAAAGCATGACTTCGACCGCGATCCCATACGGCCGTTCGTGGACGGCGACTGGCTCAAGGCCGAGGGCACCACGCTCGGCGCGGACAACGGCATCGGCGTCGCGGCCTCGCTTGCCGTGATGGAGGACGACACCCTGACGCACGGGCCGCTCGAACTTCTTTTCACCGCGGACGAGGAAACCGGCCTGAACGGCGCCAACGGGCTCCAGCCGGGTTTTCTCAAGGGACGCATTCTGCTCAACCTCGACAGCGAGGACGAGGGCGTTTTCTTCATCGGATGCGCGGGCGGGGCCGATTCGGACATCACGCTCCCAATCCGGCGCGCCTCCGGCGTCACGGGCGACTCGCTCAAGGTCACGCTGTCCGGCCTGCGCGGCGGGCACTCGGGCCTCGACATCAACACCGGCCGGGGCAATGCCGTTCAGCTTCTGGCGCGGATTCTCTATGGACTGAACGTGCCGTTCTCCCTGGTCCATTTGGAGGGCGGCAACAAGCACAACGCCATTCCGCGCGAAGCCTTTGCCCATGTCGTCACCAAGGACCCGGCCGGGCTGAAAAAAGCGCTGGACGCGGCCCTGAACCAGATCCGTTTCGAGTACAAGGCGGTGGAAAAGGACACCGCCCTGACCGTGGAACCGGTGAAGGAGTACAGCCGGAATCCCATGGACGACGCGGGCCGGGACGCCTTTCTCTCCCTTCTGCTGGGCCTGCCCCACGGCGTTCTGGCCATGAGCCAGGACATCCCCGAGCTCGTGGAAACGTCGAACAACCTCGCCATCGTCCGGGTCACCGAGTCCAAGGCGCTCATCCACACCAGCACGCGAAGCTCCATCGGGTCCGCGCTCGAGGCCGGACGGGCGAAAATCGCGGCCATCGCGGGCCTGGCCGGCGCCGAGATCAACCATCTGGGCGGATACCCGGGATGGGCGCCGGACATCCAGTCGCCCCTGCTCGCCGTGATGAAAAAAGTGTACAAGGACCTCACCGGAAAAGAGCCCGAGATCAAGGCCGTTCACGCGGGCCTGGAATGCGGCATCATCGGCGAGAAATACCCGGGCATGGACATGATCAGCTTCGGTCCGGATCTGCGCAACCCGCATTCGCCGGACGAGAAGGTGAACATCCCGACCGTGGAGCGGTTCTACAACCTGCTGGCCGCGACACTCAAGACCCTGGCCGGTTAGGAGGCGGACATGGCCGACATCCAGAAGAAGGAAAAAGCGAAGACATCCGCGGAGGGCAGGGACACGGCGCTGCTTTCGGCAATCGCGCACGCGTCCATAATCGCGGTCTTCATCATGGGCCCGCTGACGCTGATCGTGCCGCTTGTCATCTGGCTCTCCGAACGGAACCGGCCCAAACCGACCGGGGACGTGATTTTTCACAGCCGCCAGGCTTTTTTCTTCCAGGCGGCCGTGTATGCCGTCACGCTCGCCGCGGGCCTGGTGGCCGGCCTGCTGACCCTGATTTTCATCGGCCTGCTTCTGATTCCCTTCGTCATCGCCTTTTTTCTGGCCGCGGTGGGTTATGGCGCGTACGGGGGCGTGCAGGTGTGGCAGGGGCGTCCATTCCGGTACCGCTATGTGACGGATTTCATCGAAAAGAACTTTCACTGATCCGGCGACTGCCTTAGACCCCGGCCGCTTCAGACCCCGGGGTCTGACCGATCCAGTCCCCGGATCGTGCCATCGGAAACAAAAGGCCGTTCCCGGCTGAAGGAACGGCCTTTTCCATGCGCAAAGGGTCAAAGTCATGGACAGCCTTCTGGTGCTCGACTGCGACGGCGTGATCGCCGACTCCATACACGATTCCGTCCGGACCTCGGTCAATGCCTACATGGACATGCGGCCCGGCCACGGGCTCCCGCTGAAGGCGCACCTGGAAACGCCCGAATCCGTGTTCGCTTTCGAGAAGGACCATCCCGAAATCATGTCCCGCTTCCGCGGCCTCATCCCCATGGGAAACCGCGCCGAGGAATATCTCGTGATCTGGAGCCTCATCGATTCCGGCCTCGCGGCCGGCATCAGGGATCAGGCCGCGTTCGAGAGGGCCAAATCCGCGACTCCGGCCGCGGAACGCGACGCGTATGCGGACCGGTTCTACGGCCTGCGCGTCGAGTGGCAGAACCGCGATCCGGAATCATGGGTTCGGCTCCTGCCGCCTTTCGCCGGCATACCGGCCGCGCTCCGGAGCCTGAAACACCGCTTCAGGCTCGCGATCGCCACGTCCAAGGATCTGGCGTCCGTTCGTCTCCTGCTGAAGGACTACGGGGTGGAGGACTGCTTCACGCCCCAGCTCATACTCGACAAGGAATTCTCCTATTCCAAGCGGGACCACATGGTCCGGCTCAGGGAAGTGTCCGGAGTTCCCTGTGACCGCATGTGTTTCGTGGACGACAAGCTTATCCACCTGCAGGCCGTGAAGGACCTCGGCGTGAAAGCCTGTCTGGCTGCGTGGGGATTCAATTCGGAGCGGGAGCACAGCCTCGCGGCGGCGGAGGGATTTACAGTGCTGGGACTGGAGGAGTTCGGGAGGCTGACGCCTTAAAAGCAGTTCCGGGTTCCGGGTTCCGTGTTGATGTTCAGGGGGGTGGTGTCATCCCCGAATTCTCTTATCGGGGATCCAGGTGTGGGGAAAATTGGTTCCGGGTTCCTGGTTTTTAAAACAATTCAGAAAAATGTCCGAAAGCCTCGCCTGCTTCGCAGGCTCGGCATTTCGGACCTACTGTCTGCGGCTACCCAAAACTCATATTCCGCGCGGTACGCTAAGCCGTTTCAATCCGGAACGCGGGACCCGGAACCCGGAACCGTCTTTCACTCCGCCACGAAGAACGCGCCTCTCGTTTCCACAGGCGCGGCTGATTGCGCGACAGCCGGAGCGGACGCGGCCGCCGCGGGCCGCGCCTCAGCCGGCTCCTCCCTGGCCTGCCGCGCAAAGACACTGCCCGGATACTCCCGTTTCAGAAAATCCAGCATCTGCGCCGCCTTGCCGAAATCTCCGACACGGTCGCGAAGCAGAACATACGACCGGGCCAGGGACCTCTCCCTCGCCCTGCCGGACGGATACTGATTGGCGTACATCATGTACAGGCTCACCGCTTCCTGCCCGATGCCTCCCTTTTCCAGGGCGGAAGCCAGCCTGTAGATGTTTTTCTCTGTGAGACGGTCCAGAAAGCCCAGGCCGGACAATTCGCGGAAAACCGCGGCAGGCGAGGCTCCGTTCGCGTTTTCCGGGGAACGGAACAGGATGTCCAACCCCATGTTGTACAACACGGCCGCGTTTCTCTCCATGCCCCGCTCCGCGAACGCGCGGCCGTAGAAGAAATACTTTCGAGCGTTTTGGGAATCCGCCTCCAGAGCGGCCCTGGCCTGCTTCACCAGGGGCACGGCCGGATCGATGCGGGGTATCGCGGCCGACGCGGCCGACAGGGCTGCGGGCGCGTCAAACAGGCCTTCTCCCAATCCGATCATTTTGAATGAACCCGCGACCGCGGCGCCAAACACGAAACCGCCGATATGCGCCCAGTAGGCGGTTCCGGACTCGCCCGCGGAACGCGCTCCGATGAGCTGGATCAGGAACCAGACTGGAAGCACCACATACGCCCGCGCGGAGAAGAACCCCACCGGTTTCCAGAACCGCGGGAGGAAGATGTACAGGAACTTCATCTTGACGCTGTAATACTTAACCAGAAACACGCCCATGATG
>CAZNXX010000186.1:0-5450 GCA_964577095.1 uncultured bacterium | reverse complement strand
ACGGCCACTTCATGCCGGGACAGGGTTTCGAACGTCAGGGGCGCCACGAATTCCGCGGCCGCGGCGGTCATCGCGACGCGGATTTCCGCGCCTTCGGCCTGCAGGAGCCGGAGCACCTCGCAGGCCTTGTACGCCGCGATGCCTCCGGTCACGCACAGGAGGATCCTCCTGTTTTCCAGGCGCCCTCTCACGGACGGTCAGCCCGCGTCTTCCGACTGAAGAATCTCGTACTGAATCCTGCCATCCGCCATTTCCTCGATCGCGACGCGGGTGGGCTTGGGGAATTTGGTGTGGTTTTTCAGCAGGGCCTCGTGATCGATTTCGACTTCGTCGAAATCCTCGTTTTCCTTCGGCTCCACCGGCGCCACCGCTTCCCGGTCCTTGTCGATCAGCGCCTTCTGCTCGTCGTTGACCTGACGCGCCCGCCGGGCCATGACAACCACGGCCTCGTAGATATTCCCGGTCTTCGCGGACAGTTCATCCGTCGATAATTCCTTCATTTCTCGCTCCATTGCATGTGGATCCGTATTGTGGGTCGCCGGCGCGACGCAGGACCGCCAGAAGGCAGTCGACCGCGTCCTCGAGCCGGTCGTTGAAAAGAAGAAAATCGTACTGTTCACACTGCGCCATCTCCGTCTCCGCCGCGGCCAGACGCGACTGGACCGCGTCCGGATGATCCGTTCCCCGCCTCTCTAGGCGCTCGCGCAGAGCGGACAGCGAAGGCGGCAGCAGAAAAATCAGGACCGAACGGGGAGTGCATCGTTTCACGTCGAGCGCGCCCTGCACGTCCAGGTCGAGGATCACCCGAGCGCCCGCCTCCACCCAGCCGAGCACCGGCTCCACCGGCGTGCCGTACCGGTTCCCGTGAACCTCGGCCCATTCCAGGAATCCGCCGCTCCGGATCCGGCGGTCGAATTCACCGGGATCCAGAAAATGATAATCGACTCCGTCCCGCTCTCCGGGCCGCGGCGGCCGGGTCGTCGCCGACACCGAATACCGGAGCGCCGGGTCACGCCGGAGAACCGCGGACAGAACCGTCGTCTTCCCGCCTCCGGAGGGCGACGACAGAACGAACAGTTTCCCGGCCCCTCCGTTCATTCCAGATTCTGGGACTGCTCGCGCATTTTCTCGATCTCCTCCTTCATGGCCACGGCCGAGTGGCTGATCTCGGCGTCGTTGGCCTTGGAGCAGATGGTATTGACCTCCCGGTTCATCTCCTGCAGCAGAAAGGTCAGCTTCTTCCCGACGGCCCGGTTCTCGCCGAGCGTGCGCTCGAAGAGCGCGCAATGGCTCCGCATGCGGACGCATTCCTCCGTCACATCCATGCGGTCCGAAAGCAGGGCGATTTCCTGGTGCATGCGGTTCTCGTCGAGATCCTTGTCCTCCGTCAGTTGGCGCACGCGGTCGCGCATCCGGCCGTAAATTTCCGGCAGCCGGCGCTTCGACAGGGACTCGAGCGAATCCACGCCCTCTGACAGCCGGCGCGTCCGCTGGAGCAGGTCGGCCGCGAGCGCCTCCCCTTCCTGTCGCCGCATGGTCTGCAGCCGTTCCAGCGCTCCGGCAACCGCTTGACGAAGGGTCTCCCACAGCGCTTCCGCAGCTTCCGGCTTGCTGTCGGGTTCCAGTATTTCTGTGAATTTCAGGTAATGTTCGAGAGTCAGCTTCTCGCGTAATCCGGTGGTTCTGCGTAATTCCTGCAATAATAATTGAATGGCCTTGACTTTGGACGTATTGATGCACAATCCGAGATCTTCTGGTTTTTCTCCCTGAAGAGACACGTTCACATAGAGTTTGCCCCTGTCGACGGATTTGCGGATCAAATCCTTGATTTCTTTCTCGAAAGGCGCCAGGGATGGAGAGAGCCGGCAGGATATCTCCAGGAACCGGTTGTTGAAGGATTTGATGTCAACCGATACAACGGATTGATTATACTGAACTTCAAATGCGCCAAGTCCAGTCATGCTGGCTGTCATTGGGACTCCAAAAAGAGACTAACCCTAAAAGAATTTTAGGTTTATATTTTACAAAAAAAAACGGAGGATGTCAACGGGTTTTTTGTTTGTTTTTAAAAAGGTTATCAGAATTAGAAGCGGAGGAAATTGTCCTGATTCCAGGTCATTGTGGTAGACAGACGGTGGCAGTTTCCGAGGTCGTTTTGTCGTGAGAATGAATAATCCACGTGAAAAACGGAGAAACGCATGCCCGCGCCTGCAGTGATCCGATCCACATTGTGTCCGACGCGCAAAGCGACACGGTCCCGCACTCCCACTTCTATTCCGCCGTGCCATTCGCCGTCCATGGCTCCGGAATGAAATGAGGCGGCGCTGCCGATGCCATCCAGGCCGAATTCGAAATCCGAAACCGGCATCAGCCGCAACGGCCCTATCGCGAACGGCAGGCACGCTCCGAATCGGAGACGCGGACGGACCCATTCGGTGCGGCCTTCGCGCCAGACGACGGGCGTGGCAGTCGCGTCCTTCAGAACCGCGCCGAGTTGAACGCCCCGGAGCGACCGCCAGAACAGTCCGATGTCGAATCCCATTCCCCAGGCCGAATACCGGTCCACGGATTTGTGAATCGTCTTCAGCGTAACGCCCAGCGACATCCTGTCCGAACGACGCGCGGACATCGTGACCGCGAGCGTGAGTTCCTGGTCGTCCACGGAGCGCTCCTCGAAGGGCACATTCAGGCGGAGATTTCCGTCCGCGTCCGTGATCCATGCGCCGAGCGGCTGTGCCGGATCGGTGAGGCGCGTGACCGGAATGCCGTCCACGCCCATGCGGTACAGGCCGACCGCCAGGGCGGTCTTTTCTCCGAACGGCATACCGGCCGCGAGAAAATCGACGTTCACCGCTCCCGCGAAACGCTCGGCATGCATGCCGTGCAACTGGGGGCCCGGCATCCAGGCCAGCGCCGCCGGATTCCAGTATACGGCCGTGACATCCAGAGAAGCCGCTGCATTCGCGTTGCCGAGTCCCTCGGCCCTGGCGCCGGCGCCGGCCCGGTAATATTCCATCGCGTACTTGGCGTCATTTGCCATGACCGCGGCGGGAAACGGCGCGCGGACGGCAAACAGAAAAACCACGCTGATTCGGGTGAAACGGGACACGGACATCCTTCCGGGACTGGTTCGACTGCATGAAAAGTAATCAACCCCGGGAATAAATGCAAGCGGGTTTTTGGAGTGAACCGTCCGACGGCCGGGTGAGCCGGCCGATGGACGGTCAGGTGGAGGCTTCGATGTCGAGCATCCGCGTCCCCTTCAGGTATTCCTTGGTGACCGGATGCGAGATATTGGCGAGTTTCTGCGTGATGTCCCGGATGCGGAGGGCGTTCTTGACGATGACGCGCAGGCGGCGGCGGACATCCTCCTGCGGCAGCCGTTCGTCCTGGAGCAGGAACTGGGCGTTTCCGAGAATGGGCACCAGGGGATTGTTGATCGCGTGATTGACGGCGACAGCCGTCTCCACCACCGCGGTCACGCGGTCGGATTCGTTCTTGTCGTACTCGGCGAACTGCCCGGCCCCGATCTCCTTGCAGATGCTCAGGGTGCCCATGGGCTTTCCGGCGCTGTCCCGCATGATCGAGAGGGACACGTTGACGGGAATCCGCTGGCCGTTCCGTTTCAGCAGGAGGATCTTGTAATTCTGGACCTTGTTGCGTCTCTTCAGGAGCGCGCTGATCTTCAGCAGATCCGCGTTGCCGTTCGCCATGAAGGTGCCGACCCGTTTCCCCACGAATTCCTCGAAGTGAACCCCGAACAGCTCCTCGGCGGCCCGGTTGCAGTACGTGACGATACCGCGCGTGTTGGTCGTGACGATCGCTTCCACCGAGCTTTCGACGACCCGTTCGAGAAAATCCTTGGCTTCCCGGATGGTCTCCCAGCAGTTCACCTCCTCCATCTTCAGCTGGTGGGACACCATCACGTCCTCGACGAATTCAATGAGTTCGCTTTCATTGAACGGCTTGGAGAGGCAGGCGCTGAAACCGAGATTGTAATAGTGCGTCCGGCTCCGGATTCCGTCCGGCGTCAAAACGATGAACGGAACATCCCGGTTCGTCTTGAATCGGGGGTCCGTGAGGAAACGCATGTAGAATTCCTCGCCGCTCATGTCCTCCAGCTGTCCGTTGACGATGACCACGTCCGGCATGCGGACGGCGATGGATGCGAGGCCCGCCTCGCCGGTGCGGCAGAGCCGGCTGTCGTACAATCCGTGATTCAGCGCCGATTCCGCGGTCCGGCGGTACTTCTCATCGCCGTCGATAAACAGGACTTTCTTGGGTGCTTCCAATGGTTCTTTATCCCAGTTTCAGTTCCACGAGATTCTTCAGGGTCGACAGGTCCCAGGGTTTGGACAGATAATACGTGCCGTTGCGTTCATCCTCGCGGACCTCGCCGAAACGGACATCGAAATACCCGGATGTCAGCACGCGGACCACCTCGGGATGCGTCTCCCGCACCCGGTCCAGGAAATCCGATCCCGACGAGTCGGGCAGTTTCAGATCGCTCAGGATAAAATCGACCGGATGCTGATCCATGATCCGGATGGCGTCGGCCGCGTGTGTGGCTGTGTGAAGCTCATACCCCTCGTCGGTGAAGAAATCGACGAGAATCTCCAGGATGTCAGTCTCATCATCGACGAACAGCAGGCTTCTGGTTTGTTCCATGACAGCCTCCGTTGCGGACGGTTCCGGCGGATGGGGTCCTGTTGGCCGGTCCCGAAGGAAATCCACGCCTGAAAATCGTTCCCTGAAGCGTGAATCATTCATGGGGACACGTATTGACCTGTTTCCGATAAAAAAACAGGCAAGTACCATGCCATTAATGGATTTAAATCTCAATCGATTGTTTATTAAAGCTTTAATTCAATATTGGAAATTCGCATATGATACGTCATGTGATTTCTTTGTTTGGAAATGTTTTCCGTACAGGGATCCCTTTTCCCATTGGGATCCGGAATTGATTCGATGGACAAAAATGCGGGCATGCAATGCGGTGGATGGGTCCGGGAACCGGCTCAGAAACGAGGAGCGCTCTCCGGGAGATGACGGAATCCCCTGACCGGATCGGCCTGAAAAAAAAATCCTCCCTCCGGCGCTGCGGAGAGGGAGGAACGGTATCGTTGATGCGGATGGGCGGGCCGGTCAGATGCTGACGCCTTCCTCGCGGTATTCGTTGAGTTTGTTCCTCAGCGTGCGGACGCTGATGCCGAGCAGTTCGGCCGTCCGGGTCCGGTTGTTGTCCGTTTCCTGGAGGGTCTTGAGAATGAGGTTCTTCTCCACATCACGCAGGGTTCTCTGCGATCCGGCCGTTTCCGAAACGGTGTCCAGGGAAACCGCCTCTCCGAAATAGAAATGCTGGACGTTCAGCGTGTCGACATCCGGACCGCACATGACGACGGCGCGCTCGATGCAGTTTTCGATCTCCCGGACATTGCCGGGCCAGTCTC
>CAZNXX010000185.1:0-5528 GCA_964577095.1 uncultured bacterium | reverse complement strand
AGGAACAGGCCGCTGATCAGCACGCCGACCCATAGCTTCCAGTTTCCGAGACGTTTCATTTCAATCCCGCCAGCTGAGATCGAATCTGTTCCACGGAGAGCGTCTTTGTCGCGAAAAGAACGCCGGCGTACAGGACGACCGCGCCGGCCACGGCCGGAACAATGGCCAGCTTCGGCGTCCCGGCCAGAAAGAGCGTCATCAACCCCGCGGCTGCCGTGACCGGCAGGAGAAAGGCCCATTCGGTGATCCGCACAAGATTGCGGAACGCCCAGGACAGCGACAGAATGAACACAAAACTCTCGGTGATCAGCGTCGCCCAGGCCGCGCCCATGAACGAGAGCCTCGGAATCAGCACGAAGTTGAAGGCCACATTGACGGCCAGGGCCGCGGCCTCGAATGCCAGTATCAGGCGCTGCCGGTTGCAGGCGCCGTACAGGCTGGCCGTGAACAGGTTGATGAAATTCAGGGCGGCGGAGAAGACCAGAATCCGAAGGGCGCCGGCCGCTTCGGCGAAAGGCGCGTCCGCGAAGGTGAGGATGAGACGGTCGGCGGTCAGAAGCACGCCGGGCACCAGCGGAACGGCGATCATGAGCAGATACCGGCATCCGATCGTGAACACGCGCGACAGCTCCTTCGGGTCCGAAACCACGGCGGAAAACCGGGGAAAGAAGGCCGTGGCGAATACGAGGGGAATGAAACTGGTGAAATTGAGAATTTTCTGGGCCGATCCGAACAGCCCGACGGCTTCCATGTCGCCGCCCATCCACGACAGCATGGGCACGGCCAGGTTGCCGTAAATGTAGGTGACGAACAGGGCGAGGCCGAACGCGGACGAGGAGCGGAGCAGGCGGGGGCTCTCGGCCGGATGAAAGCGGCAGGCGGGACGGTGTATCCTGCGGCCGAGCAGGACCAGCGCGAGCGCGAGGGCGACCAGCCCGGTTGAGGCGAACATCCATGAAAACCGCACCAGTCCGAGGCCCAGCACCACGGCGCAGACGCCCGCGGCCGTGGACAGGGTTTTTTCAACGACCGTCACGACGGCTTCGTATTCCATGCGCTCGTGGCCGCGGAAGACGGCGTAAACCATCTGCACCGAAGCCATCACCACGCCGTATCCCGCGAAAATCCAGATCACGGACCTGGCTTGGGCGCCGACCGGCTTGAACGCCAGAACGAGCAGGATGAACAGGGCGCCGGCCGGGATGAGCGCGATTTTCAATCCGGCCCCCAGGGCGAACAAGGACCGGCTCGTTCTCCGGTCCCGGGCGATTTCCCGCGTCAGGAACGTGTTGACGCCCAAATCGTCGAAGAGCAGGACAAAATACATGTAGGTGGTGGCCAGCGTGTACAGCCCGAATCCTTCCCGGCCCAGACCGCTGGTCGCGGCCTTGAACAGGACCAGCGCCATGAGCATCTGCCAGCCCTGGGCGAGCGAGGAGTAGAAGGTGTTCCGGAAAAGACTGGGCATGTCCCTCGTTTCTCAGCCGGGGGCCGGCGTCTCGGCCGCGGGACGCGGTTTTTCCGCGGCCACGAAAGCGCAGGAAACGTTCAGGTCCTCGACGGTGACCTGCGAAAATTTCCTCGCGAGATTCGCGCGTCCGAGCCCGGGCGGGCCGGAGCGGGGCGCCACGGCCAGGGTCGTGAAGCCGAGCCGGTCCAGATGCCGCAGGTGGGCCGACAGGGGCTGCCGGTTGATCAGGTAGGGCCGCTTCCCTTTGATCAGGCGCCAGGCGGTTTCAGGGAGGCCCCAATGCCCGTTCCAGACGCGCGTGAGGCCGTGACTGCTGAAGTCGATGACATGCGACATGCGCCCCCCGGGCCTGAGCCACCGGTGCATCGCCCGGTAGGTGCCGTCGAGGTCCTCGACGTGTTCCAGCACCGCCTGCGAAACAATCAGGTCCGCGGCATCGCTCTCGATGATTTTCGGGTCCGTCCAGGGCGCCGCGTACAGGATGCAGCCGCCCCCGCCGTTCGCATCCGCCGGAGCGAGGAGCGCGCGCCGGATACGGTCGACGCGTTCCGGCCGAAGGGACCGATCCAGCGCCCCCCGGGGGAACAGATGTTCAGGGAACCGGTATGTGGAAAGCCGCGGCATCACGTCGGGGAATTCGGTCTCGTCCGGGATCGGGGCGCGTTCGCGGAACAGACGGATCAATTCGTCCAGAACCGACCCGTTCCGTCCGGCTTCCGCGTATCGGATGGTGTCCAGAGCCATGTACCGTTCCGCTCCGGAAAGCAGGGCCGCCAGCCCGACGCCGAGCGAGTCTCCGGGGCCGATTTCCGCCACGGTGGCGGGGATCCCCCGAAGGCCTTGTTCGGCGTGTAAAACCATGTGCCTCAGCCACACGGAATAACAATACCGGCTTGAAATCGATCCTCCGGTTCCGCGCCTCCGCCACAGGTGCACTCCCGGAATGAAAGTGGCCATTCCGTACAGAAGCGGTCCGGGCTTGATGTCGAATGGATTCATCATCAGGAGATGCAATTTACGTAAAATTCGGCCCCGAAGCAAAATATTTTCCGTGTTTTACGGCGGTTCGCCCTTCCCGGGACGCGTGTTCATCCGGCCTGTGAGGAGAAAAACCGGCGATCGCGCCGGATCTCCGTCCGTGATCCGCGGCTTTTCCCGCCGGATTCCCCTGTGATCAAAACAAAGCCCCGCCTTCGGAGCGGGGCATCGTCCATGAGATTCGGACGCGCTATTTTTTTTCGAAAATCATCACATCCTGTCCGAATTCAACCGTCGGCGCCGGACCCGACGCGAACCGCCACTGCCCCAGAAGCGGGGGCCGGAACGGATGCATTCCGTGTTCAGCGAAGCGGTCGGTCAGGTACCGGCTGTGGTAGCCCACTGCCTTTTCGGGATTCTGTTCCTGCGAAATGCGGCACTCTCCCCTGTCCACCGGAAAGCCGATGTACCCGTCGAACCCGTGATCCATGAGAAACGCCGTGAACAGGCAGCGTCCGCCGGGCTTCAGCAGGCGCCCGATCTCTCGGATGTAATTGGAAACGTCGCCGGGAAGCAGATGGGTGAAGACGGAAACGAGAAACACGATGTCCGCGCCGCCGTCCGGCCAGGGGAACCGGTAGGTTCCGGCATCGGCGGTTCCCGACGGGTTGTAGAAGGGATGGTGAACGTTGATCCAGGTGAAGCGGAAATCCATCCCGGACGGAAGCGGGCTCCGGAGGCATGCGTCGATGGACGGCCTGTCGATGTCGGCGCCCGTGTACCCGCCCCTGTCCAGCCGGGAGGCCAGCGCGAACGCCGCGCTCCCGCACCCGCACCCGATCTCGAATACGCGGTCGGACCGCTTCAATGCCGCGTGCCCGGCCAGCAGTCCCGCGGCGGTTTCGCCCCGCCGCAGAAAGGCGCGGCCGCCGAACTGCTTTTCAAATCCCGTCGAACGGATGCGCACGGAATAGCGGGGCAGCCGGGACAGTCCGTTCAGGCGGCGGACCGCCGCGTCCACCGCGTCCAGCGCGGGCGACACCCACCGGAACAGGGGATGCCTCCACGAAACGGAGCCGATGTGTTTCCAGAGAAATCCGCGAAAATCCATCGTTCGTCCGCCCCCTGTCACTGACCGGGCACGACGCGGACGTCGCGCGGCGCGGACGGCGGGGTCGTGTCATACCCCGAAACCGGGCCCTTGTACACGAACCGGATGGCGTCGGACAGCACGATACCGGACGTCTTGTTCGTGATCGTGACCTTCCCCGTCTTGCCCTTGTCGAACGGAAAAACGCCCAGCCGGTTCCATTGCCCGAAATTCCGGGTCTGGTTGATCGTGAACGTCGTGTCCTTTCCCGAGCAGACGAGCCGCACGGGCACGGCGGCCGAAAGCGGGAAGCTCGTCTCCGAGGCGCCGCGCCAGCCGTGCCATTCGGACACCTCGTACATGCCGGGAGTTCCGATTGTCGGCGTGTACACGGCCGCGTTCTCCCCGCTCCCCGGCGGGCTCCAGGCGTATCCGTCCGGCTGGAAGGTGGCATAGGCCCGGTCCGTGTAAAACGCGTAAAACTTGTCTCCGTCGGAGCTCAGCACCCAGGCTCCCGTGTATTGAATCGGATCGGAACCGGGCGAGGTCTGGTTGTTCACGTGGTTGTCGACGACAATGGGCGTGATCAGGGTCCGGCGGGTCCGGAACAGCATGGCGCCGTCTCCGAACACTTCGGGATCGTTCCACACGGCGGTCTGAATGTCCCCCCAGAGCGACACGGGATTCGCGTCCGTGACCTGCTGGCCGTTGTTGGCGGAGGGATCCTGGCCGCCGAGGAAGCGGTAATACGCCGCCGCTCCGGACGGGTCGACCGCCGCCAGTTCCGAGGCCGTGACCGTCTGGTTCAGGCCCGTGGCATTGACGATGCTGACGCCGTTGTCGAAAAACCTCACCCAGACGCCGCTGGCCCAGGGCGTGGACGCCAGCGGCTTGCCGGTCAGTTTGATCGGGGCGGACAGGGGATAACCGAGCTTGCCCTTGGCTTCGAATTCATCGTAGATGAAGACGTTCCCGTGGTGCCCCAGGTCGTTCCCTTCGTCCACGTAGAAAAAAGACTGCGACAGAAGGCTGGTGGCCAGGCCGTACCGGACGGCCCGGTAATTGTTCTTGTAGGGTTCGGTCGGAAAATGCTGGTAATAGAACCGGTGCGCCATGTCGAAGATGTTCAGGGTCGGCGTTTTTTTGGTCGTGAGGGCGTCGGTGTAATGGCTCAACCAGTAGTCGAAGGGGCCGTTGTACAGGGGGAAATCCTCGTACACGCCCCCGTTTACACTGGGCCAGGGGATGCCGCCGATCTGCACCACGATGTATTTCAGTCCGGGGATCTGGTATTCCCGGTCATGATAGGCGTGCACGGCCCGCCACCAGACCGCGTTGACGGAATCCACGCCGCCCCATTCATCCTTGTCCGCGATGCCGTTGTTGTTGAAATCCCCGGTCCGGGCCTGCGCCCAGCCCGGGTTGTTCCACCACCAGTCGTGCCAGATGCCGTCGAACGCGGTGAAATCCACGTGCGACCTCACCCAGCGGAGCGCGTAATCGACATAGGGTCCCGAACCGTACCCGTCGTTCATGTCCAGCCTGGGGCAGAAGGGCGAAATGTTCATCTGATACACGTCGTTCCACATCTCGAAACGGTTTCCCGAAACGTCATGGTAAAACCAGGCCTCGGGCAGGTTCTCGACGCCGTTCAGCAGGAGCCGTTCGTTGATGAACATGGCCGCGGTCGCCAGCATGATGACGTTGGGATTCTGCGCCTTGAATCTGCGGGCCTGATCGGCGTTCGGGGTGATCGCGATGATGTCGAAATCCTTCAGGATGTCGAGGCTCGCGTGGGTCTGCCCGCTGAACGTGGTGATGCCGAACCGCGGGTAGGGCGGGTTGAAATCCTGGCTCCGGGCGCCGGGCGCCGCCGTCAGGATCAGGGCCGCGAAACCGGACGCGAACGCCCGGCGGAGCCGGACGGCCCGGCTGTTCCGTTCAGAGAATGACATCCGAATCATGTCGCACCTCGCGAGCAAAGAAGTT
>CAZNXX010000184.1:0-5546 GCA_964577095.1 uncultured bacterium | reverse complement strand
AAAAGACTGCTGAACAGCGGATGCCCGGGTTCCACGTCGTTCTGCGACCCGTCGTCCTTCGACTGGATGGTGTAGTAATAATTGAACCCGCGCACCGCGGTCGTGTCGTCCCAGGTGTGCACCGCGTTCGCAGCGTCGCATTCGAACACTTTCGTGTAGACCGTCTGGTAGATCTTGACGCTGCCCTCGGAGCGATAAATCACGTATCCGTTGAAATGGGGATCCGACGCCGCGTTGGCCGCCCACGTCAGACGTATCCGGTCGCCGCCCGAGGTGACCGTGAAGGTCTCCGGCGCGGGCGGGGCCTTCGGAATCGCGTATCCGGACATGTAGTTGGCCTTGGCGTTCCGGAACATCTGCATGATCGAATCAACCCCGGTTTCGATCCAGGCTTTCTTGAACACGTCAGGATCGGACGCGGCCGAACCGTCCGGCATGGTCAGGGCCGGCGTTCCCGTCCCCTTGTAATAGGCGAACCATTTTCCGCCGATTTCCCGGCACATGGGCCAGCTGAGCCCGGTGACGCCCTCGGCGAACACGATGTGGATGCTGTCACCCGGTTCCAGCTGATACGGGCCGAAACCCTGCCCCTGCGAAGAGCCCCCTCCATCGTTCCGCTCCGGATTGTCCACGCCCCAATCCTCGACGTAGGCGTTTCCGACGGCCTCGTCCATGGCCTGAGGCAGGTGCCCCTCGGACATGGCGTCGTACCGCAAACCCATGAAGGACTCGTCGTACTGGCTGACCGAGGCGAGCATGATGTCGGCGTCCGAGGACATGTAGGCCGTGGTCGCCGGCTGATTGGAATCGTTCGAGGGGTCGTTCGGCCCCTTGTCCGCGTGCAAAGTGACCACGCCGGCGTACTTGGCGGCCCCCAGAATGCCGTTGTCCGCATCATGGTTGGGGCATCCCCAATCCTGGTCGTACGACAGGGGCCGGGATTTCTCCGGGCCGTAATAGGAATAGAATCCCTTGAGTTCGGCGTCAGGCTCGATGCCGAACGCGTGGTTCAACGTGCTCCCCCCCCATTCCGAGCCGAATGCGCCCCAGGTGGAACCGAATCCGCTCGAAGTGACTCCGGCGAACGCGTACCGGTAGTCGAAATGGAACCAGACGTCGTGCAGCGTCTGCGTGTAGGTTTCGCCTGCCGCGTTGAAGATGCCCGTGTTCTTGAACACATAATCATGGATGAAATAGTTGTCGTGGTTCTGCTGGGTGAAGGCGTACACTTTCTTGGTGACCGTCACACCCATGGACGTGTTGAACTGCATCTCGACCATCCGGTCAGCCGGCAGGTTCTCGTCCATGTCATCGAGGGCGTCGTACAGCGTGTTGTTCGTCCCGACCTGGTTGTCGACGACGACCTGGGGCGGATAGGACCGCCCGACCAGCTTGATGGTCTGGGGAAACAGCATGGTTGAATTGTTGGCGGGGAGCCGCGGCCCCGCGCCGATCACCTTCACGCCTTTGATCTTCTTTTCGACCGGATCGTAAAAGTTCTTGGCGCCGATCCAGACGCCCTTCGCCCTCGTCGTGTGCTGGTTGTCACCGTACTGGGTCGGCCAGGTCAGGTAATTCTGGTTGGCCACGAGCTCGGTTTCGGTGCCGTAATCCACGAAAAACGACTGCGTCTCGCCCACCCTCAGCCACCGCTGGTCCTGGGCCGCCGAGGGTCCGAAAGCGCCCGCGATCAGAACGAGCCCGGCCGCGGACAGCAGGAGGCGTGCATTCCAAATTTTATTTTTCATCAGAGTCCCCGGTTTTGGGTTTTAATTCAGGTCGAATGAGATGCGTGCGCCGAACATCACAGCGCGCGGATTCAGGAACCAGTACGTCGAGGGCCCCGGCATGTTGATGTAGGCGTGGTCCTCGTTGATCCGGTCGAGGCGGGACTTCGAGACCTCGGCCCACTGGCTGTCCGTGTACTGCAGGTATCTGCCGGTTGTTCCCTCGTAGTAGATGACCTTTGCGCTCGCGGCAGGCTGGGTCTGATCGACGACGGCCAGGTATTCCATGGGCTGGAATGCGACGCCGGGTTGCCGGTAATCTCCGAATTTGTCGTGTCCCGGTATGTTGTCGTATCCCTTGTTTTTGGGCAAGTGGAGCGACATCCGGTAGTCCTGATCGCCGGTGTCGCGGAGCCGGAGCGCGTTGAACAGGTTGATGAAATCGGCGAGCAGCTGGATGCGCATGCCCGAGAAGGAAACGGTCTTGCTGACACGCATCTGGGCGTCGAAATAGTCCACAAACTGTATGTTGTTCTGGACGCCTTTGGCGTTCTTCGGATTGTAGGTCGTCCATCCGCCCTCGTTCCAGTACAGGAGCATATTCAGCATGAATCCGCCGAGCAGGGGATGTCCAAGGACGGCCGGACCCGTTTCGTCGGGCGAATGCAGGTTGATGTCGGCCCGGGCGTACGGCGAAGGCATGGGCCGCTGCTGGTACAGGTTGGTCGTGTTTTCATCGTACATGGTCTGACGGGAGGGATCCTGGTACTTCCGGGCCTGTCCGAAGGTTCCGCTCGACGTGACCTGGTAGGTGTAGTTGGCGAAACCGGTGAGCCAGCGTCCCGCGTTCTTCCGCAGGGTGAGCTCGAACCCGCGGATGTCCTGGTAGGCGTTGCTGGTCGTGAGGTTGTAGGTGTCGTTATTGAGCGACGTGTACAGCGTCGTGTTCTGCTGGTCCGTGATGTCGCGGTAGAAGGCCGTCACCTGTAGCAGAAACCGGTCGAACAGCGAGTGGTCGTACCCGAGCTCGTACGAAATGGTCTTTGCCAGAACGAGGTTGGGATCGCCGAACCGCGTCAGCGCGCCCTGCGAATTCCGGTCGAGACGGTACAGGGTCTCGTACTGCGGCATCTGCTTGAAGTGGCCGTAGTTGAAGAACAGCTTGGAATTCTCGGTGATGGGATGCGAGATGCCGAGCCGGGGGCTCACCTGCCACTGCCCCTTCGAGGGCTTCATGTCGAAGACGCGCGACGCGTTGTACTTTGCCGTGATGAAGAAGGGGTCGTAGGGATCGGAGTTCCACCAGTCCGTCCGGGAATCGCTGTAATCGAGACGGAGACCGGCGTTCAGGACGAATCCCTTGGTCTCCATCTTGTCCTGAAGGTAGCCCGAGGCACGGACGGGAAAATTGCGCATCTGCACCCGGCTGTTATAGGTTTTACCCTGGGTCTGCATCTGGATGACGCCGTAGTCGAGATCGAGATCGTTGTAGACGAGCTCCACGCCGCCCTTCACCAGGTTATTGTAGTTGACCTGGCTGGTCAGCTCGCCCTTCAGGGTCGTCGCCCGAACGACCGAATGATCACGGGCGAGCGAGGCCTGTTCGCCGGCTCCGAAAACAATGCCGGTCAGGGACGAGGGCCAGTATCCGATCGGCGCCTCATCCGTGAAGTAGCCGGGAATGACTTCATACTTGGTGCTGGTGTCGCGGAGCGCGGTGGGACGGGTGAAGTAGTTGCGCTGCAGGAACTCAAGCGATATCTCATAGAAGGTCTTCGGGTTCAGCGAGTGCGTCAGTTTCGCCGCCGCCGATTTCTGCCCGATGTCGGTAAGGCTCCAGGCCCAGTCGCTGAACATGTTGAAGAGGGCGCTGCCCCCCGTTCCGCCCGCGATGTCGTTGGGAGAACGTATGTACCGCCCCTGGGTCCAGTTCTCCTCCATGGTGAACTGCTTGCCGACCAGGCCCGAGAGCCTCAGCCGCATGGACGGCGTGATGTCCGAGTTGACCTGCATCGTCCAGTCGTAATCGAGATAGTCCGGACGGGTGACGGGCCAGAGGAGGGCTTCCCGGTCGCGGCGATAGGATGTGAAGAACCGGAGGTTGCCGAGCGACTTGGAAACGACCGGCACGGGTCCGCCGAAACCGGCGTCCACTTCGTAGTCGGCCATCCGGTTGCGCTGCCGCTTCCGGGTTTCCCAGAGGAACACACGCTGGGCGCCCAGCGGCGTCAGGTCGTTGGTCGGATCCGCGTCCGTCATCAGCTGCCGCGAGATCTCGTTCCAGCCGATGAACATCGGGTACTCGTCCCGGGTATAGTTGTCCCAGGCGCCGTTGGTCGTGCCCGTCCAGCAGACCGCGTCGTCGAAGTAGGGGCGAAGCCAGTACGAATCGGCGTCCTGGACGTCGGGTATGCCGTGTCCCCGGTAGTATTTCGGGGCCGGCGGTCCGACCCGGGCCAGGAAGGATCCGGAGTATCCGGTCTTGGCGCCCTCCTTGGTGACGACGTTGACCAGACCGGTCTGGACCTGGCCGTATTCGGCGTTGAATCCGCCGCGCTCGATCGAAATCTCCTTCACGGCCGAAAGCGCGATCCGGTTGATGGGCTGGTTGTTCCGCGGATCGCGCATGGTCACTCCGTCCATGAGAAAAAGCGCGTCACGCGCGGCCCCGCCGCGGATGTCCATGCCGTTCTGAATGCCGGCCTGCATCCCGACGACGTCGGTGACATTGCTGACGGGCAGTTGTTCGACTTCGCGGTCCGAAACGGCCACAACGCTCGTGGCCACATCGGTCTTCACGATCTCCCGTTTCGCCGCGACCGTGACGGTCTCGCCCTGAAGGACTGCCGCGTTCAAGCCGACTTCAACGTGCGCGGTCTGGTCGATGAGGACGCGGACGGACTGCACCGTCATCCGTGCGTACCCGAGCATGGAAAGGTGAACCGAGTAGGATCCGGGCGGCACTTCCAGAATCGTGTAATTGCCGTTCAGGTCGGTGACGCCTCCCAGCGCGGTGCCGGCGACCATCACGTTCACGCCCGGCAGGGGCGCGCCCGTTTTCTGGTCGATGACCTGGCCCGCGATCTTTCCGGTCGTGCCCGCGAACAACGGACTGCCGAGAATCAGGACCAGAAGCAGCGTCCGGCCGAGGACCCGCGTGAAATTGCTTTTCATACCGTCCTCCAAGAAATGAGATGGGACTGCCGTGTTCATGTCATTGATATGCTGTAATTCTTCGATCCGAAATGTCCCGTTTACTTAATCGTTTTAGTGGATATGTATACAAATCGGACACAGCGAATATTGGCCCTTTAGCGAGTATTGTGAATAATATTAGGAGGTTAGGATTTGGACCGGAAACGTTTCCAATAATATAAAAAAAATCCTGTTTTCCGCAAGCACTTTTTGAGTCAACCCGCACAGAGTGGTGGAGCTCCGCAAAATCAAAATGGATAAGGGGTCCGCGGTTTTAAACTGAAACGCCCGGAGCCTTGAAGCCCCGGGCGATTGATGAACGATCCCTCGAACCGTCCTGATCAGCGACTCGATTGGAACCGCGACTCAGAACATCCCCACCGGCGGCGGAGACGGGCCGAAATCCGGACCCATGTCGATGCGGATCAAGTCACCCCTGGTTCCGTCCAGCTGGAGCATGTACGCGTACCGGCCGTTTCCCGCGGCCAGGCGCTCAGCGCTGCCCTTGACAATGCCCTTGTACCAGGTGTCCAGGGTCCCGTCCGCCTTCACCTGCAGGATGGGGTCGGCCGCGTCCGTGGCCACGAACATGTCGCCCGAGGCCGAGAACATCACGTCCTTGAA
>CAZNXX010000183.1:0-5596 GCA_964577095.1 uncultured bacterium | reverse complement strand
CGGCCGTGAACACCCACCTCAAGAGACTGCTCCGGCAGGCCCGCGAGGACGCGGAACCCACGGCCCGGCGCGAGGCCATTCTCGCGATCGGGCGCGAACGGGATCCCGCGGCCTTCCGGCTGCTGTCGGAAATCCTCAAGGATCCCTCGCCGGATATCCAGCGGGCGGCCGTGGCCGGCCTCGGCCGGCAGGGAAATGCCGCGGCCGTCCCGATGCTGGCCGGGCCGCGCATCATGCGTTCGTCCTCGGCGGACGTGCGCTGGGCCGCCGTGGCCGCCCTGGGCCGCATCGGCGGGCCGGAGGCCGTGGATCCCCTGGTCCGGGCCTGTCAGGACGAGGAGTGGGTCGTCCGGAACCAGGCGGTCAACGACCTTCGCCGCATCCTCACGGAAGCGGCCGCGGCCCCGGACGCCCGGACCCTGAGCCTGCTCACCGCCCTGCTGGACGCCGAACGGGCCGAGATCGCCGAAATCGTGCTGGACGCGGTCGAGGCCGCGGGCGGCCGGATGCTGGACCCTGTTCTCCGCATGCTTCCGCACCACCGGTCCTCGCCGGTCTGGCGCGCCAACGCGGCGGCCGCGCTCGGCCGCATCGGGGATCCGGCCGCGGTGCCGTTTCTCGTCCGACTTCTCGGGGACAAGGACGGCCGTGTGCGGCGGAGCGCGGTCGAGGCGCTCGGACGCATCGGCGACGGACGCGCCGCGGGCGCCGTGCTGGCGGCCCTGGAGGACATCCAGAGCGAGGTGCAGCGCGAGGCCGTCTGGGCACTGACCCGATTCGGCAGCCGCGGCACCGATCCCATCCATCACGCGCTCCAGCACAGCCGGAACAAGTACGTCCTGCGCGCCATGATCGCGACGCTCGGCGAGATCGGGGACGTCCGGTCCATTCCGGAAATCGTTCCCTGCCTCGGCAGCACGTATTTCGTGGTCCGCGCCGCGGCGGTCAAGGCGCTCGTGAAATTCGGCGAGAAGGCCATACCCGACCTCGTGTCCGTGCTTTCGTTCAACGGTTCGGACATCCGGCCGCTGCTGGCCGACGCCGCGAAGGCGCTGAACAAAAAGTCCGGACGGTGCCTCCCTCCGGAGTGCCGCAGGGCCGTGCGCGCCCTGGCCGCGATCGAGGACCATCGCGCGGTCGCCCTGATGAAGCGGATCGCCGCGGAGGGCGGCCCGGAGATCTCGGAAGAGGCCGAACAGGCGCTGTTCCGGATCGGCACGGCCGCCTGGCAGAGGTGCTCGGCGCTCGTCTGCCTCAGGGAAATCGGACCCCCTGCGGCGTTGAAGCACGTCATTTGTTCGCTCGAAGACCCGTCCGCCAACGTCCGCCTCGAGGCGGTCCGCGCCCTGGGCCGGCTCCCGGGCGCCGGCCGGCCGGCCCGGCTTCTGTCCGTTGCCGCGACCGATCCGGACCCCTATCTCCGCGCCGAGGCGCTCGAGGTGCTGCGGCAGACCGGAGAAACCGGGCCGGGCATGGCCGCGTCCGCCATCCGCTGTCTCGGGGACGCGGATCCGGACGTGCGCGCCGAGGCCGCGGGACTCCTGGGGAATCTCCGCGACAAGCGTGCCATCCTCCCGCTGCTCCGTATGACCGGAGACCGGCATTGGAACGTTCAGGAGAGCGCCGAGAACGCGCTTCACAATTTCGGCAGGGGAGCGCTGCCGGCGCTCCGCCGGGGCCTGAACGACCGTTCGGCCGCGGTCCGTTTCCGTTCCTGCCGGCTGGCGGGAGAGGTCGCGGACAGGCGGTTTCTGCCCGTTCTCGACCGCATGGCGAAGCGGAAGGCCGGGGACGCAGGGGCCGCGAAAGCGGCGGCCGAGGCGGCCGCCCGGATCCGCGAACGCGCGGGGTCCGGGAAATAAGATCCGTTAACCGGGTTGCGTGTGTTTCCGATTTTCATCTAAAGTGAAGGAGAAGAAGATGAGGCGAATCATGAGAACCCTGCTGTTGTGCGGCCTGGCCGCGACCGTGTTCCTGGCACAGGGATGCGGGCAGAAGACGAAGCCGGGCGTGGTGAAAGCGGCCTTCGGCGTCATGCCCGACGGCCGGGCCGTGGACCTGTTCACGCTGACGAACGGGAACGGCATGGAGGCGAAGATCACCAATTACGGCTGCATCGTCACCCGCCTGACCGTGCCCGATCGGAACGGAAAGCCCGGGGACGTGGTTCTGGGGTACGACAGCCTGTCCTCCTACCTGGCGGTGAATCCGTATTTCGGATGCGTCGCCGGGCGCTACGCCAACCGCATCGCGAAGGCGCAATTCAAACTCGACGGCAGGACGGTCCGGGTCACGCGCAACGACGGACCCAACCACCTGCACGGCGGAAAGACCGGGTTCGACAAGGTGCTCTGGACCGCGGAACCCTCCGATTCGTCCGCGGCGCTGAAGCTGACCTACACGGCCGCGGACGGGGAAGAGGGATATCCCGGCAGCCTGACCGCGGTTGTGACCTACACCCTGACCGGCGATAACGCGCTCCGCATCGACTACGAGGCCGTGACGGACAAACCGACCGTGGTCAATCTGACCCAGCATTCCTATTTCAATCTGTCCGCGGATCCTTCGACGGACGCGCTGGGCCACACGCTGCTCATTCTCGCGGATCAATTCACGCCCGTGGACCGGACCCTCATTCCGACCGGCGAACTCAGGTCCGTGGACGGTACACCCTTCGATTTCCGGACGCCGACCATGGTTGGCGCGCGCATCGGCGCGAAAGACGAACAGATCAGGCGGGGCCTGGGATACGACCACAACTGGGTGCTGAACGGCTGGGACGGGTCGCTCCAGACCGTGGCCGAACTCGCCGATTCCGTTTCCGGACGGAAAATGGAAGTGCAGACCACCGAGCCCGGACTCCAGTTTTATTCGGGCAATTTCCTGGACGGGAAAATCACGGGCAAAGCCGGTGTCGTGTACAAACGCAGGTCCGGGCTCTGCCTGGAAACCCAGCACTATCCGGATTCGCCGAACAAACCGAAATTCCCCTCCACGACGCTCCGGCCGGGCGAAACCTACAAGTCGACCACGGTGTACCGATTTTCGGCGAAATAGGATGAGAGGCTGAAAAAGGGATTCACCCCCTCCAGGGTTTCATTCCGGAAAACCTCCCGCGGGTCGTTCAAACCCGCGGGAGGTTTTTTTAGGCCCGGTCAAGCGGAGTCTGAACCGGGGACGCGGGCGGCCCGGAAGGGATGGCATTTTCAATCCGGATCCTGAAACCGCGGGTCCAAGAGCCGGCGGTTGAAAATGGCCTTGCTTTTTAAATCTGTTTTTGTATCATACTCTCATCCCCATCCCCCTGAGTTTTCCTCCTGTGCGCAGGTCCGCTCCCGCTGTTTTCCGGATGGGATACGGGCCGGACGGCTTCGGGACTCACGATCGTGAAGGGAAACCGTCCGCCCGGAAACATTTTTCAGGCGTCGATCACGGGCCTTGACGGACCCCAATGCAGAAGGGAGGAAACATGAATCGGTTTCGGACAATCACGGGCATCGCCCTGCTGTGCGTCGCGGTCGCGTGCCCGGCGCTGGCGCAGTCCCTCTCGCTCACGCACGTCGAGCGGCCGATGCTCGGGCTCGGCGTGGCCATCGGCAAGGAAGTGAGCACACTCGGCGATTTTTCGGACCCGGTCGTCTCCGTCCATCAGGTCGATTTCCCGTCCATCTATCTTCCGATCCGGGTGAACCCCGGCCTGAAGATCGAACCCGAGTTCGGGCTCATGCGGTACACGATCGACGCGTCCTCCGTCGATCAGACCTTCTCGATCATGCTGATCGGCGCGGGCGCTTTTTTCCTGATGAATGTCGGGCCCGTGGACCTGTCCTGGGGGCTGCGCTTCGCGATGATCAAGGAGAGTTATGACCATGACGGAGCGGCCGACTACACGGTGACGCGGAACGATATGGTGTACGGCCCGGCCCTGGGCGGCGAGTATTTCTTCACGCGCAATTTCAGCCTGGGAGGAGAGGTCCAGTTCAACTATGTCAAGCTCGGCGAGATCGAGACCGACGGGGACGATGCGCCGAACAATGGAACCGCGGAGGATGAAAAGATCAAGCAATCGATCCTTCGGACCAAACCCCTGATATTCGTCCGATGGTATTTCGGCGGCAAACGCGGTTAATCGGGATTTCCGTCAAGGCCCGTATCGCTGTCTCCTGCCGGAGGGTCCGGCGGGGGCGCGCCGCCCGCAAAAACAAGCCTCTTCACGACCCTCGTCTTTCTGTTTCATGCGCAGCGCCGCTGTGCGGTTCAGCCCGATCCGACTGAACACGCTCGGCCCGCGATTTGAACGTGAAATCCGCAGTTCGGCCGCTTCGGAACCGCCGGGCGGAAGAATGGAACCCTTCCATGCCGCATCAGGAGGACCTCATGAGAAAAACCGTGATCATGCTCGCGGCGGCCGTGCTGGCCGCATTCGCAGGCGGGTGCGGCCGGAAGGCCCCCGTTCGGATTGATCTCTCGGACGGGTGGAAATTCAGCGCCGGCGACAGCCTGGCCTGGGCCTCGCCCGGATTCGACGATTCCGGGTGGAAGCCGATCCGGCCGGACGGGCTGTGGGAGGAGCAGGGCTGGACCGGCTATGACGGATTCGGCTGGTACCGCGTGCGGTTTTTCCTGCCCGGATCCATGGCTTCATCGGCGTTTTTCCGGGACAGTGTGGAGATCGACCTGGGCCGTATCGACGACACGGACCAGACTTTTCTGAACGGCAGTCTCATCGGACAGAACGCGGAACCGATGCCGGACGGGCCGCCCGGTCCGTTCACAGGCAACCGCCGATCCTATGCCTGGGTCCGCAGGTACGCCCTGGCCGCGGACGATCCGCGCCTTTTATGGGACCGGTCCAACACGCTGGCCGTCCGCGTCCACGACCACGGCGGAGGCGGGGGATTGTATTCCGGGATTCCCGCGGTTCGGGTGCGGGCGCTCGCCGATTTCGTCCGGATCGACGACCGGCAATCCCCTTTTGAACCGACGGCCAAGGGCGGCCTGCGTAAGACGGTTTTCCTCAGCAATCTCTCGCCGGACCTTCGGTTTACGGGCGCCATCGACATCCGGGTCGAGCAGTCCGAACCGCGAAAGGTCCTCTTCCACGGCACGAAGCAGGCGGTTCTCGATCCCCTGGCCGGTTTCTCGCAGAGCTTCAGTTTCGACGCTCCTTCCGGGACGCCCGCGACCGTGACCGTGGCCTTCCGGGATGACGCATCCGGCCAGTCCGTGATCCGCAGGTCCGAAGTGCCGTACATCCTCACGCCGCAGCCGCCGGACGAACCCCGCATCAACGGCGCCCGGGTTTACGGCCAGCGGCCCGGAAGGCCTTTCCTCTACCGCATCCCCGCGACGGGCCTCAGGCCCATGACCTTCGACGCGGACGGGCTCCCGGCAGGATTGACCGTGGACCGGGACTCCGGAATCATCCGCGGCCGGGTTTCGGCTGAAGGCACGCATCTCGTCCGGTTGCGCGCGAAGAACGCCCTGGGCGAGACCTCCGAAACCCTGAAAATTGTCATCGGCGGCCGCATCCAGCTGACACCGCCCATGGGATGGAATTCCTGGAACTGCTGGGGCCTGGCCGTGGACGATGAAA
>CAZNXX010000182.1:4976-5608 GCA_964577095.1 uncultured bacterium | reverse complement strand
TGGGTCAGTTCAGGACGCCCATGGCCTTCTGCAGCTGGGCCACCGCCGTCATGTAATCGTATCGGGCCTGAATGGCGCCGTTTCGCGCCGTGGTGAAGGCCGCCTGGGACGTGATCAGCTCAAGCATGGTGCCTGAACCGAGATCGTACTTTTCCTGGTTGAGACGCAGATCCTCCTCAGCCGCGGCTTCGGAGTCTTTCGTGACCGCCATCTGCTGCCGGGCCAGCTGGACTGACGCGTAGGCCTGGTGAAGCGACAGGGCCACGTCGCGCTCGGTCTGGGCGAGAGACTCCCGGGCCGACTGAACCTGCAGGTGCGACCGGCTCACACTGGCGATCCGCGAAAACCCCTGGAAGATCGGGAGGGAGAGGCTCACGCCCATGTACCAGTTGTAATCCGTGTCGAGCATGTTTTTCACCTGATCGAAATTCTCGTTGTTCCAGGAGTAGCCGGCGTTTCCGTACACGGAGGGCAGAAACCGGCTCGACGTGGAGAGCATGGCTGCCTTCGAGGCCTTGACGTCCGAACGGCTCTTGCGCAGGGCCGGATGGGCGGCCAGCGCCTTCTCGATCGCCGTTTCGTAGGGGGTGAGCTCTTCCACGGGAGTCAGATTGTCCAGGGCTTTGATCTTC
>CAZNXX010000182.1:0-4966 GCA_964577095.1 uncultured bacterium | reverse complement strand
CGGTCCACCGAGAAGCCCAGCACATGGTTCAGGTTGGCGCCGGCCATGGTGAGGTCGCTCCGTGCCTGGATCAGGGCCAGCCGCGCGTTTTCGAGCTGGACCTTGGCCTTGAGCACGTCCGACTTGGGCACTTTGCCGACCTGATACAGGGTCTCGACCCGCTTGTACGATTCCTCCCACTGCCGGAGCGTCTCCTCCTGCGCCTGGAGAAGTTTTTCCTTCTTCAGCAGGTTGTGGTAGGCTTCCATCACCTGCAGGATGACCGACTGCCGCGTCGCGTCCGCCGAGGCGACGGCGCTGCCCTTCAGGTGAGCCGCCTGGGCGAACCCGAAAATCGTGCTGCCGTTGAACAGCATCTGCTGGGCGTTCAGGCCGGCGCTGGACGACCAGGACTTGACCGTCTGGTCGCGCACCGGCACGAGAATGCCCGACTGGGGGTCGATGCGCAGCGCGGAGGAGGGGCCCGCCACCGAATGGTTGTATCCCAGGGATCCGCTCACCGACGGCAGAAAATTCGAGAACGCCGTTATCTCGTCCCGCGCGGTCATCTTGAGCTGGAGCCGGCTCTGCACCAGTTCGGAGTTCCGGTTCAGGGCGATGTCCTTGCACTGGTCCAGGGTCAGTGTCTCCTCGCCCTGCGCGAGGAGCGCAACGGGGAGCAACGCCCCGAGTATCCATCCCATCCGAAGCTTCATTCCGAATCCTTTCTCGATTTACGCGACCGGGCCGGGCTACATGCCGAAATTGAAGAGCCCGCCCACCGTCACGCTGATAATGACCCACAGCACCCAGAGCACTGCCACCATGCCGGCCGATTTTTTCATGCTGAACCGGTACAGGACGGACGTTCCGATGGCCCACAGGACCATTTCCCATATCGTGAATACATCGAACTTGGACAGCAACCGGAACAGGAAGGAGGGCTTTGCCCCGGGTTCCGGATCCGCGAGGAGCAGGGCCAGGCTGGTGGTGACGCCCTGCGTGGTTCCCTTGGTGACGATGAGCGCCGTGTGAATGGCGGCGGAGACAATCCCGATCAGGCTGCTCCACGAGACCATGGACAGCATCTTCTTGAACGTCGATTTTCCGCCCAGAATGGTGTTCCCGGTGAACAGCAGGATGCCGGCGAAGAGACACCAGGTCGCGATCATGAACACGGGAACGCCGATTATCTGGAAATAACGGCCCGGGCCCTGGGATTGCTCGACGATCCGGTCGATCTGCTCCTGGGGCATGTCGCTCGCCTCGAAACGGGCGAGCATGTCCTGCATGCCGATGTCGCGGGTCAGCACGGTCATGACGAGCACCACCGCGACCACGATGAGGAAGGGGATGAGCCAGGTCGGTTTCCGGTCGAGGGCTTCGAACGTCTCCCGCGGCGAGATGAAAATGCCGGCCAGTTTCTCGAAAAAGCCCATCTCTTTCTTCGCTTCCATGATCTCCTCCTTTTCCCTGTTTGAAACACCCCCCGGCGGGGCGGTCCTGCGGTCGCAGGAGCCGCCGGACGGCCGGCGGGTTGTCTTATTGATAGACGGAATATGGACGAAATTGTTTCACTGATTTTCGGCTGTTTTCGGCGGATCCGCGAGGGCTTTGTCTTTTATTTTCAAGAGGTAATCCCTTGCGGCATCGTGGTCGTTCGGGATCAGGCCGTCGAGTATGGCCTCTTCGATGGCCGTTTTCAGCAGTCCGACAGCCGGTCCCGGCTGTATGCCGCACAGTTCCATGATTTCCTCGCCGCGCACCGGCGACTGGAAGGCGCGCATCCGGTCCTTCTCCTCGACTTCCCGCATCCTCTCGGTCACGGCGTCGAAATTCTTCAGGTGCTTTTCGGCACGCCTGGGGTTGCCGGAGGTGATGTCCGCGCGGCACAGGGTCATGAGGTCTTCGATGTCCTCGCCGGCCTGAAACAGGAGCCTGCGCACGGCCGAATCGGTCACGTCGCCGCCGATAAGCTGAATGGGCCGCATGTGGAGCGCCGTGAGCTTGCGGCTGTATTTCAGGTATTCATTGGGCAGTTTCAGCCGGCCGCAGACCCGTTTCAGCATGCGTTCGCCGACGTTCTCGTGGTTGTGGAAGGTCCAGCCCACGCCGTCGACGAACCGCTTGACCTGGGGTTTCCCGATGTCGTGGATCAGCGCGAGAAAGCGGAGCATGGGTTTGTCGGTCATTCTGGCGATGTTATCCACGACCTTCAGGGTGTGTTCAAAAACGTCCTTGTGGTGATAGTCGTCGCGCTGTTCCACGCCGGTCAGCGCGGACAACTCGGGGAACACGATCTCCAGAACGCCGGTCTCCTGCAGGATGCGCAGGCCGACGGACGGCACGGGCTGGGACAGCATTTTCAGGATTTCGTCCGAGATGCGTTCCTGCGACACGATGCGGACGCGTTCCCGGTCGGCCCGCATGGCCGCGAGCGTGTCCGGGTGGATGCGGAATCCGAGCTGGCCCGCGAAACGGGCGGCGCGGAGGATGCGCAGGGGATCGTCGGAAAAGGTGGCCAGTGGGTCGAGCGGCGTGCGGAGAACGCGGCCGGCGAGGTCCGCGCGACCGTCAAAAGGGTCGGTGAGTTCGCCGAAATCGGATTCCCGTATCCCCATGGCCATGGCATTGACCGTGAAATCCCTTCTCGCCAGGTCCTCCGACAGATCCGCCGCCTGAACCTCCGGCTTGCGCGAATCCGGTCGGTAGGACTCTCTGCGGGCGCCCGCGAATTCCAGCTTGTACGGTTCGATGAGGAAGGAACAGGTCCCGAACCGTTCGAACACCGTGTACCCGGTGCCGCCGAGCCTCCGCCTGGCCGTTTCCGCGAATGCGGGCGCGTCCGCGTTTCCCGCGACCACGAAGTCGATTTCCAGAACGGGGCGCCCGAGCAGACGGTCGCGTACCGCTCCGCCCACGGCGTAGACCGGCACACCGGTTTCTGCCGCGACTGCGCCGACGGCCTGAAGCATTGCGTCCGTGCGATCCGGGTTTTCCGGAAGAGTCATGGAATTCCGTTGAAATTGATGAGTCAAACCCTTTAAAATAGGCAAAAAACGGCTGAAAATCAAATGGTTATATGGGGGCAGGGCCGTTTCGACCGCCAAAAACAAGTGCGACGCATCGTCAAGGTGCGTCGCACTTGTTTCCCGGGAAAAATGCGATGCACCTTGAAGGTGCGTCGCATCTCTGATCATTGAATCATGGACTTGAGATGCCGGACATAAGCATCGGCGCCGCCCGCCTGGTATCCTGTTTCGCCGATTTTGGTGCCGTCGCCGTTCAGCAGAATGACGGTCGGGAATCCCTGCACGCCGAAACGTTCGGCCAGGGTCTGGTTCTGCGATTTCACGCTCTCGGGAAGCTTCTTCGATCTGGGAAAGTCCGCGATCATCAGCACCAGGCTGGTCTCCGCGAAATCCTTGAAAGCTTTCTGACTGAAAACCTCATCGTTCAGCTTGATGCACCAGGGGCACCAGTCCGATCCGGTGAAGTCGATCAGCAGGGTTTTTCCGGTTTTTTTCGCCTCGGCCAGAGCCTGGTCGTAGTTCTCGGTCCATCCGGAAACCTTGGGCTCAGCGGCCTTGGTTTTGGGCGCCTGAGGATTGGGCTTGGGCGCCTGGGGTTTGGAGGCCCCGGGTTCGGGAACCACAGGCTCGGCAACGGCCGGTTCAGCGGGCGGTGTTGCGATCAGGGATTTGAGATGAAGGACATAGGCCTCCGCTCCGCCTTCCTGGTATCCGGTTTGGCCGATTTTCTCGCCCTTGCCGTTCAGGAGCACGAGGGTCGGAAAACCCTGCACGCCGAACCGGTCCGCGAGCGCCTGGTTCTGCGCCCGGACGCTGTCGGACAGTTTTTTCGTTTTCGGAAAATCCGCTTTCATCAGCACCAGGTCGGTGGACGCGTAGTCCAGAAAAGTCTTCTGGCTGAAAACTTCCTTGTCCAGCTTGATGCACCACGAACACCAGTCCGATCCGGTGAAATTGACCAGAAGGACCTTGCCGGAAGACCCGGCCAGGGCCAGAGACTGGTCGAAATTTTCGGACCAGTCCGGTTGTTTGGAACAAGCCGTGGAGATCGCAAACAGAACGGCCGCGGTCAAGAGCGCGGTTTTTTTCATGGGTTCGCTCCTTGATGGTGGATTTGATCCCGGTCGGCCGGACCGTCCGGCGCCGACCCCGGCATTCCAACGTGAACGACCGGGAAGCCGGCCGGTTCCCGTTTCCCTACGGATTTTCGAGTACGCTTCCCCGGCTCCGGTCGGCCCGCCTGAGCAGGAGCGCGAAGATGAGGCCGAACAGGCCCAGGCACGCGAACATGATCTGGCTGGCCGTGTACGACCGGGTTGAATCGCGCAGGGCGCCGTTCAGGGCCGGGAACAGGGCGAGGCCGATATTCTGGATCATGGTCATGAGCCCGTAGGCCGTGCCGACGGTTTCCTTGCGCACGAGGAGGGGGATGGACGGCCACATGGCCGCCGGTATCAGCACGAATGCGACGCCCAGCAGAATCATGGGGGCGACGGGGTAGAGGTCCGTCAAGCCCATCACGAGATGCGCGGGGATGAGAAGCAGTGAGCCGAGAATCATCAGCGAGGCCCGCCTGCCGATCCGGTCCACCAGGTGTCCGGCGAACGGCGCGCAGATCATGGACGCAAATATGACGATGGACGACAGACCGCCCGCGGTTCCCGACATGTGGAGGAAGTTGCCGAAGACCTGACGGAGAAAGCCGCCGCTCGATTCGGCCACCCGCGGCACGCCCCACTTGCCCGCGAAAAAGTCCGTTGACAGGGCCGTGAACGGGAATATCGCCGAATAGAAGGTGACGCAGAGCATGGTCACGTACCAGAAGGCGGGCCCGAACGAGCGGATGTCGCGGAGCGCGAGTTTCTCCCCCGATTCCGCCTTCTCCAGGCGCAGCATCCGCTCGCCCCGGCGGTCCATCCATACGTACACGACGTTCGCGACCAGGGAGAGCAGGC
>CAZNXX010000181.1:0-5620 GCA_964577095.1 uncultured bacterium | reverse complement strand
GCCTTCAATACTCTAAAAATATAATAAATTGGTCCCGCAAAGCGGGGTCTTCAATAATTCGAAAATATAATCGCTTGATCCCGCGCAGCAGGCGGCGGGGAGCTTCAATTGGAACGTTTTTCGCGGGGGCAACGCGGCGCGTCGCCTCTCCGAAAGGAATGGGACCAGCGGCTTCGTCGTGTGCACACGGTAGAACCTCCCGCATGCCTTCGGCCCGGGGAAGGCTCTCGTCCTGCAGACGGTTTTCATGGGGACGCGGAGAAGAAAACCTCCCGGAGGCTTCGAGCCCCCGGGAGGTTTTTCAGGGTGCGGGGGAACCGGTTCTCACTTTTTTCGGATATAGATGTCGCCGTTGAATGTGTAGAACTGGTACTCGGGCCCGCCGCCGTTGATGCGGCCGTAGAACGAACGGTCGATCCTGATCCTGTACCTGCCGCCGTGCGGCCGTTCATTCTCCTCCGATTTTTCGGCTTTCTCGTCCAACTGCAACTGGAAATCGGTGTAGATGTCGCCCATGTCGCTTTTCAGCTTCACGTCGGCCTTGACGGTCGAGGGGAAGGTGACATCCACGTCTCCGTTCACGGAACTGAACGACATGGGCTTACCGGGATTCACCCGGTCGAACACGACCGTCACGTCCTTGTTCACCGAGTTCGCCGTCACCGAACCCGACACGTTGTTCAGCCCGATGCCGCCGTTGACGTTCTGGATTTCGAGGTCGCCCTCCACGTTGTCGACCCGGATGTCTCCGGAGTTGACCGAGGAAAGATTCAGGGAGGTCCGAAGGGGGACGCGCAGGACCAGCTCAACGGTGCTTCCCGGAGTTCCGCACTGGACTCTCATCACGTTGTCCTTCTCTTCGACCTCCAGCCCGGCGGAGCCCCCGCTCAGACGGATCATGCCCCTGGACCTGGAGTCGTCGGAGCGCCGGGAGATCCGCTTGGAGGCTCCGGTCGATTCGATCTGAACGTCTTTGCCATCGTAGCCCGTCACGGTAATGCTTCCGTTCAGCACGCTGACTTCCACGCGCCCCGGCCTGGAGGGGTCGCTGAACGACGCCGTCAGTTTATCCACCGAGGCGGCCGGGTTCTGGCCGGAGGCCGGCCCGGGGGCGGCCAGCGGGAGGCAGGCTCCCAGGACGACCAGAATCGTTCGAATCGTCGATTTTTCGATTAATAACATGGCTTGCTCCTTTCGAGAATATTGGCCTTCCACAACGATCGAATCCGGGGGGAGGAGCCCGACCCGGCCTCCTTATTCTCTTTTGAGAATGTAGGTGTCGCCGTTGAACCCGTCCAGATCGATCGCGGGGCCCCCGTCGCCGATGCGGACAGACGTCCACTTGTCCGTTTTGTAGAAATGCTTTCCCCGCTTCGACCCCGCCTCCACCAGATCCTTGCCGGGCAGGTAGGAGACGGGAAAATCGCTGTACACTTCGCCGTTGAACGTCTTGAAACGGAGATCGGCGGACAGGGGCGACCGGAACGCGATCCGCATTTCACCATTCAGAGAATGGAAGGTGCAGGGCCGCTCCGGATTGCGGTCGAAGGACACGGTCAGTTTGTCGTTCAGGGTGCCGGCCTTTCCTGATCCGGAGACGTCCTCGAGGATCACGGCGCCGTTGATGTTTTCCGCCCGGAAGTCCCCGGTCATTCCCGTGACGGTGATGTCGCCGTCGTCGATTGTCCTGAGATCGACGGCGGCGTTTTTCGGGGCCTCGATCTCGATATCATAGACGAATGAATAGCCTTCCTCGTCCCGGTCCCGGAAATGGGCGGAGCCGTCTTCGCGCCGGAACGGGCCGTCGACGATGATCTTCACCTCGTTCCCCGCGCCGGTCACGTCGAGGTGGATCTCCTTCAGGGCCCGGGCGAGATCCTCGTCCGTCCCGGCATTCATCGACCATTCCGCCTTCAGATGAACGCCTCCGCCCGTTCCGGCTTTCACCGTGACGGATCCGAAGATGTTGTCGACGATGATCTTGCCGGGAGCCGCGGGGTCCGTGAATGCGATGTCCCGTATCAACGTGTCTTTTTTAACCCGGTCCCGGCCGGCGACGGCCGGAAGCGCGAGAAGCAGTACGGCGGAGAAAACAAGCAGTCGTTTCATGGCTGTGTCCTCATGTCAGTTGACGAATTCCCCATTCCGCGTGCTGCTTGACGGAAGGGTTGGTGGAACCGCTGCGGATCAGGAAACGCAGGGCGTCGAGGGCCTTCCGCTCCCGGATCTCCACCAGAAGGTCGATGATCTGAATCTGCACGATGGGCGAATTCTGCCGTTCGAGCGAACGGACCAGTTCCGCCCGGACCGACGGCCGGTCGCCGACCAGATAGAGCGCGTCCACGGCGGCGAGACGGACGCCGACGCTGGAGTCATGATTCAGCGCGTTCAGGAGGGCTTCCTGAACCGAGACGTCCGGATCGGGGACCTGTCTGCTGACCTGCACGCCGCGGAGCCGGTCGGAGGAGGCGGGCTGGTTCAGGAGGGAAAGCGTGAGCATGTGCCTCATCTCCGAAACCTCGGAACGGAGCGCGGCCGTCTCGCCGCTCCCCGGAAGGGCGCCGCGGACCGAGAATCCGGCGAGAAAACCGAGAACGACCAGGGACAGGGGAACCGCGAAGGCGGGGACCGGACCGCCGAACAGGCGTTCCCCGAACCGGAATCCCGCAAACGGCCGCCGGACCGATGCGCCGCCGGAAGCCGCCGCCTTCCGTTTTTCTTCTGACAACGCGGCATTGAACCGTCCGCGAAGGCCCGGACCCGGATCGGAAACGGGCAGATCCGCCAGACGATCCCAGACCTCCCGAAGCCGTCCCAGCGATTCACGGCAGGCGGCGCAGGATTCCAAATGGGCCTCCACGGTCCCTTTTTTATCGGGATCGAGACGGCCGGTAAGAATGTCGACCGAAAACGATTCCATCTCACGGCATTTCATCGTCGTTTCTCCCCGTCCAGGCGCTGAACGATTTCGCCGAGTTCACGGACGGCCCGGTGGGCCCGCACCTTGACCGTCGTTTCCCGTGTTCCGAGAATGCGCGCGATTTCACGGAACCCCAGGTTTTCAAAGCGGCTGAGCAGCAGCACCTCCCGTTTGTCCTCGGGCAGGAGGGCGAGCGCCCGGTGGACCAGCTCCGACTCGGTTTTCCGGAGGAGAACTTCTTCGGGCCCCGGAGACGGATCGGTCAGGATCCCGTCCCCGGGGAGGGCCGCAGCCGGGCGGTTTTTGCGCCAGGCGTCGATCCGGGCGCTTCGGGCGATCTGGAACATCCAGGTCTCGAAGCGGCTGTCGTCGCGGTAATTGAGACGGTAACGCAACATGCGGAGAAACACCTCCTGGACGAGATCCTCGCTGTCCTGGGGACGGCCCGTCATCCTGAGAAAGAAGCTGTACAGGTGCGCGCCATGCCTTTCAAAGAGCAGGGTCATCCGGTCCAGATCCCCTTCGCGCACGGCACACATGATTTCATGGTCGGTCGTCAATGCCCGGGCATCCTTTCGTATCATGGATGTAGACTCGGGATTTCCGGAAAAGTTACATGTTTTTTCGGGTTCGTCGCTGATCTCCGCATCTCGCCTTCAATGAGGACGGACCGCTTCGGGCTTTCACGCGGAGTAAAACACGATAATATACTGAGATGGATGGAATAGGGGTTGACAAATTTTGGCGCTCTGTGTACATTCGTTTGAGTCATGACGGCGGCCGGTTGATGAAAGGGAGACAAGGTGAACAGAAAGACAGCGACGGTCATTCACCCGATCCGGCGGGACGAGGCTCATTTATCGGAGATGACCGCCGTCAGCCGGGAAGGCGCCGGCCGGGTCGATGGCGGCCGGATCCTGTCCAATGGCGGTTTTCCCAGATGATCCAGATCCGCGACCTGCATTATTCCATCGCCGAACGCCGCCTGCTCGACGGCGTCGAGTGGATGATCCATCCCGGACGGCACATGGCCCTGATCGGGCCGAACGGCGCGGGTAAAACAACCCTGCTCCGCATCATCCACGGCGACCTCCAGCCGGACCGCGGGGACATCGTCATGCCCCGGGGAACGGCTGTCGGGTACCTGCCCCAGGAGGAATCGGCCTGCGGCGGCGGCTCGCTCCTGGAAACCGTGATGCAGAGCCAGACGGAACTGAGCCGGATCGAATCGGAGATCCGGACCCTGCACCACGAATTGTCGCAGGGCACGTCCGACGATCCCTCCGCCCTGAACCGGCTGGGGCACCTGGAGCACCGCTTCACCGCGCTGGACGGGTACGGCATCGAGCACCGGGCCAAGGGAATCCTGTCCGGACTCGGATTCGTTCCGTCCGATTTCGGCAGGCCGATGACCGAATTCAGCGGCGGATGGCGCATGCGCGCGGTCCTGGCCGGCCTGCTCCTGTCCGAACCGGAACTTCTTCTTCTCGATGAGCCCACCAACCACCTGGACCTGCCCTCCCTGGAATGGCTCGAACAGTACCTCCGATCGTTCCGCGGGAGCGTGGTGCTCGTGTCGCACGACCGCTTCTTCATCGACCGCCTGGCGACCGAAATACACGAGCTCGACCGGGGCCGGCTCACGCATTACACGGGCAATTACCGGGACTACGAGAAGGTCAGGGACGAGGCGGCGGAGCTCCTGGCCAAGCGCTGGAAGGAACAGCAGGACGAGCTGGCGCGCCAGCAGGTCTTCATCGACCGTTTCCGGTACAAGGCCACCAAGGCCGCCCAGGTGCAGAGCCGCATCAAACAGCTGGAGAAGATCGAGCGGATCGAACTCCCGGAAGAGCGGCGGTCCTGGTCCTTCCGGATCCGGTCCGGAAAGCCGAGCTACCGCGATGTCCTGCACATGCGGAACCTGTCCTTCCGGTACGGCGAAGAGTGGGTGCTCGAATCCGTGAACCTGTCCGTCTACCGGGGGGACAAAATCGCGGTCGTGGGCGCGAACGGGGCGGGCAAGACCACGCTCACCCGGCTGATCCGCGGCGAGCTGAAGCCGCAGATCGGGCAGGCCGGCCTCGGAACGAACGTCGTGACCGGCATGTATTCCCAGCACCAGGTGGACTCGCTGGACATGGAGAAGACGGTGATCGAGGAGGCCATGGCGTGCGCGTCCGACACCGTGCCCCAGCGCGTGCGCAACGTGCTCGGCATATTTCAGTTCACCGGGGACGACGTATTCAAGCCGATACGCGTGCTTTCGGGCGGGGAAAAGGCCCGTGTGTCGCTGGCGAAGATTCTGCTGTCCGAGTCGAACTTCCTGATCATGGACGAGCCCACCAACCACCTCGACATGGTCTCCAAGGAGGCGCTGGAACAGGCTCTGCGCGAATACGACGGCACTTTGCTCCTGATCTCGCACGACCGGTACTTCCTGACCAAGCTGGTGGGCCGGGTCATCGAAGTGCGGGACCGGCGGCTGAAGGAGTATGAGGGGAATTACGGCGATTACCTGGACCGGAGGATGGAAGATGGAGAGGCCGGAGAAACGGGCGGGGACCCGGCGCCGGCCGTCGCGAAGAAGGGGACCGCTGAACGCCAGGAAGCGGCTGCAGCCGGTTCGCCGATCGGCGGAAAACGGTCGAAGGAACAGCGGCGCGCGGAAGCCGAGGCGCGGGACGCGCTCAACCGGCTGAA
>CAZNXX010000180.1:0-5650 GCA_964577095.1 uncultured bacterium | reverse complement strand
CTCGTGGTCGAGGACGAGCGCATCGTCGCGGAGGACATCCGGCGCAGTCTCCGGAAGCTCGGATACGAGGTTTGCGGCGTTGTCTCCACCGGCCAGGAGGCCGTCCGAAAGGCGCTTCAGCTCCGCCCCGATCTCATCCTGATGGACATCGTGCTGCGCATGTCCATGAACGGCATTCAGGCCGCTACGGCCATCCATGAAAAGATCGACGTCCCCGTCATCTACCTCACCGCCTACGCCGACTCCGACACCCTCGAAAAGGCCAAGCAGACCGAACCCTACGGCTATCTTCTCAAGCCGTTCGAGAACCGGGAACTGCAGACCGCCATTGAAATGTCCCTCTACAAGCACCGGACGGAGCGGCGGCTCCGCGAAAACGAGGCCTGGCTTTCGACCACGCTCCGCAGCCTTGCGGAAGGCGTCATCGCCACGAACGAGCGCGCTGAAATCCTCTTCATGAATCCGGTGGCCGAACGGCTGACCGGATGGACATTCGGTGAGGTCAACGGCAGGCCGTTCTCCTCCGTCTTCCGGCTTGTTTCCTCCCGGACCGGCGACCTCAGGCCGGTCGAGAAGGTCCTCAAATCGCGGGCCGTCGTGAGCCTGCCGGAAGCGGCGCGCCTGCTGCGCAAGGACGGCGAATCCTTTGACGTCGATTTTCACGCATCGCCCATACGGGACGAACGGGGAAGGATCTTCGGCGCGGTCGCGGCTTTTCAGGATGTCACCCTGCGCAACCGGACGGAGGAAGCGCTGAAGAAATCCGAGCGGGAGAAGGGTCTCATTCTCAGCAGTGTCTCGGACATGGTGGTCTATCTGAGCCGCGACCTCGACATCATCTGGGCCAATGCCGCAGCCGGCAAGGCGATGCGGAAAACGCCGGAGAAGATCACCGGGGCCCGCTGTCATCACGTCTGGCACCGGAGAGGCGTCTCCTGCCCGGACTGCGCGGTGCAGACGGCCCTGCGGACAGGCGCGGCCTCGGACCGCATTGTCGAAACCCGGAACGGGCGCGTCTGGACGGTGAAGGCCTTTCCGGTCCGGAACGACGCGGGCGAGGTCGCCGGCGTCGTCGAGACCCTGCGCGACGTCACCGAGCAGAAGCGCGCCGAGGAACAGCTGGAAAAGGAGCGGGATTTCATCAACACCCTGATCCAGACCTCGCCGGCTTTCTACGCCGCGGTGGACGGGAAGGCCCGAACCCTGCTCGCGAATCAGACCCTGCTCGGCGCCGCCGGATATGAAGCGCAGGAGGTGATCGGAAAGGATTTCATAGACCGGTTCATCCATCCCGAGGACCGGGAAGCCGCCCGCAAAGGGCTGGCGGGGCTCATCCGCCGCAAAGAATCCTCTCTCCATGCGGCCCGGATCAGGACCCGCGCCGGCGTGGAGTTCGCCGTCGAATGGCACGGCCAGTGCGTGACGAGCCGGCGGGGACGGTTCGAATACGCGTTCCTCCTCGGAATCGACGTCACGGAGAGAAAACGGGCCGAGAAGGAGAAGGAACACATCGAGCATCAGCTCCTCCAGGCCCAGAAGATGGAGGCCATCGGGACGCTGACCGGCGGCGTGGCCCATGACTTCAACAATCTGCTCACCGCCATCCAGGGCTGCACCGACATGGCCCTTCAGCGGGTCACTCCGTCCGACGTCATCCACCGGGATCTCCGGGAGGTCCAGGCCGCGGCCGTCCGCGCGGCGGAACTGACGCGCCAGCTCCTGCTGTTCAGCAGCAAGCATCCGACGCGTTTCGTTCCCATCGACGTCAATCAGACGGTGGGCAACCTGCTCCGGATGCTGCACCGTCTGATCGGGGAGGATATCGATGTGCGGACCCAGCTGCAGGGCAACCTGTGGACGATCCGGGCGGACAAGGGAAGCATCGAACAGGTCATCATGAACCTCACGGTCAATGCCCGGGACGCGATGCAGAAAGGCGGCCGCATCACCATCAAGACGGAAAATGCGGTTATCCGGACGCCGGATCGGGCCGACCGTCCGGAGGCGAGGTCCGGGGATTTCGTTCTGCTGTCGGTCAGCGACACGGGGAACGGTATTCCCGAGGATATCCGGACCCGGATATTCGAGCCTTTTTTCAGCACCAAGGGGCCCGGCGGGGGGACCGGACTGGGTCTGTCGGTCGTTTACGGCATCGTGCGTCAGCACGAGGGCTGGATCGAGTTGCACAGCGAAATCGGCCGGGGCAGCCGGTTCGACATCTATTTCCCAGCGGTGAAGGAGCGCATTCCGGTGACGCATGACACGACCGTGAGTCTCGAATCGCTTCGCGGCAACGGGGAGCGGATACTCGCGGTCGAAGATTCGGACGGCATCCAGGAATTTCTGCGGGTGGCCCTCCGGGAGAACGGCTACCTGGTCACGGTCGCGTCGAACGCGGAGGAGGCGTTCCGTCTGTACGGCCAGCACCGGGGCAATTTCGACCTCATTTTCAGCGACGTGGTGCTGCCGGACCAGAGCGGCATCGATCTGGTCGAAAAACTGCGTAAAGAGAATCCAGGGCTCCGCGTTCTGTTGAGCAGCGGATACACGGACCATAAAAGCCAGTGGGCGGTCATTCAGGAAAGGAATTATCCGTTCATTCAGAAACCGTACAGTTTGATTCAGCTTCTGAGCATGGTGAAGGAAATGATCAAGAAATAAGACAATTCTGTCCATTCTTTTCTCGAAATTACAATATTGTCTCCATTTTTTCTATATCGAAACTCATTGAACCCCTTTAAGCGGCTGCGGCTCTTCGTTTCAGCTCCTATCCCTCCTGTTTTTACCCCTTTTTCGATCTTCCGCCGATACAATGGAATCCCCCCGGGCGTTTAGAATTCGTTGCGTGGATCTTGAAATCCATTTTTGCGACTATTTTGTCGAATGATAATGGTAGATTTACAATATTGTATTTTTATTACGCATTTCTTTTGAATGGCCTGATTCTTTCGGACATGTCTTAGCTCCTGTTTGTAATTGTCTTATCTGTTTTCAATGCGGACGTATTTTCTCCTTTTGTTGATCGGCATTTCATTTGCCTGATTGGAAACTGAAGATACACACGCATAACGCCCGGCTCTGTTCCGGCAGCAACCGGTTTTCGGACCGGTAACAGCAATAAAACCCAAGAACCGTTCCACCAACTGCGAGGGAATCGTCATGCCCAAGAAGGGAATCACGGAACATCCTGAAACGCCGGACCGGCCGTCCAACGGCGCGGCCTTCGTGCCCATGTCGGCCTATTTCGGGATCAATACGTTCAATGACCAGGTCATGCGCGAAAAACTGCCGAAAGACGTCTACATCAAACTGCGCGACATCATCCGCAAGGGCGCCAAGCTCGATCCGACGATTTCCAACACGGTCGCGCACGCGCTCAAGGAATGGGCGACCGGCCGGGGCGTGACGCATTTTTCGCACTGGTTCCAGCCGCAGACCGGTTCGACCGCCGAGAAACACGACGCCTTTCTGGAACTGGACGAGGAGGGGAACGTCATTGAGCGGTTCCGCGGCGAACAGCTCGTCCAGGGGGAGCCGGACGCGTCCTCCTTTCCGAGCGGCGGCATGCGAAGCACCTTCGAGGCGCGCGGGTACACCATGTGGGATCCGTCCAGCCCCGCGTTCATCATGGAAGGCCCCAAGGGCGGCATTCTCTGCATCCCCTCGCTGTTCATCAGCTACACGGGCGAAGCGCTGGACAACAAGACGCCCCTGCTCCGGTCCATGGCGGCGGTCTCCAAATCGGCCCTCAAGGTGCTCCGCCTGTTCGGAAACGACAAAGCCTGCCGCGTCTTGACCACCATCGGGACGGAGCAGGAATACTTTCTGATCGACAAGGAATTTTATCTGGGACGACCGGACCTGCAGATCACGGGACGGACGCTTATCGGCGCCCTGCCGCCCAAGGGTCAGCAGCTCGAGGACCATTATTTCGGATCGATCAAGGAACGGGTTCTCGCCTTCATGCAGGACGCGGAGCACGAGCTGTACAAGCTCGGCGTGCCGGCCAAGACCCGGCACAACGAGGTGGCGCCGCATCAGTTCGAAATCGCGCCGATTTACGCGGAAGCGAACGTCGGCGCCGACCGCAACCACCTCATCATGGAAATCCTGAAGAAGGTCGCCAACCGGCACAGCCTGGCGCTGCTGCTCCACGAGAAGCCGTTCGCCGGGATCAACGGCAGCGGCAAGCACAACAACTGGTCGATGGCCGATTCCGAGGGCAACAACCTGCTGGAGCCGGGCAAGACGCCGGAACAGAACCTGCAGTTCCTGGTGTTTCTCGTCGCGACCATCAAGGCCGTGCGCGACTACGGCGATCTGCTCCGGGCCTCCATCGCATCCGCCTCGAACGACCACCGGCTCGGCGCCAACGAGGCGCCGCCGGCCATCATGTCCATTTTTCTCGGCGAACAGCTGACGCATATCCTGGAGGCGATCCGCGACGGCAAGGTGGCGAAGGCCACGGCCAAGAGCATCATCGACCTGGGCATCCACAACGTGCCGGCCATTCTCCGCGACGCCACGGACCGGAACCGGACGAGCCCCTTCGCCTTCACCGGCAACAAGTTCGAGTTCCGGGCCATCGGGTCGTCCGCGTCCGTCTCGTATTCGAACACGGTGCTCAGCGCCGCGGTGGCCGATTCGATCGACATTCTTGTGGCCGACATCGAGGCCGAAATATCGAAGAAAGGCCGCGACCTGAACGTCGCCGTGATGGAAATCCTGCGGAAGCACATCAAGGCGTCCGAGGCGGTTCTCTTCAACGGGAACAACTACAGCAAAGAATGGGAGACGGAGGCCGGCCGCCGCGGTCTGCCGAACGTGAAGAACACGCCGTACGCGCTGGACGCGCTGACCGCCGAGAAGAACGTCAATCTGTTCCTGCGGCAGAACGTGGCCAGCAAGGTGGAGATCGATTCCCGCTATCACACCAAGCTGGAACAGTACATCAAGAACGTGGAAATCGAAACCGATACGCTCTCGAACATGGTCGACACGCTGGTCCTTCCCGCGGCCGTGACGTACCAGAACAAGCTCCTGTCCGCCGTCAAGGGGCTCAAGGAACTCGAAACCCTCCTGCCCGGCGTTTCGGTCGGCTTCCAGGTCGAGCGGGTCAAGGTTCTGACCGGGCTCATCGAATCCGTCGAAAAGGCCAACCGCGATCTGGTCGAGGCGGCCGGCAAGGCGGAGACGCTCGAGGACCCGTCCGAACGCGCCAAGTTCGTCGTGGACAAGGTCGTCCCGCTGATGGACGAACTGCGGAAGCCGGTCGACCAGCTCGAGGCCCTCGTGGAGGACAGCCTCTGGCCCGTGCCCAAGTATTCGAAGATGCTTTTCATCATGTAAACCGGCGGCCTCCGGCCGCCCGGATTTCCCGCACAAGGCGGGTCCTCCGCTCCACGGGGGACCCGCATCGGCGGGACTCCGGCGCTTTCGGAGGTCGGCTGAACCGGCCCGCAGTCGTCCGGCCGGATGGACACGTGAGGGGAATTCATGCAGTCATCGGACCCGTTTCAAATCGATGCCGCGGGGCGTATGCGGCCTTTCGGTCTCTATGGCCCGGCGAACGACCGCGACAGCTGCGGCGTGGGTTTCGTCTGCCGCGTGGACGGCACGGCGCATCACGCCATGCTCCGCGACGGCATCC
>CAZNXX010000179.1:0-5662 GCA_964577095.1 uncultured bacterium | reverse complement strand
GGAGCATCTGGACCTGTTGAAGCGGCTCGTGCTCCGCGACCGGAACCATCCCTCGGTGCTGGTCTGGTCCATCGGCAACGAGGAGTGGGCCATCGAGAACACTGAAACCGGGGCGAGGCTCGCGGCGACGATGCAGGATTTCGTCCGGAACCTGGATCCGTCACGGCGCGTGACCTATGCGGCCAGCGGCTGGGGAAAAGGCATATCGGACGTCATCGATGTGATGGGTTTCAATTACCTATTCAACGGAGACATCGACAGCCAGCATACCCGCCGTCCCGATCAGCCGGCCATCGGCACGGAGGAGACCACGTCGCGCTCCACGCGGGGCATATACGAGGACGATCCGGCGCGGGCATGGATGGCTCCCACGGACCGGAAGCCCGGGGGCCGCAGTCTGGAGGAGGGATTCCGTTTTTACGCGGCCCGTCCCTTCCTGTCCGGTCTTTTCTACTGGACTGGTTTCGATTACCGCGGAGAACCGCACCCGTACGGCTGGCCTCAGGTCGCTTCCCAGTGCGGTATTTTCGACCTCTGCGGGTTCCCCAAGGACCAGGCCTGGTATCTGAAGGCTGAATGGACCGAAACGCCGGTCGTCCACATATTCCCGCATTGGAACCGGAGCGGCCGGGGGGTAACCCCGATGTCGGTTTGGGTGTACTCGAACTGTGAATCGGTCGAACTGTTCCTCAATGGGAAGAACCTGGGCAGGAAGAACAGACCGGAGCACGGGCACCTGGAATGGGAAGTGCCGTACACGCCCGGCGTCCTGAGCGCCAGGGGTTTCCGGAACGGAAAAACGGCCGCTGAATCGTCCGTTGAAACGACAGGACCGGCTTTTGCGGTCCGGCTCCTCGCGGACCGTCAGAAATTGAAAGCGGACGGGGAGGACATCATCGCCGTGACGGTCCGCGTGGAGGACGCCTCGAAACGGTGCGTTGCCACGGCAGGCCATGAAATCGCGTTCCGGCTGGAGGGTCCGGGACGCATCATCGGCGTCGGAAACGGCAACCCCGCGTCTCATGAACCGGACCGTTTTGTCGCATCGGTGAGTCAGGCCATGATCACCGGACTCCGCGCAGAATTCCTGGAACCGGCCGATGTTCCGTTCGCGACCGCAACGGATTTCGACGATGCCGCATGGCCTTTCGCGATCGACAGCCAGGGAAACTACGCGGTCGCGTCCGGCGATACGGCCCGGGTCATGGTTCTGCGGGGCGCATTTCTTCTGCCGGAACTGCCTCCCGGCGCCGAGGTGACCCTGTATCCGAAGAGTCTCGGTGAAATCCAGTCCGTTTACGTGAACGGACGCAAAGTCACGGAGGCGATCCGGAGGGACGATCCGGTTGTGCCCGTCCGGTTGGACCCGGGCCTTCTGAGGCCGGGACGAAACGCGTACACCGTGGCCGGAAAACCGCTCGTGCCGCGATATCTCTACGACAACCTCAACAACGATCCGGGAGTCGTGCAGGTGTCGATTCCCGCGTTCATGTGGAAACGGAATGTATTCAACGGCCTGGCCCAGGTGATCATTCAGTCCGGCGGCGATCCGGGCCGGATCAGGCTTTTTGCCCAATCGCCCGGTTTAAAATCCGACGAATGGACGGTTCAGGCGGAGCCGGCCCCGGTCCGACCGTCTGTGCCGGTTTTTTAAAAAGGAGGCATTATGAATATCTCGTACTGGGCGCCGCTCGAAGAGGCGTGGAAGCGCATGACACAGGCGCTGTTTCGGCCCTTCGACTTGCGGAAATGGCTGGTCATCGGATTCACCGCTTTTCTGGCGGGATTGATGGACTGGCAGGGCGGCCGGTCGGGAAGGTCGGGTCATTCGTTCGACGGACGCGATTGGCGCGACATCCTTGAACTGCCGGCCGAAGCCTGGGACTGGCTGACCGGCCATCCGCTCTGGGCGGCGCTGATTTTCGCGGGCGTGATTGCGGTCATCGTCCTGTCCGTGGTCCTGACCTGGCTGTCCTCCCGCGGAAAGTTCATGTTTCTGGACAATGTGTTCCGTGACCGGGCCGCGGTGCGGGCGCCCTGGCATGAGTTTCGTTCGGTCGGGGATTCTCTGTTCGTCGGCCGGCTCCTGCTCGGCGCCGTCGCCTTCGCGGTATTCTCCATCTACCTGCTCGGCTGCCTGCTGGTTCTGATCGGAATGGCCGGAAGCGACGCGTCCGGGGACGGCATGCTGCCGGCCGTACTGCTCATGGCGGCCGGATTGCTCCTGCTCATTCTCGCCGCTGCCTTTGTGGACATCTGCCTGAACGATTTCGTGGTGCCGGTCATGGCCAAACGCCGGATGACCGTTCTGCCCGCAACGGGCGTGTTCTGGGACCTCTTCCGGCGGAATCCGGGGGCTTTTCTCCTGTACGGGCTCCTGATTTTCGTGCTGAAAGTCGCTGTCGTGACGCTGATCGTGGCGGTCGGGCTGATGACCTGCTGTGTCGGATTCCTGCTCCTGGCTGTGCCGTACGTCAATTCGGTCATCCTGCTTCCGGTTTCCTATGTGTTCCGGGCCTTCTCCCTCGAATTTCTCGGCCAGTTCGGGCCGGAATTCGACATGCTCGGCGCGAAAGGGAAGACGGTCCGGAAACCGGCTTCGAAACGGACGGACTCCCGAAAGACCCCCGCAAAACGGGTCGCGGTCCCGAGAAAGCCGTCCCGGAAAAAGGTCTCCGGGAAGAAACGATAAATCCGTCACAAGGCCTTACCCCGGTTCCCATCGCGGGGAAGCGGCCGCCACCACCATCAAGGAGCAGTCCTCACATGCGCAAGAAGAAAACAGATCAGGAGTCGGGAGGGTTATGTTCGAGACGGCAATTTCTGGCGGCCACGGGCGCGGCCGCGGCCGGCCTGGCTGCGGGTTCGCTCGCGAAACCGACCCGGCTGTTCGCGGATTCTCCGGTCCGGCCCTTTGCCGCACCGGCCCTCGTTGCCGCCACACAGGCATTCGACTACGGACGGGAGAGTGTGAAGGCCCGAGTTCAGCACCTCTTCGAGGCCCTGGGCGGCATCGGAGACGTGATCAAACCCGGAGATAAAGTCGCGATCAAGATCAACATCACGGGCGGGAGCTCCTACGACGGCAATGCCCGGCTCAAGGGCGTTCCGCTCATCGAGAGCATCTGGACCCACCCGGAGGTGCTCCGCGCCGTGGGCGGGTGCATTATCGACTCTGGCGTGCGGCCGCAGGACCTGTACATCGTCGAGGCCATCTGGGGCATGGACTCCTACAATGATTACGGCTACAGGGAGGTTCAGGAGTCGCTGGGCGCCACTCTGATCGACCTGAACAAGACCGCGCCGTACGGCGATTTCGCGGATCAGCCCGTGGGAAGCAATTTCTGCGACCGGGAGAGCTTCAAGCTCAACCGCATTCTGACCGAAGTGAACGCTTTCGTCTCTATCCCGAAGATGAAGCACCACCTGACTGCTTGCGTGACCCATTCCATGAAAAACCTGATCGGCATCGTTCCCCTCCTGCCCGAAATGGGCAGCGGATGGCGCTCAAAACTGCACAGCGGCATCACCGACGACGACACACAGGACCTCCAGCGCGCCATCTGCGACCTGAACATGGCCAGGCCCATACACCTGGCCGTGATCGACGGCATCAAGACCGCGGACGGCGGGGAATTGCCCACCGCGACCACTTTCAAGCCCAAAGCGTATAACCTTCTTCTGGCGGGCAAGGATCCGGTGGCCACAGACAGCATCGCCTCTCTTCAGATGGGGAATGACCCGGAAGCGGATCATCTCTACAGGCCGGATTCCGGCATGGCGTGCCTTAATTATCTGGCCCTCGCGCGCGAAAAGGGCATCGGCACCAATCTGCTATCCGAAATCGAAATCGTGGGGGACGGCGCGCAAGCCATCGAGACATCCGTCCGGACACGGAAACAGCCGGAACGTCCCGGCCGCATCGCGCTGTCGCAGAACTTTCCGAATCCCTTCAACGCGACCACGGTGTTCCGTTATTTCCTGCCGGAAACGGCCCATGTCACGATACGCGTCCTGGACGCTTCGGGCCGCCGGGTCTCCGTGCCCGTGGACGGTGTCATGCCTCCGGGCGAGCATGAACTGCTCTGGTCGGCCGGGAACCTGCCGAGCGGCGTTTACCTCTGCCGCATGCAGGTCGGCCGCCTCTGGGAAGTCCGCCGGTTCACGCTCCAGCGCTGACCGGGCGCACCGGCCGGTTGGGCCTTGACTTTTACTGAATTTTGAATGAAATTACGTCCAGTCCGATCATCGACGGACGGTCTTCATTGAAAGGAAATGAAATGCCGAAGAAAGTGAAAGAATGCCCCGGGAAGCGGAAATACCTCACGGGAAAGCGTATCCTTCCCAGGCCGATCTCCGGGACCACCGACATCGTCAGCCTGATCGACAACATGGACGCTTACAACGGCGGCCGGCTCCGCGCGGCCTGCCACCTGCTGAGGGACAAGTATTCGAAAAGCGACGTCACGGTCGGGCTCAGCCTGGCCGGGGCCATGACGCCCGCGGGCATGGGACCGTCGGCGATCATCCCGTTGATGAACCACGGGTACATCGACTGGATGGTCGCGACCGGCGCGAACATGTACCACGACATGCATTACGCGTTCAATCTGCCCATGTTCCGCGGCAGTCACATGGTGGATGACGCGGACCTGCGGCGGAAGGGCGTCACGCGCATCTACGACATTCTGTTCGACTACGAGGACGTGCTGATGGAAACGGACCGCCGGCTGAGGCGCATCCTGGTCCGGCCGGAGTTTCAGAAGGAGATGGGCACGCGCGAGTTCTATCACCTGCTCGGCCGGGTCATGGACGAATGGGAGCGCAGGAACAGAACCGGGCAGGTGAGCATCGTGGCCGCGGCGTACCGCAACGACGTCCCGATTTTCACCTCGTCGCCCGGAGATTCGACCATCGGCATGAACGTGGCCGGCATCGAACTGCTGGCCGGGGCGGCCGGCCTGCAGAGCCGGTTCCGCCTGAAAATCAACCCCAGCATCGACGTCAACGAGTCCACGGCCATCATCCTGAACGCCAAGCGGACCGAGAAGGGCAAGACCGCCGTGATCCTCGTCGGCGGCGGCAGTCCCAAGAATTTCATGCTCCAGACCGAGCCGCAGATACAGGAAGTGCTCATGATCCCCGAACTCGGCCAGGATTATGACATCAACATCACCGATGCCCGGCCCGACACCGGAGGCCTGTCCGGCGCCTCGCCCAGCGAGGCCGCGAGCTGGGGCAAGATCGATCCCGACAAGATCGAGGAGAGCGTCACCGCCTACGTCGATTCCACGGTGGCCCTTCCCATGCTCACGGCCTATGTGCTCCGGTCCGCCAGGAGGAAAAAGCTCAAGCGCCTCTACAAACGGGGACCGGAGCTGTACCGGGGCCTGATCAAGGCGTACCTCGAGAACAACCGGGAAATCGGGGATCTCAAGCGGCTCATCGGACAACTGCCGGAGTGACCGGAGGGAGGCATGATGAAAAGAAAATGGCTCGACCTGGCCGCCCGGCACGGAACGCCGCTGTTTCTGCTCGACCATGATGTCATACGGAACAATTACCGGACCTTCAAGAAGCATCTGCCGCGCGTGCAGTGCTATTACGCGGTGAAGGCGAACTCGAACCCCGAAATCGTCAAGACGCTGTTCGAAGAGGGCGC
>CAZNXX010000178.1:0-5765 GCA_964577095.1 uncultured bacterium | reverse complement strand
GCGGGCTCGGAACCGCTGATCGTCGCCCAGATGGCCATGGTGTCGCGCTGGTTCAAGGGTAAAGAGCTGGCATTCGCGTTCGGCGTGACGCTGACCGTCAGCCGGCTGGGCACGCTGTTCAGTTTCAACACCGGCGAGCTCATCGCCGAACGGTACGGGGGCGTCCACGCCTCCCTGGTCGCGGCCGTCGGATTCTGCCTGCTGTCCCTGATCGCGAATATCGTGTACGTGTGGATGGACCGCCGCGGCGAACGGATCCTGCGGCTGAAGCAGGCGGAGCCGGGGGAGAAACTCGCGCTCCGCGACATCCGGTCGTTCGGGCCCGCCTTCTGGTACGTCACGCTGCTCTGCGTCACGTTCTATTCCGCGATTTTCCCGTTCACGGCCCTGTCCACCGACTTTTTCGTGGACAAGTGGGGCGTGGCGCGCGTGGCCGAATCGAACGGCGGTTTTCTCCGCCAGGTGTTCGGCAACTTCCTCCACATGACGGGAACCGCGGGCGGCCTGTCGTCCATCATCATCTTCGCGTCCATGATCTGCGCGCCTTTCGCCGGACACCTGGTGGACCGAATCGGCCGGCGGGCCTCCCTGATGATTCTCGGCTCGCTGCTTCTCATCCCGGCGCACCTGATCATGGGCTTGACGGATCTCTACCCGGTGGCGCCCATGATTCTGCTGGGCGTGGCGTTCGTGCTGATCCCCGCGGCCATGTGGCCCTCCATTCCGCTCCTCGTGCGGAAGGAGACCATCGGCACGGCCTACGGGCTCATGACCATGATCCAGAACATCGGCCTCGCCCTGTTCCCGGCCCTGAACGGCGCCCTGCGCGATTCGACCCGGTCGTACACGGCCAGCCAGGTCATGTTCGCCTGCCTGGGCCTGTTCGGCCTCGTCTTCGCGTTCCTGCTCAGGCGGGCCGACCGGAGCCGGGGCCGCGTGCTCGAAAATCCGTAGGGAAACGGGAACCGGCGGGGAATCCGGGCGTTCATACTCGAAGCCCGGAGAGCGTCCGCCGGACCGCCGACCGGCCTGAAATCGATTCCACACAGCAAGGAGCGAACCCATGAGAAAATCCGCGTTCTGGACCGCGGCCGTCCTCTTCATCATTTCGACGGCCTGTTCACAGCCCTCGAACTGGTCCGAAAACTACGACAAGTCCCTGGCCCTGGCCGCTTCCACGGGGAAAACACTTCTGATCAACTTCACCGGCTCGGACTGGTGCCCTTGGTGCGTCAAACTGGACAAGGAAGTCTTCAGCCAGAAAGCCTTCCGGGATTACGCCTCCGCGAACCTGGTGCTCATGAAGGCGGACTTTCCGAAAACGAAAAAACTGGCCGACAGCGTCCGGGCACAGAACCAGGCGCTCGCGGACAAATACGGCGTTCAGGGTTTTCCGACCATCGTCCTCCTGAATGGAAAGGGCGAGAAAATCTCTCAAACCGGATACCAGGAAGGCGGAGCGGAGGCGTACGTCCGGCACCTGAAATCCCTGATCGCCGCGCCGCCCGTGAAACCGGCCGATGCCGGGTCCAAGGTTCCCGGGACCAAGGCCGCCGGGCCTCAGGATCCCAAAACCAAAACCCCCGAGCCCAAGGCATCAGCCTGGTCTGAGGATTTCGACCAGGCCCTGGCCCAGGCGAAAAAGAGCGGGAAAACCCTGCTCGTCGACTTCACCGGATCGGACTGGTGCCCCTGGTGCATCAAGCTGAACGACGAGGTCTTCAGCCAGAAGGCTTTCAAGGACTTCGCGGCCGCGAATCTGGTGCTGATGATGGCGGACTTCCCCAGATCGAAGAAGCTGCCCGAGAGCGTCAAGTCGCAGAACCAGACCCTGGCGGAACGGTTCGGCGTGCAGGGATTCCCGACCGTCATTCTGCTGAAAGGCGACGGCACCAAAATCGGCGAAACGGGATACCAGCCGGGCGGCGCCGAGGCCTATGTCCGGCATCTCAAGTCCATGATTCAATAATCAGAGATGTGACGCACCTTCAGGGTGCGTCGCATCTTTCCCTGGGGCATGTGCGACGCACCTTGAAGGTGCGTCGCACTTTCTTTTTCGCGTCTCCCCCATTTAACCGATTGATTTTCAGCCATTTTTTGCCTATTTTAAAGGGTTTGACTCACCAACCTCATTGGAATTCCATGACTTTTCCGGAAAAACCGGATCGCACGGACGAAATGCTTCAGGCCGTCGGTGCCGTCTCGGCGGAGACCGGTGTGCCGGTCTACGCGGTGGGCGGAGCCGTACGCGACCGCCTGCTCGGACGCCCCGTTCAAGAAATCGACTTCGTGGTCGCTGGAAACGCGGACGCGCCCGCGTTCGCGGAAACAGCCCGGCGAAGGCTCGGCGGCACCGGATACACGGTGTTCGAGCGGTTCGGCACCTGCTCCTTTCTCGTCGAACCCTACAAGCTGGAATTCGCCGGCGCCCGCAGGGAGTCCTACCGGCCGGATTCGCGAAAACCGGAGGTGCGGGCGGCGGATCTTTCGGAGGACCTGGCGAGAAGGGATTTCACGGTCAATGCCATGGCCATGGGGATACGGAAATCCGATTTCGGCGAACTCTACGACCCCTTCGACGGCCGCGCGGATCTCGCCGGCCGCGTTCTGCGCACGCCGCTCGATCCCCTGGCCACCTTCTCCGACGACCCCCTGCGCATTCTCCGCGCCGCCCGTTTCGCGGGCCAGCTGGAATTCCGCATCCACCCGGACACGCTCGCGGCCATGCGGGCGGACCGGGAACGCGTCCGCATCGTGTCGCAGGAACGGCTTTCGGATGAAATCCTGAAAATACTGTCGCAACCCGTGCCGTCCGTCGGCCTCCGCATCCTGCAGGAGACCGGCGTTCTGGAAATCGTGTTCCCCGAACTGTCCGCGCTGACGGGCGTGGAACAACGCGACGACTTTCACCACAAGGACGTTTTCGAACACACGCTGAAGGTCGTGGACAACATCGCCCGGATGACCGACAAACCCATGCTCCGCTTCCTCGCGCTGGTCCACGACATCGGCAAACCCCAGGTCAAGCGGTTCGTCGACGGCGTGGGCTGGACCTTCCACAACCACGAGAACGTCGGCGAACGCATGCTGAAACGGGTCTGCGGCCGGCTGAAACTGCCCAATGAATACCTGAAATACAGCCGCAAGCTCACGGCGCTCCACATGCGGCCCATTCAGCTTATCGGCGGCGACGTGACCGATTCGGCCGTGCGCAGGCTCCTGTTTCAGGCCGGCGAGGACATCGAAGACCTCATGACCCTGTGCCGCGCGGACATCACCTCCGGCAACCCCAGGCGTGCCGAAAAGCACCTGAAGAATTTCGACGCCGTGACCGAGAGGATGCGGGAAGTCGAGGAGAAGGACCGGATGCGCGCCTTCCAGTCGCCGGTGCGCGGCGAGGAAATCATGGAACTGTGCGGCATACAGCCGGGACCGGCTGTCGGACTGCTGAAAACGGCCATCGAAGAGGCCATACTCGACGGCCTGATCCCGAACGACCACGATGCCGCAAGGGATTACCTCTTGAAAATAAAAGACAAAGCCCTCGCGGATCCGCCGAAAACAGCCGAAAATCAGTGAAACAATTTCGTCCATATTCCGTCTATCAATAAGACAACCCGCCGGCCGTCCGGCGGCTCCTGCGACCGCAGGACCGCCCCGCCGGGGGGTGTTTCAAACAGGGAAAAGGAGGAGATCATGGAAGCGAAGAAAGAGATGGGCTTTTTCGAGAAACTGGCCGGCATTTTCATCTCGCCGCGGGAGACGTTCGAAGCCCTCGACCGGAAACCGACCTGGCTCATCCCCTTCCTCATCGTGGTCGCGGTGGTGCTCGTCATGACCGTGCTGACCCGCGACATCGGCATGCAGGACATGCTCGCCCGTTTCGAGGCGAGCGACATGCCCCAGGAGCAGATCGACCGGATCGTCGAGCAATCCCAGGGCCCGGGCCGTTATTTCCAGATAATCGGCGTTCCCGTGTTCATGATCGCGACCTGGTGTCTCTTCGCCGGCATCCTGCTGTTCACCGGGAACACCATTCTGGGCGGAAAATCGACGTTCAAGAAGATGCTGTCCATGGTCTCGTGGAGCAGCCTGATCGGGATTGTCTCCGCCGCCATTCACACGGCGCTCATCGTCACCAAGGGAACCACGCAGGGCGTCACCACCAGCCTGGCCCTGCTCCTCGCGGATCCGGAACCCGGGGCAAAGCCCTCCTTCCTGTTCCGGTTGCTGTCCAAGTTCGATGTATTCACGATATGGGAAATGGTCCTGTGGGCCATCGGAACGTCCGTCCTGTACCGGTTCAGCATGAAAAAATCGGCCGGCATGGTGGCGGCGCTCTGGGTGCTGTGGGTGATCATCAGTGTTTCGCTGGGCGGCCTCTTCCATTTCGGAATGTAGCCCGCCCGGATCGCGACAAATCGAGAAAGGAATCGGCATGAAGCGTCGGATGGGATGGATACTCGGGGCGTTGCTCCCCGTTGCACTCCTCGCGCAGGGCGAGGAGGCGCTGACTCTCGACCAGTGCAAGGACATCGCCTTGAACCGGAACTCCGAACTGGTGCAGAGCCGGCTGCAGCTCAAGATGACCTCGCGGGACGAGATTTCGGCGTTTTCGAATTTTCTGCCGTCGGTGAGCGGCTCGATGGGATACAACCACTCGGTGGCGGGTCCCTCCTCCGCGCTGCGGATTGACCCCCAGTCGGGCATCCTCGTGCCGGTTCGCGACCAAAAGGTCAAGTCCTGGTCGTCGAGCGCCGGCCTGAACGCCCGGCAGATGCTGTTCGACGGCGGCGCGATCTTCGGATTCGCTCAGGCGGCCTACCAGAAGGGCAGCGCCAACGCCTCGGCCGACGCCACACGCCAGTCGGTCATCCTGCAGGTGAAGGAGGCCTACCACAACCTGCTGAAGAAGGAGAGGCTCCTCCAGGCGCAGGAGCAGACGCTGAAGCAGTGGGACGAATCGTACAAGCGCTACGAGACCATGTACCAGGTCGGCAAGGTTCCCCGGTCGGACGTGCTCAAGGCCAAGGTCCAGCTCGAAAACGCGCGGCTGGCGCTGATCCAGGCCCAGAGCGACCTCACCATCGCCAATGCCAGCCTGAACCACGTCCTGGGCTTTTCAGTGGACCGGAAAATCAAGGCCATCGACAACCTGACGCCCGTGGAGGAGGACATCTCCTACGAGACGGCGCTGGAAAAGGCGCGGGCCTCCCATCCGGCGCTCCGGAAAAGCCGGTCGGACGTCAAGGCTTCGAAAGCGGCCTTCCTCTCGACCTCCAGCCAGTTTCTGCCGTCCCTGTACGGGAGCGGCGGCTACTCGTGGAACAACGAGAAGTTCGATCAGGTGAAGAACATGTTCGACACGGACTACAACTGGTACCTGGGCGTGAGCCTCTCCATGCCGATCTTCCAGGGCTTCTCCCGGGTCGCCGGCATCAGCCGCTCGCACCTGCAGGTCCAGTCGGCCAAGGAGTCGCTCGCCCAGACCGAGCGGGACGTGGCTCTCTCGCTGCACCAGGCCTACGCCTCGGTCCAGCTGGCCCGGCAGCAGATCACGTATACCAAGGACTCCGAAGCCGCCGCGGAAGAGGACCTGCGCCTCAACCAGGAGAAGTACGACCTGGGGTCGGGCACCATGCTCGAGCTCATCACGTCCCAGGCGGCCTTCACCACGGCGCGGAACGCGGCCATCCAGGCCCGATACGACTACATGACGGCGGTGGCCCAGCTGCAGAAGGCCATGGGCGTCCTGAACTGACCCA
>CAZNXX010000177.1:0-5772 GCA_964577095.1 uncultured bacterium | reverse complement strand
GGAACCGGAACAGGGGAGCCGGGGTTCACTACTATCAGGCATGCGACGGCGAGCGGCCGGCCGGCCGGATCGTTCGGAACTGATTGATTAATATGGAATGGAGATCACGCATGGATTTTTTTGAAACGGTTCAAGCCAGGCGGTCGGTGCGTTCCTTCAAACCCGATCCGGTGAGCGAAGAGACACTCAATCGTATTCTCGATGCCGCCCGACTGGCGCCGTCCGCGAACAACAGGCAGGAGTGGCGATTCGTCGTGGTGCGGGATCCTCTGTCGCGTCAGATGCTATCCATTGCCGCCGAGGGGCAGGCCTTCGTGGCTGAGGCTCCCGTGGTCATTGCCGCCTGCGCAGTGGAGTCGGACCATGTGATGCGCTGCGGCCATCCCGCCTATGCCGTTGACCTGGCCATCGCCATCGAGCACATGGCCCTTGCCGCGGCCAGTCTCGGGCTCGGCACCTGCTGGATCGGCGCGTTCAATCAGCCGAAGGTTCGGGAAATTCTGGGCATTCCCGATTCGGTGGCTGTCGTGGAACTCATGGCCCTGGGCCATCCCGCGGCCGTTCCAGGCCCCAGGCCGCGAAAATCCATGAATGAGATTGTGGCGCATGAGAAGTGGACGTTTTGAGACAGCAAGGCTTGTCCGAAAGCCTCGTCTTCCCGCTTTGCGGGACCAATAGACAAATTTCGGCTATTGAAGGGCTTCGCAGGACTCGGCATTTCGGACCTACAACTGTATTCCGGGTGATCGTCCGGAGGTTTGAGAATTAAAGTCCGAAATCCTTTTCCCCCCACCCCTGGATTCCCGTCCGCTGACGCGGATCGGGAAAAAGACTAAAAGATTGCGGGAATGACACCACCCAGGGTATACGGTGAACCCGGAACCCGGAACCCGGAACCCGGAACCCGGAACCCGGAACCCGGAACCCGGAACCATAAAACTATGAACTATGAGGATTTTCCATGCCCACCTACGAATTCAGCTGTAAAAAATGCGAACACCGGTTCAGCACATTCACGGCGATTTCGCGCAAATCGGAGATACGGTGCCCGCAATGCGGGGCCGATGAACTCAGGGAATTCTACGGCGTGCCCTCCATCGGAGGCAGTCTTTCAACCCCGTCCGCGGGAACCGGAGGCCACAGCTGCGGCGGCTCCTGTTCGGGCTGCGGCGGGTCCTGTAAACACTGATCCACTGTAACGGCAGGCGGGCCAAAATGGGAAAAGAAGCGCTTCCCGGTTCATTCGACGATTTGCTGGCGCAGGCGGACAAGCCGGTTCTCGCCGATTTCCGCGCGGACTGGTGCGGCGCGTGCCGTTCCCTGGATCCGGTGCTGAAGCGGATCGCCGCGGAGTACAAGGGCCGGATGTTGACGATACGCGTCGATGTGGATAAACGGCCGGCGATCGCGTCCCGGTACGATGTGTCCGGCATCCCCACCGTCATTCTCTTCAGGTCCGGTAAACCCGTGATGCGGTTTTCGGGCGCCCTGCCGTACGAGGAATTCAAGAGACGTCTGGACCAGACGATTCTATAAAACGATCTCAGATCAACGATTGCAGATTGAAGATCTCAGATTACGGGTGTTTGGTTTCGGATGGATGGTTTGTTCTTTATTATCGATGCCATTTTATCCCTTGTCCAATCTGATATTGCAAATCTGCAATCGTTGATCTGAGATCCCTGTTCTTAACCCTAAAATGTCCGATGCGATTTATCGTAGCCATGAGTCATGACCCGATGTTTCTTCCTCCCATGCTCGAAATCGAGAGCCGCATCCGCGAATCCGGCGCGGAATGGATCGCCGGGGTGGACGAGGCGGGCCGCGGCCCTCTGGCCGGACCGGTGGTGGCCGCAGCCGTGATGTTCCGTCCGGGCGACTTTCATGAACGTGTGCGCGATTCGAAGAAAATCCGGCCCTGCGAGAGGGATAGCCTGTATGACTGGATTCGCGAGAACGCGGCATCTGTGGGCGTCGGGATCGTGGGGCCGGAACGCATTGACGAGATCAACATACTCCAGGCGACCTATGCGGCCATGCGCATAGCCCTTGCCTCCCTGTCGCCTGCACCCGGGCACATCATCGTCGATGGCAGGCCCATTTCCTTCGCTTCGACGCCGCAAACCGCGGTGATCCGCGGAGACGCCCGGTGCTTCAGTGTGGCTGCGGCCTCCATTGTTGCCAAGGTGACCCGCGACCGGCTGATGACCGAATACGACCGTTCGTACCCTGAATATGGATTCGACAGGCACAAGGGATACGGCACCCGTCTTCATGTCGCTGCCATTCGGGCTCACGGGCGCTGTCCGATACACCGGCGGACCTTCCGGATCCCGGAATGGTGAAGGCGTCATCCAATAAAAGGTCCGAGGGCCGGCGTTCCGAAGACGAGGCCGGCCGCTATCTGGAATCCAGGGGGCACGTCATTCTCGAACGGAATTTCCGGGCGGTGCGCGGAGAAATCGATCTCATCACAAGGGACGGACACGACCTGGTTTTCGTCGAGGTCAAATCCGCGACATCCGGCATGTACGGCGCCCCGGAGGAGCGCGTGACCTGGCGCAAACGGCGCCAGATCGGCAAGGTGGCGCTGGCCTACATCACGGATCGCGGGCTCGGGGATTCGGACTGCCGGTTCGACGTGGTGTCCGTGACCTGGTCCGGGTCCGGGCCGGAAATCCGGCACATTGAAAACGCGTTCTGGCTGGATCGATAGGAGGCGGACCATGGAAGATTCGGAATCCGAAATCCTCAAACGAGCCGCGCGAAAACAGCGTCTGGGCCTGCTTTACGAAGGCCTTCGCTGGGCTCTGGTGATCTGGCTTCTTTTGCCGCTTCTCGGCATGGTGCGCGGCTCTTTTTCGGTAGGCCGGGTGGTGCTCGGCATCGCGCTTTTCGTCGTCTTTTCCGGAAAACTGTTTTACGACACCATGATCAGCGAGTTCATCCGGCAGAAGAGGCCGTCCCTGAAACAGGATATGATCGGCTTACTCGGCATGATTCTAGGCGTTTTGTTGATCGTCGGTTTCGTCGTGGTGATGGTGGGGCTCCTGCTGGCGAAGTGGCAGGAGAGCGTCGCAACCGGCATGGAAGGCGGGGCGGTGCCGGAACCGTGAGGGTCCTGCAATCCTTTTTCAGGGGAATCATATACGATTGATGATTGTCGATTGACGATGGATGATCGAACCGATTCATCCTTTTTTTCCTTCCTTATCATCAAAATTAACTTGCATTTCGGTCTTGAAAAGATTATACTGACAGGTTGACCACATGGAGGAACCGGGCCATGAAGCGCTGTTCGTGGTTGTTCATCCTCATTGTTTTATCCGTATCCCGCTGTAATCTGCTCAAGGATATCCGATTCACTGCCGCTGGCCTGACCGGGCAGGAACCCTTTTTCGTGACAGCAGCGACCGCTGAACTGCGGCCCTCAGACGCAGCCGCCGCGTTTCTCCGCAACGGCGAACTACTGCTTGTTTTCAAGTCATCCGCGCCCGATGCGGCACCCGACCGCGATGGGAAAATAGTGTATGTGACGCGTTCCTCCGACCGGGGCCGGAACTGGAAACCTCCTGAGAGGGCTTTCAGCGCGGCATGGGACTTCCGTCATCCCGTGATCACGTCCATCCCGGACGGTCCCATTCTCCTGGCTTTCGGCTGGCAGGATGCGGACGCGTCAAGCGATGTCCACGGTGACCCGGGCTTCTTCGTCAGCCATTCCTCGGACAACGGCGTCTCGTTTTCGACTCCCAGGCTGGTCCGCACGCCGCAGGCGGGATGGGTGGCCACATCCGGGAGCGCGGTCGCGTCCGAGGACGGATCCGTCCTGCTTCCCCTGACCGCCCAGGGCGGAATCCGGCTGGCCGTTTCCAGGGACAATGGCGAGAATTGGACCATCAGTCCCGCGATCGCGGAGAACGCGGCTTTCACGCGCCGGAATCCCTCGCTGGTCCGCCTGCCCGACCGCAGGTTGTTCTGTCTGTTCGAGCAGGGGACCGATTCCCCGCGGCTCATGACCTGCGAATCGTCCGACAACGGGGTCACCTGGAGCGGACCGGTCGAAACCGGCATACTGGGAAGTCGACCGTCCTGTGCGGCGCTCTCCGGAGGCGTTCTGGTCTGCGCCTTTACGGACCTTTGGCCCTCGGGCGTGAGCCTGATGCGGAGTTTTGACGGGGGTGTACGCTGGGAGTGCATGGACCGGCTTTCCGTGACGGATTCGGAATGCGTAATCGCGCCGATGAGCGGGGACACGCTGCTCGCCGTGTGCAGACCGGATCAGGCGAAGACAGGCGCGGACCTGAAGGCCGCGGTTTTCGCTGAGGCCGCGCCCGGACCGCCGGCCGGACTGTCCGGGTCCTACAGGCGCGGAAAAGGAAATCACCTGCGCTGGAATGCGAAAAAGCACGCGGTTTACTACGCGGTTTACAGGGATACGGTTTCGATCGCGGATCCGCCGCCGGCCGGCCTGCGTCTGGCCACCACGGGTTCGACGGGCTTCTCGGACGTTTCAGTCGATTCGGGCTCGACCTATTTCTACCGGGTCACGGCCGTGCGTTCGGAAAACGCCCCGGTGCCGGGGGCGGAAGGGCCGGCGAGCGCGGAGATTTCGATCGTGGCGGCGGAGAAAAACAAATCAGCTCGACAAAAATGATTCTGTGTTCCGGGATAAAAGCGGTTCTGAGTTCCGGGTTCCGTGTTCCGGGTTAAAAAGGCAGGCATTCGTTTTCTGTAAACTCGGAACCCGAAACCCGGAACGCGGAACTGCTGAAAAAGAGGATCATTGATCAATATACACAGGAATCCGTCCAATATGTCCCCGAAGACGATTGTGGGAATCACCGCCGGAGACCCGGCGGGCATCGGCCCTGAAATCACGGTCAAATGCCTCAAGTCGAGGCATTTTCCAAAAGACGTGGTCCCGGTTCTTTTCGCGGACCGCGCAGCGATGGATCAGGCGGCGCGTCTGCTCGGCGTGAAAGTCTCCCTGCGTGAGACAGCGGACCGGAAGACCGCCCTGGCGCCGGGCCGAGGAACGGCATTCGTGGATACCGGCATTCTCGCGGGCCCGGTCAGGCCCGGCCGGGTGTCCGCGGACTGCGGCCGGAGCGCGCACCTTTCGATCACCGCCGCAGTCGACTGGGCGCTTCGCGGATGGATCGACGGCATCGCGACCGCCCCGATCCAGAAGGAGGCGCTCCGCCTGGGGGGATGCAAACAGCTCGACCACACCGAAATTCTGAAGGTCGCCACCGGCGCCTCGGAGGAGACCACGCTCTTCGTGACCGGATCCCTGCGCGTTTTTTTCCTGACCCGGCATTGCAGTCTCGCCGAGGTCCCGGGGCGCGTCACCCGCGCGGGCATTCTCCTCGCGATCCCGAGATGCCTCCGGTTTCTCGGCCAGCTGGGCATCCGCCGACCGTCCCTGGCCGTGGCCGCGTTGAATCCCCACGGGGGTGAAGGCGGCATGTTCGGAAAAGAGGAGAAGGAGATCATCGGGCCGGCCGTCGCGGAGGCGCGGGCATCCGGTCTGCGGGTCGAAGGTCCGATTCCCGCGGACAGCGTGTTCCATCTCGCGCATACAGGACGGTTTGACGGTGTTCTTTCCCTGTACCACGACCAGGGCCACATCGCGACCAAGACGCTCGATTTCAGGCGCACCGTGAGCCTGACCATGGGACTGCCCTTTCTGCGCACGTCCGTGGACCACGGCACGGCATTCGACATCGCGGGCCGGGGCATCGCGGATGAAACCGCCATGATCGAGGCGGT
>CAZNXX010000176.1:3958-5853 GCA_964577095.1 uncultured bacterium | reverse complement strand
CGGGTCTTCATGTGCCGGACTCCCGGAGTTTTTTCTTCAGCACTTCGCGGGCGCGGAAAATCCGCGCCTTCACCGTTCCAATGGGGAGTTTCAGCCGTTCGCTGATTTCCTCGTAGGAGCGCTCCTCCTGGTGGCGGAGGCGGATGACCTCGCGGTAGATGTCGGGCAGGCTGTCGATCGCGGCCTGGATGGTCCGGCGTCTCTCGTCGTACAGGTACTCGCCCTCGGGGCTGGTCGAATCGTCCCGGATCTCCTGCGGCGTCTCGCCGTCCGCGTGCTGAATCGGGCGGTCCAGCGGCAGTGTCCGGAGTTTGCGTTTCCGTATGGCGTCGATGCAGTTGTTGTAGGCGATTTTATACAGCCAGGTCGAGAAGGCGAACTGGTCGTTGTAGTGGGGAAGGGCGTGGAACGCCTTCATGAAGGTTTCCTGAACCAGGTCCTCGGTTTCCTCCCGGTTCCGGATCATCTGGTAGATCATCACGTAAATCCCGTGCCGATACCGTTTCTCCAGGTTGTCGTAGGCCGTCTGGTCGCCGGTAAGCGCCTTCCGAATGATCCCGCTGTTGTCTTCCTTCAATTCCGGCTACCTGTCATTACGTAAATCATGGGAAAAAGATTCGTAAAAACCCGGTATCGCATCAAAAAGTAAGGAAACATTGGCGTCCAGTCAAGAAAATTCTCTTGCAAATGACGGTCAAAATGCTAATTTTCAATCATGGGCATACTGGGAATCGGCGTTGACCTGGTCGACAAACGGCGGATCGAGGAGGCCCTCAACCGCTGGGGACGGCATTTCTCGGACCGTATTCTGACCGAGCGGGAATCCCTGCTGTGCGACGCGAAGGGGGACCGGGTGGGGTCTATCGCCGCCCGTTTCGCGGCCAAGGAGGCCGTGTTGAAGGCCCTGGGAACGGGATGGAACCGTGAGATCGGATGGAAGGACATCGAAATCCTGTCCGAGGAGAGCGGCCGGCCCAGGGTGATTCTCGGCCGCGGCGCGGGAAGGCGGGTCGGCACGGGCCGGGTCTGGCTTTCCCTGTCGCACAGCCGGGAGCAGGCCGCCGCGTTCGTCGTCATCGAAACCCCGGAGGAGATTTCGGCTTGAAACGCCTCGCCACCGCGGCTCAGATGCGGGCCATGGACCGTCACGCCATCGAACAGGCCGGGATACCGGGAACCACGCTCATGGAAAAGGCCGGGGCCGCGGTCGCGGCCGAGGCCGCGGATATGCTGGCCGCTTCCGGGGGCCGGCGCGTGCTCGTGTGCTGCGGCAAGGGGAACAACGGAGGCGACGGATTCGTCGCGGCCAGGCGGCTTTCGGAAATGGGATTCGAAGCGCGGCCGGTTCTGTTCGGCGGCCGGGATGAGGTGCGCGGCGACGCGCGGACTGCTCTTGCGGCGCTGGAGAAGGAAGGCCCGGCTATCCGGTCCGCAGGAACCGGGGAGGACTGGCGGGATGGCGGGCGGTTCGACCTGATCATCGACGCTTTGCTCGGCACGGGAATCAGCGGAGCGACGCAGGGTTCGATTGCGGAAGCCATCGCCTGGATGAACGGATCGGGCGTTCCGGTTCTTTCGGTGGATCTGCCGTCCGGACTGAACGCGGACACCGGCGCGGCGCCGGGCCCCTGCGTCCAGGCCTCCCGTACGGTCACGTTCGCGCAGTGGAAGCGCGGTCTGGCATTCCATCCCGGCCGCGGCCTCGCCGGAAGAGTGGCTGTAGCGGATATCGGCATACCGGAGGCATCCGTTGAATCCGCGGAGATCAGGACCTGGCTATACGAACATGGAGACTGCGGACTCGACCTTCCCGCCAGGCCGGCGAACGGCCACAAAGGCACTTTCGGAACGGTTTTTCTGCTGGCCGGTTCCAGGGGCATGACCGGCGCGGCCGT
>CAZNXX010000176.1:0-3858 GCA_964577095.1 uncultured bacterium | reverse complement strand
CAGGGCGCGGCCGCGCCTGCCGCGGCCCGATGCGGCGTCTGGCTGCACGGCAGGGCAGGGGACCTGGCCGCGGCGGAACGGCACCCCCGATCCATGATCGCCGGAGACCTGCTCGAATGCATCGGAGGCGCTTTTGCATCGGCTGAACCGGCGGGTTCCGCCTCGTGAAAGAATCCCTGAGAGCCCACGGCCCGGCTGTTGCCATGGCCGCGCTCATTTTCACGCTTTCGTCTTTTCCGTCCCTCCAGCCGCCTGAAATGCTCGGATTCAGGCCCGGCGACAAGCTTCTGCACTGCCTGGTGTACGCGGTTTTCGGGTTCCTGCTCTTTCGGAGCGCCCGGGTTCTGATCAAGGGCGTTGTCATGGCGGCCGCGGCCGCCGCCTTCGCAGGCATTCTCTATGGTTTGACGGATGAGATCCACCAGTTTTTTGTGCCCGGCCGTCAGGCCGACCCTGCGGACTGGGCGGCGGACGCGGTCGGCGCGGTGCTCGGCGTTCTTCTGGCCATCCGGCTTCAGCAGCGGAAGGCCGGAGGGAAGGGCGCTGTTGACTGAGCATTTTTCAGTTGACTTTTAGTCTAAAAATGATCAACTTAGCGTCAGTCGTCCAGTTCCCCGTCTTCAATCATTCAAATGAAAATCAAGGAGGGCCCATCATATGGCTGAAAAAGGATACTGCGTCAAATGCCGCAAGGAAAGCGAAATGGTCGAAGCCCAGCAGGTCACGATGAAGAACGGCCGGCCCGCGGTGAAGGGGAAGTGTGAAAAATGCGGAACCGGGATGTATAAAATCCTTTCCAAGAAGTAGAACCTTTTCAAGGAGGATCATAAATGGTTGCACTGCGGTTTGATGTCCGGGATCTGTTCCGGGCCCCGAGGATCGCGTTCAGCTTCCAGCGGCTGTGGATTCAGTTTCTCGGTCTGCTGGCTGCCATGGCCGGCTACATCGTGCTGACCTATCTTGCGCTGGTTTCCGCGGGCGCCGATTTCGGTCTGGCGTGGTCCCGGTTCGGGCTTCTGCCTGCCGCGTCCGGCCAGCCCCTGCCGTGGTATGCCAAAATTCTGGCCTGCCTCGCCGTTCTCTGGCTGGCCGTGGTTCTGTTCTGGACGGCCGTGGCCGTCTGCAGGGCCGTCTACATGCACCTCAAAGGCAACCATTTCTACACGTGGAAGGAAGCCCTCCGCTTCAGCCTGAAGAAGAAAGCCGGCGCCTCGGTCGCCACGCCGGTGGCCATCGCCCTGATCATCCTGTTCACGATGATCGGAGGCGCGGTGGTTGGTCTTTTCGGCCGTATTCCGTGGGGCGTGGGCGACGTCCTGGGCGTGGGCATTTCCCTGCTGTCGCCCGTGTGGTTCGCCGCCTCGCTGTTCCTCGTTTTCCTCGGCCTGGCGCTCGCCGTGTCCCTTCTGCTCACGCCCTCCGTTCTGGCCACAACCGATGACGACGCCTTTGAGGGTATTTTCCAGAGCTTTTCAACCCTGGCGGCCCAGCCTTGGCGGATCGTTCTCTACGGCCTACTGCTGGCCGCGCTCTCCCTGATCGGGTTCGGCGTCCTGGCCTGGTTCGTGAAACAGGGATGGATCGTCATGACGCGCGTGCTCTCGGCCGGCATGGGGGAAAAATACGCGGACATCTCGTACGCCGCGTCCTATCTGTTCCAGAACTGGATCTACCCGGCCGTCGAGTGGACGCGCGCGATTCCCGCGTCCGTCTCCAACTGCTGTTTCTTCTCGTCCGATTTCGTCGGCGTCGACCTCCCGGCGATCCAGACCGTGTCCGCCGTCGTCACAGCGGTTTTTCTCTCCCTGTTCGGCCTCGCGGTGGCGGCTTACCCGCTCGCCGTGCTCAACAGCGGCCTCTGCATCCTGTTCCTGGTCCTGAAGAAGAAGAAGGATGACGAAAATCTGCTGGAACGGAAGGACAAGGAAGAGGAGACCGACGAGGAAGAAAACGAAGAAGACGCTGAGTCCGAGGCCGAACCGAAGAAGGCCGCGCCCAGGAAAGCGACGCGTAAAGCCGCGCGTAAACCGGCGCGTTCCCGCGCCAAATCATCCGGACGGACCGCCAGAAAAAAATAGCGTGGAACCGTTTTCGATAGTAAAAAAGCGTCGGGTCTTTTCCGCCTGGCGCTTTTTTGTTCCCCCGCGGCCCGCATCCGTGGTTCTGATCGCGGCCGCGCTGACGGCCGCCGGATGCCGGAATCCCTTCGCCCTGCGCTCGCCCGAAGAACCGGAGCGTACCCGTTCGACCTGGGTTCAGCCCCTCTATCCGGAGGCCGTGCTGGAGAATCTCCGGAGCGCCGTGCTGGAGCGGAACGCGGACCATTTTCTGAAATGTCTCGCGGATCCCGCCTACGCGACCCGGATCTACCGTTTCGAGCCCGATCCCGAAACGGCCGCCGTTCATCCGGAGGTGTTCCGGTCCTGGAGCCGCGAGCGGGAGGAGTCGGTGATGCGCCAGTCTTTCTCTCTGGTGCCCGATGATTCCGTCTGCTCGTTGACGTGGCGCGAAACGGTGCGGTCGTTCCTCGCGGCCGATTCGGCCGTGTTCGTTTACCGCTACCGGCTGGATCTGCCGCACCGCAGCGGCGCGCCCGAAAAACGCTATGAAGGGCTGGCCGAGTTCCGGCTCGCGGAAGACAGCCGGGGCGAGTGGTCGATCTTTCTATGGATCGACCATGCGGAATCCGCGGTTCCCCCGTGGAGCATGCTGAAGGCTTTTTTCGGAGGTTGAGGCGATGGGTGTGACCCGTGTCTGGAAGCTGAGAATCCGGCAGTTCGTCCTGAGTGTCTGGTTTCCGCTCCTTCTGGTGCTGATTCTGCTGGCTGCCGCGGTGGCGGTGCAGCGGCATTTCCAGAAAAAGGAGACGGCGGACGCCCTGCGTCCGCCGCGGACCGGGATGGTCAAGCCGACAACCGGCCGCCGCGTTCTGAGAGACGGTGTGGCGGACAGCCTGAAGAAGGCCGTCGAGGCGGTTCTGACCGCAGAGAACCTGGTTCGTAAAACCGGGCCGCAGGACCGGCGGCCTCCGAAATGGACGGTGGAAGTGCCCGCCCGGATTCCTGTCCCCTCCGTGCATCAGCGCCTGCAGGAGGCCCTTCTGGCGTCCGGGGGGCAGGTGCTGTCCGCCGTCAGCGACCCGTCCACGGGGAACGTCGAATTGAGGGCCGGCGTGCCCGATTCCTGCCTGCTGGTGATTGCCCTGATCCGGGCCAAAGCCCCGGCGGCCGAGTCGGGCCGCATTGCCGTGGTCATCGACGATTTCGGCGACCGGCGCGATTCGATGGTCGACGCTTTCCTGTCGTTCCGGACGCCACTGACGGTTTCCGTGCTGGCCGGCCGTCGTCACAGCGCGGCCGTTGCGCGCGAGGCCGCGGAACGCGGCCACGAGGTCCTGCTCCACCTGATGATGGAGCCGCTGAGCGGAACCTACAAGGACGACGGGTCCATCGTGCTGAAGGGCATGACTCCGTCCCGGATCCGCGAAGTCGTCGAGCGGTCCCTGACGGACGTGCCCGGCGCAGTCGGCGTCAACAACCACATGGGATCCAAGGCCACCCAGGACCGCGCCACGATGGCGCCGATCCTGCAGGCGCTCCTGGAACGCGGCCTTTTCTTCATGGACAGCTACACCATCGCATCGAGCGTGGCCTATCCGCTCGCGGAGGAGATGGGCGTGCGCACCGCCAGGCGCGACGTCTTTCTCGATGTGGCGGACGGGGAGGCGGAAATACGGAAGGCCCTCTGGGCGCTCGCCCGGCGGGCCGGAAAGAACGGCAGCGCGATCGGCATCGGCCACTGTCACCGGGCCATGCTGGAGGCGCTCCGGGCGGAGATCCCGAACATCGAAGCCAGAGG
>CAZNXX010000175.1:0-5970 GCA_964577095.1 uncultured bacterium | reverse complement strand
TCGAGCCGCGGGTTCAACGGCCTGTATTCGAACAAGGTGCTGGTTCTGCTCGACGGCATGAACCTGTATTCGCCGGTGTTCTCGGGCGTTCTCTGGGAATCCATGGACATTTCGCCCGAAGAGGTGAGCCGCGTCGAAGTCGTGCGCGGACCGGGCGCCACGCTCTGGGGCGCGGGCGCCATGAACGGCGTGATCAGCATCGCCACGCGGGAGGCGCGGGAGACACAGGGGCTGTCCGTGAGCGCGGGCGCGGGCACGGAGCAGAAGTCGGTGCTGTCCGGCCGCTGGGGCGGTTCGATCGGCAGAAACGCGTTCTACCGGGTGTACGGCCGCGCGATCCGGCACAACGGATTCATCAATTCTTCCGGCGAGCCCGCGGGCGACGATTGGAAGCGGCAGGCCGGGGGATTCCGGGTCGACTGGAAAGCCTCACGCAGGAACAGCCTGACCCTGCAGGGTGAAGTGAGCGGCGCGGACATCGGCCAGGAGGGGAACCCGACTTTGGTGCCGGGCATCACCCTCGAGGGGCCGGACTACCGGATCAGAACGCAGGCCGGGTACGTGTCGGGCCGCTGGCGCAGCGTCTTCTCGCCCAGATCGGACTTTGACCTGAGGGTTTCGCTCAACGGAACCCGCAAAGAGGACGTTGTCTTCTTCGACGGGCATTCCCGCACCCTGGATGTGGATGCCCAGCATCACGTACGCCTGGCCGGCAGGCATGACATCGTGTGGGGCGCCGGATTCCGCCAGACGGCGCATCGCGTCCAGCCCGATCGCATCATGGCCATGGAGCCCGCGTCCCGTACGTTCCGGACGTTCAGCGCCTTCGTTCAGGACGACATCGATCTCGTGCTCCGGAGGCTGCGGCTGACCGCGGGTTCGAAGTTCGAGGACAACAGCCTGACGGGTTTCGAAATCCAGCCCAATCTCCGGCTCTCCTGGATGCCGTCGTCCAAACACACGTTCTGGGGCGCGGCGTCGCGAGCGGTGCGGCTCCCGGATCCTTCCGATTTCGACCTGAAAATCATCTACAACATTCCGCCCGTGCGTTTCCTGTTGAACGGCAACACGAGCATCCGGCCCGAGGAACTCGCCGCGTTCGAATGCGGATGGAAGACAACGCCTTCGGTGCGGTTTCACGCGGAGGTGAGCGGGTTCATCAACCGGTACGATCGCATCCAGAATTACAGCCTCGGCGATTTCAGGGTCTTCGAGAACCCGCTGACCATCGAGATTCCGTTCACCCTGGACAATGTGATGACCGGCACGGTGAAGGGCGTGGAATGCGTCGCGGAAGCGGGCCTGCGCCGGAACCTGAGAATCCGCGGCTCGGCCGCGTATCTGAACGTGCGCCAGCGCTGGTCCGACGCGGTGATCCGCAAGGCCCAGGAGATCGGCGGCATGCTGGGCCTGGAACGCGAATTCGTGGCCGGATGGGTCGGAAACGAGAACGGAAAGAGCCCGGAGTGGACCGGGTCCCTGCGGCTGTCGTGGAACCCGGCGGCTTCCGTTGAAGCGGACCTGATGGCGCGTTTCGTGGACGATCTGCCCCAGATGGCGGTGCCCGGCTACACCGGCCTGGACGCGAGGCTCGCCTGGCGGCCGAATGGTTTGTGCGAAGTGTTCGTGCTCGGCAGAAACCTGGCCAATCGGAAGCACCTGGAATTCAACGAAACGCCGGCGTCCTTCGGCGCGACGCGCGTCGAGCGCCTAGTGTACGGCGGGCTCAGCGTCCGGATACGGTAAAGCAGTTCCGGGTTTCGAGTTCCGGGTTCCGGGTTGAAAAGGCACGGCGTGTTTCAGTAGCCCACGACTTCAGTCGTGGGTGAGGGTTCCGGGTTGAAAAAATCCGTAAATATTTGGTAGCCGCAACCTTTAGGTTGCGCTTGGTTTACGGAGGGCTCAACCTCCGGATAAGTCCTAGTAAATTTGAGTAGTATCGGACTCGGGGAGGAGTATATGAAAAAAAATATTATCTTTATTGTAATTGGGGCAATATCAATCATTGTCCTGTTTTCAGGTTGTGCTACAACAAGGTATGATTTATCACCTGTGTTAGTAAAGAAAAATATGAAAAAACTATTTTATAATGATAGGGAGATTGTGTTTTGCGAAGGAAAGAAGGCGAATCTGTTTATGTATGGATTCAGGGAAGGAAGCGAGTTATTTGTTTACCCAGGCATATATAATAAATTACAAAAGGAATACTTGAATGTGGTGCCTGATCAAATTGAAGTCTATGGAGTCAATGAGGAAAACAAGCTGTTGAAGCTTCATAATTACACAGCCAAAGAATATATGGCAAAACAACGGAGTAAGCAGGCTTGGTCGCAATTTTTTGTTGCATTAAGTGGGGCTTTAAATGCGGCGGCTGCAGCAAATAGTACAACTTATTCGTCGGGATATTCTCATTCGACTGGTACTTATGGTGGGTATGGATTTTCCGCTAACACATATGGAAGTAGCGTTTCGAAAACCTATGATTATTCAAAAAGTCTTGCGGTGCAAGCACAAACGAATCAACAACTGGATAACATGAGAGCTCAAAATGAGTATGCGAATCAAGAGTTAGATAATTGTTTGCTGAAAAAAAATTCCATTGGTCCTCAATGTTATGCTGAGGGATATGTTGTTGCGGAAATAGATGGTTACTATAATTCAAAATATTTTATCATTGTACCGATTAATGGAGAGAAGTTCAAGTTTCTTTTTGAGCCGATTTCCGAGCAATAGCGCTAATAGTAAAGGCAATTAATCGATCGATGAACTTGGTTGTTGCTTCTATGGGTAAAATACGATTATTTTCATCGATTTAAATTTTAAGCCATAAAAGATGAGATGGTCCCGAGTTCCGGGTTGAAACCGAAACCATGGAGTTCACCATTCAGGGTTTTATGGATGAAAGGCTGAAGCCTGAAATCCATGGGATCGGGCAACCCGTTCACAAGGAATTCAGTTCCCGCGATGCGGGATCATGCGACAGATACTGATTATTGAAGACTTCAGGGTTTCATCCCGAGAAAATATTCCGGGTCAGGGAGACGGATCTCTAGTGGGAGCGATGTTTTGACAGCCATCGCAGGAATCAGACGCCGGATTCTCGCGGCTGTGGTCGCGGCAGCCGCCTTGCTCTCATCCGCGGCCATGGGCCAGGGTCAGTCCCGGGATCTCACGGAGCTGGATCTCGAAGAGCTGATGAGCATCGACATCACGCTGGCGTCACGCAGGGCCGAGTCCCTGCTCGAGACCGCGGCCGCGGCCGAGGTGATCACGGCCGAAGATCTGCACCGCTCCGGCGCGACCACGATCGCGGAGGCCCTTCGCCTGGTGCCGGGCCTGGTCGTGGCGCGGGTCGACGCGAACAAGTGGGCCATCAATTCCCGCGGTTTCAACAATCTGTTCGCCAACAAACTGCTCGTCATGGTCGACGGCCGGAGCGCGTATTCGCCGATATTTTCCGGCACTTTCTGGGAGGCCCAGGACTGCCTCTTCGAGGACATCGACCGCATCGAAGTGATACGCGGCCCTGGCGCGGCCCTGTGGGGCGCGAACGCGGTCAACGGAATCATCCACATCATCACCCGTGAGGCATCCGAAACCGCGGGTCTGATGCTTCGGCTGGACAAGGGCACACTCGAAAAATCGGGCATCGGCGGCCGCGTCGGATTCCGCGTCGGCAAATCCTTTGCCGCCCGGGTCTGGGGCAAGTCATTCGACCGGAATCCGTTCCAGTACCGGTCCATCAACCCGTCCGCGGACCGTTGGATCGACGCGGCGGACGGGTGGAACGTGAACCGGGGCGGATTCCGTATCGACGGGGCCGTCGGCAGGGGATGCGACATCACGGTTCAGGGCCAGATGTACAGGGGGGATGTCGGACAGACCCTGACCATCCCGCGCATCCGGTTCAGGCTCCTGGATTACGACACCGGCATCAACGGCGGCAACCTGCTGGGCCGTTTCCACCGCACGCTCTCGCCGACCTCGGATATGACCCTTCAGCTCACGTATGACCGGGTGAGGCGCACGGATCCGGTTGTCCTGGGCGGACGGTACCACATGGCGGACGGTGATTTTCAACACCGCTTTTCCGCGGGGAAGCGGCACACGGTCGTATGGGGCGTCGGGTACCGGGTCACGAGCGACCGCATCGACAACACCCAGCTCATCGCGTTCCGGCCGCAGTCGCGCACATTCGACATGTGGAGCGCCTTCGGCCAGGACGAAATCGGCCTGGCAAACGACCGGATCCGTCTGACCGTCGGCTCCAAGTTCGAACGCAATCATTTCACGGGATTCGAGTTTCAGCCCAATGTGCGCATGCTGTTCAGGTTCGGCCCCTCCCGGACCGTCTGGTGGGCCGTGTCGCGCGCGGTGCGCACGCCTTCGCGCGCGGACGAGGACATCCGCGTGCCCATGGTGGGCATGATCGGGAACCACACCTACGGCTCGGAACACGTGACCGCGCATGAAATCGGGCTTCACCGGCATTTCGCCGACCAATTGATGATCGACGCGGCCGCTTTCTTCAACCGTTACGGCGATTTGCAGTCCTTTGAGGGCGATTCCGTGGCCAATAACCGGGCCGCTGAAACGTTCGGCACGGAACTGTCGGTGAAGTGGCGGCCCCTGAACTGGTGGCAGTTGCGGGCCGGTCACTCCTGGCTGCATGTGAATGAATGGCGCACGGCCGGAAGCGTCGACGTTCAGGCCGGCAAGGACGACTGCCCGGAGCACCAGGGTTTTCTGCGCACATCGCTCGATCTGCCGGGCCGCGTTCAGGTCGATGTCACGGCCAGGGCTGTGGGCCGCCTGCCCAGCCTGGACATTCCGGCCTACACGGCGGTGGACGCGAGAATCGGGTGGAAACCCGATCGCCGCGTCGAATTTTCGGTCACGGGCCAGAACCTCAACATCCGGCGGCACGTGGAATTCCGCGGGTGGTGGATTCCGTTCGAGGAAACCTATGTGCCCAGGAGCGTGTACGGGACGGTGACGGTTTCCTTGTAATAGTTTCGAGTTCCGAGTTCAAAGTTGTAGGTCCGAAATGGCCCCGCGCTGCGGGGCCTTTCGGACATTTTTTTATTCTCTTGCTCTTTCCGGTTGAGGACAGTAAATTATGGTGGAATAACAGACGCATTCTCGCTCCAACAGTACTGGAATGGAACGCCATGCAGAAAAACCCCGAAATCAGCGTCGTGATACCGGTATACGGCTGTTCCGCGTGCCTGGCCGAGCTGTACATGCGCATCCGCGACAGCCTCAGGCCGGTCACGAGCCGGTTCGAAATCATACTGGTCAATGACGCGAGCCCTGACGATTCGTGGAGCGCGATTCAGGCGCTGTGTAAAAAGGACAAGCGCGTGAAAGGCGTGAGCCTGTCCAGAAATTTCGGCCAGCACCACGCGATCACAGCCGGCCTGGACCTGTGCAAGGGCGAATGGATCGTTGTCATGGACTGCGACCTGCAGGACAGGCCCGAGGAAATCCCGAACCTGTACAAAAAGGCGAAGGAAGGGGTTGACATCGTGCTCGCGAGACGTTCGTCGCGAAGGGACAATTGGATCAAGAAAGCCGCGTCCAGGGCGTTTTACCGAACCTTGGCATTCCTGACCGGATCGGAACAGGACGAGACCATCGCCAATTTCGGAATCTACAGCGGAAAAGTGATACGCGAAGTGGCGCGCCTGCGCGAGAGCGTGCGGTATTTTCCGACCATGGTGAAATGGGTCGGGTTCAAAACCGCGACGCTCGACGTGCGCCACGCGTCCCGCACGCACGGAAAAACCTCGTACAATTTCAAAAAAATGATCAAGCTCAGCCTGGACATCATTCTGGCATACAGCGACAAACCCCTGCGTCTCATCGTCACAGCGGGCGCGTGGATCGCGTTCCTGTCCATTCTCTTCGGAATTTTCATCATGATCAAATGGTTCAGGGGCGAAATCGAGGTCATGGGCTATGCCAGCC
>CAZNXX010000174.1:0-6080 GCA_964577095.1 uncultured bacterium | reverse complement strand
TCCCATCCGATCCGTTCGGATGCGGGAAAAACCGCCCGGGATCATCGTCCCGGGCTTTTTTTTATGCTCCCCGCCGTCTGCGGCCGGGTCCATCCGAAGAGGCGACGGCGGTCAGGCCCCGGGGTGGAGCCATGAGCGGTCGCATGACGGAAACCAGAGGCGAACGGGGAATGACGGCATCCTCCCTTTCAAATATTCCGTTTGAAATTGAGACTATTTTATGCTACTTTTATGCAACTGACGACGCATTCCTGATCGTCATTCCGTGATATCCGTGGCCGGAATGGAAAGAGAAGCCTTGAACACGGGTATTCAGCCTGCCGGCCGGCCCGGCATTCATCATCCCGGAATCCATCCAACCAGGAGGTCGTTCATGAGATGGTCCCTCATCTTCTTCATCGGTTACCTCGTCGTCATCGGCGGACTGCTTGCCGCGCTTTCGAAGCTGGGCGTGTTGGCGAAAATCGGAACGGGCTGGACCGCGATCGGGCTGGTGATTGCGCTGGGCATCGGCGTCATGCTGGCGGTCGCCAAGGGCGGGAGCAAGAACACGATCGACGTGGACCGGAAATAAGCGGCCCGTCTGTCGGGTGTCCGCGGGCTGCGTCTTCGATCCTGATCCGCTGGCTCCGTGATGGAGCGTGAAAATCCTCTCACGTGGACCCGATGGAGGCGCAACCCCGGCGGGATCGAATTTCAATCGGGAGATGCCTGAATTCAATCAGGAGGGAGGTCTGTTTGAAATCCATTCTCAGAATCGTTTTTCTCTGCGTGGTCGCGGGGTCCGCTTTTTCCCAATCCCCGGCCGGCTCCCTGCAGAAGCACGCGGTTTACGTCGAATGGCTCGGCAGCTGCTTTCTCTATTCGGTCAATTACGATTATCGTTTCAGGGAAAACACGTCCCTCCGCGTCGGTTTCTCGAAGTGGAAATCCCCGGTGCTGATCCTGTTCGACGTGGATTACACGGGCATTCCCGTGATGGTCAATTTTCTGCACGGGAAGGGGGAGCATATGCTGGAGACGGGTCTCGGCGTGGTGGTCGGCCGGGTGCGGAGCACGTCCAACGAGGACATATGGGGAACCCGCATCCGGGACGACTGGGAGACGTTCAGCCTCGCCGCGCTGACCTGCTGCTACCGCTTCCAGCCGGTGCGGAACGGGCCCATATTCAGGATCGGATTCACCCCCCTGTTCAGCTTCGAAGGGGTGGTGCCGACAGGCGGCCTCAGCGTGGGCGCATCCTTCTAGTCGTTCCGCCTGTCCGTTTCTTCCCGTTCTCATCGCGGAAAATAATTCCCGAACCCTCGGTTTGAAAACCGGAACGGCATCGGCCGCCGCCCCGGTTTTTTGTTGCCCGATCCCTGTCGTGATGCCCGCATGTCCGATCCCGGGTTTATTAAACAACACGGGAGATACACCATTTTACATATTTCTGTTTGGTTTTGTGGGCAATTACTGATATGTTGATTCAACTGTGATGGAATCTGATGGTCCCTGGTTCAGTATCCGCAGTGTGGTTCAGCCGGACAATTCCGGGGTAAAAATAACCGGAGAATACGCGAAATGAGGTTTGTTTCCATGTTTCAAATGCCGAAAATCGGGAGTTTGTCCGGACCTGCGCTGAGACACGGCGCGGTTCGAATGATGGTTCTGATGGGTTTTTCCGTGTTTGCATCGCGTTCCATTTACGGACAGAACATCATGATCAACGAGATCATGGCCTCGAACCGGAACACGATGCAGGACGAGGACGGGGATGCGCCTGACTGGATCGAGCTGTACAACCCCGGCACTCAGTCCGCGGACCTGTCCGGCTGGAGCTTCAGCGACGACACCTTGAACGTCCGGAAATGGTCCGTAAATGAAGGATCGATTCCCGCAGGCGGGTATCAGTTGATATTCGCATCCGACAAGGACAGGCGCGCGGATGCTCTGCACGCCAATTTCAAGCTGTCCGCGTCCGGGGAGACGCTCCTGCTTTCAGACCCGTCCGGAACCGTGATCGACCGCGTCCCTTTTCCGGCCTCGGCGGCGGATGTCGCGTACGGCAGAATTGCGGATGGGGCGGCCGAATGGGTCTTTCAGCAACCGACGCCCGGAGCGGCCAACACCGGCCTCAGGCTCGAAGGGACAGCGGACCCGATCGTCCTCTCCCGAACGGGCGGGTTCCACCCGTCGGGTTTCAGCCTCACGCTTTCCGCGGGCGACAGCCGGATCTTCTACACGGTGGACGGAAGCGCGCCCGACACGACGGATTCGGAATACATTGCCCCGCTCACCGTTTCGAAGACAACCGTGCTCAAGGCGTTCAGCGTGAAACCCGGAACCCTTCCGACCCGGCCGGTCACGCACACCTATTTCATCAATGAGGCATCGGAGCTTCCGGTCATTTCCCTGTCCGCGGATCCGGACGATCTGTTCGACCCGGCCACCGGCATTTACACCCATTTCAACGAGGACTGGGAGAGACCGGCGCATGTCGAGTTCTTCGATGCGGACAGGCGCCTGGGATTCTCCGAGGACTGCGGTATCAACATTACCGGAAGCCAGAGCGCGAACTGGGACCAGAAATCGATTGCCGTCAAATTCAAGGACGAGTACGGCGCATCCGCGATCGATTACCCGCTGTTCCCGGACTTCCGGGTGAGCAGGTTCAAGTCCTTCGTGCTGAGAAATTCGGGGAACGACTGGCAGTACACGCATATCCGCGACGCCCTGATGCAGTCCCTGGTCAGGAACCTGGACGTCGATTACCAGGAATACAGGCCCGCGGTGACCTTCATCAACGGGGAATACTGGGGCATTTACAATATCCGGGAGAAGATCAGCGAGCATTACGTCGCGAACCGGCACGGAGTGGACCCGGACAACATCGACATGCTGGAAAACCGGAGGACCGTCCTGCACGGCGATACGGCGCATTATAGCCGGCTGATCCGTTTCATGGCGACAAGCGACATGTCCGAACCGGCCGCGTACGACACAATGGAGGCAAGGGTCGACCTGGACGAGTGCATCCTGTATTTTGCCGCTCAGGCGTATTACGACAACATGGACTGGCCCGGCACCAACATCAAGTTCTGGCGCGAACAGATTCCGGCGGGTAAATGGCGCTGGATTCTCTTCGACCTGGACTTCGGGTTCGGACTGTACGCGCACGGCGCGTGGGAGGACCACGTTCAGTTCATGTTCTCGACGGTGGAAACCCGTTATTCCAATCCGCCCTGGGCGACCTTTTTTCAGCGGAAAATGGTGGAGAATCCGGTCATCCGGAACCGGTTCATCAACCAGGTCGCGGACCTGTTGAACACGAATTTCAAGAGCGCGACCGTGGTGTCCGCGATCGAGACCATGGCCGGCCGCATCGCGGGAGAAATCGGCAGGCACAGGCAGAGATGGGGGCTGTCCGGGGAGAGCACGGCGAAAATGATCACCTTCGCCCAGGACAGGCCCGCCTACCTGCGGGATCACATGCGCCAGTACTTCAACTGCGGCGCGGACGGCCGGATCATGGTCACGGCGACCGGGGGCGGAATGGTGTCTCTCAACACGCTGCGGCTTCGAACCGCGGACCTGCCCTTTTCTGGAATTTATTTCCAGGGCAATTCCGTTCACCTGAAGGCCGTTCCAGAACCCGGCTACCGGTTCGCCGGATGGAGCGGAGCGGTCACATCGAAGTCGGACACGGTTTCGCTCCGCATCGCCAGGACCACGAACGTGCAGGCGTCGTTCATCGAGGACAGCGGAGACGCGAAGCCCGTGGTGATCAATGAAATCAATTACCACTCTCCGGACGCGTTCGACCCGGGGGATTGGATCGAACTGCACAACCCCGGAGACTGGAGCGCCGACCTCAGCGGCTGGGTGTTCACGGACAGCGGCACCTCACGCGGATTCGCGTTGCCTGCGGGAACGATTCTGGATGCGGGCGGTTATCTGGTGCTGACCGAGGACCGGGCGAAGTTCTCATCCTGTTTTCCGGAGTTCCGGAATTTCATCGGAAACACGGGATTCGGCCTCGACGGATCGGGAGAATTCATACAGCTGAAGGATGCGGAGGGACGGACGGTCGATTCCCTGACCTATGACGATCAGGGTCCCTGGCCGACCGAGCCGGACGGAACGGGCCCGACGCTGGAACTGGCGGATCCTCTCACAGACAACAGTCTCGGCGTCAACTGGAAGGCGTCTGCGGGCAACGGCACGCCCGGCCGCGTGAATTCCGTCGTGTCCGGGATGGATCGGAAAGCGGGCGGTACGCTGCCTTCCCGGATTCTGCTACACCAGAACTATCCGAATCCGTTCAATCAATCCACGGTAATCGCGTTCAGCCTGCCGGTCCAGTCCGTTGTATCGCTGAGAATATACGATACGGCTGGACGGGAAACGGCGATGCTGGTCGATCAGAGGCTGTCCGCCGGTCATCATTCACGGACCTGGGACACGGCCGGACTCGCGAGCGGTGTGTATTTCGTCCGCCTGCGCGCCGGGTCGTTCACAGGGACGAGGAAACTGCTGTTGTTGAGGTGAGTGCCGCTTCGGTAAGCCGGACGCAGGCGCTGTCATCCCGCCGACCCCGGAGTCCCGTTGAGCGAGATGAAGGATGATCGGATTATTCCTGCCGTTGATCAGGGAGACCCCGGGCTCTCACCCGGCCGATAAATCAAAGGCCCCCGATGTGATCGGGGGCCTTTTGGCATTCCATAATTCATAAGAGAATTGTTCTTAGTGTCCGGATAGACTCATTTTCATCTCCTCCACGAAAGCCTTTCCTTTTTCCGGACTGAGGATGTTCAGCACGCCCCCGAAATAGGATCCCTGAACGAATGCCAGGATGAAACCCTCTTTCCGGGCGGTCAGGGATGTTGCTCCGTCCTGCCCGGAGACCGCGTACCCCTGGGTTTCGAGGAAATGCCGGTACTGCCTGAATGCGTCCGTCGCTGCCCCGGTCGAATCGCAGGGAACCAGAAACGCCTGCCACCCAGACTCTCCATCCGAATAATCACAGCGGTATCCGTTGGTCAGATAACTCTGGCCCAGGAATCCGGCCGGGATGAACCGTTCGGAGTACGGGACCCTGTTTTCCTCCGGGAAATGCCGGAGCATGGCCGGTTTTTCAAGGCAGCCGGGCATGCGTCCGGCCATGGCTTTTCCCATGCCTGACAGAACGGGGCGGAGATTTTCAGTGAAATCGAAGCTGGTGATCTTGGCGTAGAACGGGCCTTTGTGGAAAATCAGCACATTGGAGCCCTGATACCCCTGCGTGCCGACATCCACGGCCGGCTCCGATGGCGAACGTTCGGCGGCGTAAATGCCGAACGCCAGGAGCGGCGACGCCATGCGGTAAATCTCGACGTTCACCGAACTCGAATCCGGACCGACCGCGTAGTCCGCTGTGACGACCTTTTGGAACCCGTAGATCAGGTACTCATCGGCGGCGCCGTTGATGTACTCGAACAGGTTTTCCGGTTCGAAGAAACGCGGTTCGAAATCGGGCCTGCAGTCGATCGAGTCCGAGGCCTGCGGGAGCAGGCCGAGCAACTCCGCTTCCGATTCTCCGGCGGACAGGATCGGTGAGAGCGGTCCGATTCCCGGAATCAGGAGCAGGGCCAGGACCAGGATGAAGCCGATTCTTTGCTGCATGGTTCGAATACCTCCCCGCATCCGCGATCAGGCGTACGGATGGAACTGTCTGCCGAGTTTATGGACGCGGCTCGCGACATTCACGCCGTGTCTGCAGTCCACCCTGCACTCCGAACAGCTGGCGCAGGCCGCAAGGCCGCGGTCCGCCGGCAGATTGCCCAGCGTCCATTCCGCGTGGCTGAAATTGCCGTAGCCTTCGGCGTACGAATAGGCGCGCATGAGGTCCGGAACCGCGACGCGGCTGGGGCATTGGGCCACGCACTCGCCGCAGTTCTGGCAAAAGCCGCCGCGAATCAGGCTGCTCATCTGAACGGCTTTCTTTTCCTCGGCAGTCAGGATCAGGTCGGCCATGACGCTGAAATTCAGATCGAGCTGTTCAAACGTGGTCATGCCCGGTATGGCGGTGGTGACGCCTTTGTGCTGGAGCACCCATTTCA
>CAZNXX010000173.1:0-6119 GCA_964577095.1 uncultured bacterium | reverse complement strand
CTGATCGTTCTCGCGTCCGCGGGTTCCGCCTCGGCCGCGGAAGCCCCCTCCCGCCTGCTGACGCTCGACCCCGTGGACCTGGCCGTGATCATCCTGTATTTCGCGGCCGTGCTCGGCATCGGGTTCTACCTGAAAAAATACACGGCGACAGGCGAGGATTTCTTCATGGCCGGCCGCAAGATGACGGCGTGGATCGCGGGTCTGAGCTTCATCTCCGCCAATCTGAGCTCGCTCGAAACCATGGGATGGTCCGCCATGGCCTACCAGTACGGCATGCTGGGGGCCCACGCCTATCTCATCGGCGCCATCCCGGCCATCCTGTTCCTCGCCGTATTCATGATGCCGTTCTACTATATCTGCAGAACCCACTCGGTGCCCGGCTACCTCAAACTGCGTTTCGGCGAGGCGAGCCGGTCCCTGGCGGGAATCTCCTTCACGGTGATGACCGTCCTGGTGTGCGGCGTGAACATGTTCGCCATGGCCAAGGTGATGCAGCTGATCCTGGGCTGGAACATCCATTTCAGCATCTGGGTCTCCTCGATCACGGTGGCCGTGTACGTCTCGCTCGGCGGGCTGCTGTCGGCCGTGTTCAACGAGGTTCTCCAGTTCTTCCTGATCTGGCTGGGAATCCTGCTGATCCCCATTCTGGGAATCATCGAGGCGGGGGGCTGGACCAACATGATCGCCGCGATCAACGCGGCCCATCCCGGCCAGAACTTCACCAGCCTCTGGTCGAATCTCGGGTCTCCGGCGGACAATCCCATCGGCCTGCACTGGACCGGCATGGTCTTCGGCCTCGGCCTCGCCATCTCCTTCGGATACTGGTGCACCGATTTTCTCCAGGTCCAGCGGGTCATGGCCGCGAAGAACCTCAGGGCCGCGCAGAACGGAACCGTCATCGGCGCGGTTCTGAAAATGGCCGTGCCGATCATCGTCACCATCCCGGGCCTGCTGGGACTCGCGATTCTCACCCAGAAGGCGGGGATCACGCTGGTCCCCGAGAGCGCGGCACAGGCATCCGGCGGCCACAGCTACAACGAGGTGCTGCCCCTCATGATGTCCCGCTACCTCGGCCCCGGCCTGCTGGGGCTGGGCATCACCGCGATGATCGCCGGGTTCATGTCGGGCATGGCGGGCAATGTCAGCGCGTTCGCCACGGTGTGGACGTACGACGTCTACCAACCCCTGATCCGGAAAAACGCCCCGGACAGCCATTACGTGAGCATGGGCCGCTGGTGCTCCGTCATCGGCGTGTTCATCGCCATCGGCACGGCCTACGCAGCCATGTGGTTCAGCAACATTCTCGTCTATCTGCAGGTGCTCGTGGGTTTCTTCATCGTCCCGCTGTTCGGCGTGGTCATCCTGGGCATGACGTGGAAGCGGGCCACGCCCGCGGCCGGTTTCTGGGGTTTTCTCGCGGGCATTCTCGCGGCCGTCGGGCAGTGGATCTACATCCACCTGCATTCCGGCGGATTCGACCCGGTCCTGCTGAATCCCGCGCACGTGGAGAAAATCGCCTTCACGCCCCTGGCCATGGACTTCGCGGTGAACCTGTACAGCTCGCTGTGGGCGCTTCTGTTCTGCGTGGCCGTCACGGTCGTGGTGAGTTTATTCACACGCCCCAAGCCCGCGTCGGAGCTGAAAAACCTCGTCATGGGCCTGACGCGCCTCCCGGACGAAGGGCCCTGCCCCTGGTACCGGAAGCCGGGATTCTGGGCCGCGGTTGTGCTGGCCGTACTGATCGGCGTGAACATCCTGTTCTGGTAGATTGGACGCAGGCGCATTCCTGCGCTTCGCTGGATTTTTCTTCTGGAGAGTTCGGAGGGCGGATTGAAGACCCGCCGGTCAGCGACGGATGACAAAAAAAGGCTCCGGGAGGTTGAGAACCTCCCGGAGCCTTTTCAGCTCCATCCGAGTCCGTCTAGCGCGCGCCGAGAAGAACGGCGATGAGGCTGGAATCCGGCTCGAGCGATTTCAGGGACGCGGAATCCCACCGGTAAATCCCGAAATCCCCCTGGTACTCCCAGTTGCACCAGGCCACTCCGTTTTCCTCGAATGCCGCGACCTGGTCCTTGTAGAATTTCAGCCTCTGTTCCCTGTCCACGGTCGGCATACAGCCGAATTCCCCGCAGTACAGCTGGAGCTTCTTCTCTCGGGCGAAAGCCAGGCCGTCGCGGAACACGCCGGCCAGGCGGTTTTTGTCCCAGGATTCACGGGCCTCCGCGAGAGTGTTTTGCACGTTCGTGTCCATGGGAGCGATGAATTTTTCCCAGTCCGACTCGGAAACGATCACACCCGGATACCGGACGTTTCCGGCATAGCTCTTGAAGGAGGTCCAGTCGGCCCTGAAGTGCGTGAATGCCAGCGGCGAGTAGGTGTGGAAACTGAGGATGATGTTCCGGTCCCCTTCGGGCAGGCGGAGATGCCGCAGGTTCGGCGCGATCTGCCACATGTTCGGGCCGATGACCAGCACGCGGTCCGGCTCACGGCTCCGTATCGCGTCAACGGCCTTGTTTAGAAGCCTGTTCCAGTCCTCATGCTCCGGAGCCACGGCCTCGTTCAGGAGCTCATAGGCGACCCGGTTGACGGGCCAGGACCGCAGGGAGTCGGACAGTTCCATCCAGAGACCGACGAAGTGGTTCTGCGCGGTCGAATCGGTCCACAGCGTGTTGCTGCCGCCCTCGTTGGACGCGTTGAAATGGTGCGACCGCAGGATGTGCAGGTCCACGATCGCGGACAGACCGGCCGCCTCGCACCATCCGAGGCAGTCCGAAAGGTTCCGGAAGGCGTCTGCGATCGGTTTCCCGCTCTCGTCCCACATCTCCATTTCATCGATCGGGATGCGGACGTGGTCGTATCCGATATCCCGGATGAAGCGGATGTCCTTTTCCCGGACGGACGTGTATTTCGGGGCCCATCCGAAGTCCTGGGACAGCCAGTGGCTCAGGTTGACCCCGCGCCGGATGCTGAATCCCGAAGGATTGAGAGGCGGCTCAGGCGCCTTTCTGCCGCAGGACGCCAGCCCGATGACCATGATCCCCGCGGCGATGATGACCCCTATACCGTTCCGTACTTTCATTGACGCTGCTCCTTCCGGAATATAGACCTGCTCCTATTCCCGGCTCACGGCCGCGGCCGAAGCGCCGCAGTCCGCCGTGATCACCGGTTCCGCTCCCTTGAATTCCACTCCCTTCAGCTTGATGCCCGCCGACCGCTCTCCCGTGATCCGGAGAAACGCGCCCCGGTCCGCAGGAAAGGACCCGCCGGTCACCGTGACGCTCCGGCTCTGAATCAAATGCAGTACCGGGCCGGAGGCCGGCTCAATCCGGCAGGATTTCAGAACCACGCCGTCCGCATCGGCGATGGTTGCGCCCCGCCTGGACAGCACGGTCACGCTCTCCAAACGCATGTTCCGGATCGGCATTTCCGGAAGCCCGTTGAGGACCAGGGCCCGGTCCGCGCCGTCGCAGAAAACGTTGCGCACGGAAAAATCCTGATACCTCGGCGTCAGACCGTTGAGGGGTTGTTCTTCGCGCACCGTGAGATCCTTGGCCGCCTCCGCGTCAGGCGCGCCGCCCGAATAATACATATCGAACAAAATGGCGTCCGTCCGTATCCCCCGCATCCGGATATTCTCGAAATAGACCTTCTCGACCAGCCCGCCCCGGCCGCGGGCCGACTTGAAACGAAGCCCCACGTCCGTGTCCATGAACACGCAGTTCCGGACCAGAACATTCCGGACGCCGCCGTAGCTTTCGCTTCCGATGACGAAGCCGCCGTGTGCCCTGTAAACCGCGCACCCGTCCACCACGATGTTGGCGCAGGCCGGGCCCGGAGGCTGGGAATCGGACACTCCCGCCGGCTTGAGGCATATGCCGTCATCGCCCGTATCGACAATGCAGTCGAGTATCGCCACGTTCCTGCAGGATCTCGGATCGATGCCGTCCGTGTTCTGGCCGTACTCGGGAGAGAAAACCATGACGTCCCGGATGATGACATTTTCGCACTGGGAGGGAACGATGTGAAACTTCGGCGAATTCCGGAAAGTCGGGCCCTGGATCCAGACGTTTTCGCATTCCTCGAACTGAAGCAGGTTGGGACGCAGGAATTCCCCGGTCCGGACGCTCTCCTCCAGTGTCGGTTCACGGCCTGAACGGCGTATCGCGTCGAGAGTCTCCGAGCCGTTCATGGCATCGGCCGAAGGCCACCATTGCGAACCGTCGTCCGTCACCGCGCCGCCCGAGGCGACCAACGCTTTCCACTGGCCCTCGGTCATGTCGACTTTCTTCGCGTACCGCCACACCTCGCCCGCGCCGTCGAAAATACCCTCACCGGTGATCGCGATGTTCCGTGCCCGATAGGCGTGCAGGGGCGGAGTGATGACGAAGCGCCTGGAACGGCCGTCGAGTCCGGCAATCAAGGGAAAATCCGAGAGGTTCCGGCTGAACTGGACGACGGCGCCGCGCTCCAGACGCAGATTCACGCCGCTCTCCAGCCGGATCGGGCCGGTGAGCCAGGTTCCGGACGGAACGACGACCGTCCCTCCTCCGGCCCGGACGCACTCGGTTACGGCCTCCGCGAAAGCCCCTGTGTTGAGTGTCATCCCGTCGCCGATGGCCCCAAAATCGGAGATGCAGGCTGTCCAATCCGGAAAAACCGGCTCCGTCAGAGCGGGCATGTCAAAAGGCAGGTTCTGAAGGCGGACCTGGATCGATCCGGGTTCAGCGGCTGGAGACAGGGAGGTCAGGCATGCAGCCAGCAGAATTGCGGAGAACCAGGCTTGCTCGGCCATGGTTTTCGACTCCGTTTCAGGAATTCCGTGCCGCGTGCGAAGCCCCGGCAGGTGTCTCCGGCAGGCGATGGGGCCGGTTCCGTTGCCGAGGAAACCGAACCCGGGACCCGACTGCGGAAATCCCGGGATCATTCGACTTCGGCCAGCAGATCCAGGGCCTCCGGCAGGGTGCCGCAGGTGTCGAGCGGCCGGCCGAGCCCGCGGCTCACGGCGAGAAGCCCCACTTCCTTGAGCCCGTTGATGCCCACCACCGCGGTTTTTTTAATATAGGGCGTGTTGACTTTCACGAATTCCTTGAGCGTCTGCAGAACGCCCGAATCGAACACCGATCCGGTCGCGTCCACGACGGTCAGAACGGAACGATAGGGTTCCCCCGCGATCAGAATCCGCGCCTGCTCGACCAGGCGGTAAAATTCGGGCCCCGGGGTCAGAGCGGAAAAATCCTGGATCAGGATCTTTTTCCCTTTGTGCTCGACAAACCGGACTCGGACGTTTTCGGCGGCCATGGCATTCCCTCCCCGGGGTTGATTATCCGTTATATTACGAAAATCCGGATAAAAAAGCAACTCATTCCAATGCGTCCGCCGGACACGGAAGGGCCGGGAGCTTTACCCGGACCTCTTTTTCACTTGATATTCTCGATCCAAATGCACAAATTAGATATTAGGACCGCTGATTTTTCATGAAATGGAGGTGTTGTCATGCCGAACCGACGCATTCCCCGCCTGCTTGCCGCTTTTCTGCTGGTGTCCCTGATCTGGGCCGCCTGCGCGATCAATCCGGTGACGGGCAAACGGGAACTGATGCTCATTTCCGAGGCCCAGGAGATCCAGTACGGGGTGGAAGGGGACAAGGAGATCTGCGCGGAATACGGCGTGGTGGACAATCCGGCGCTGACCGCTTATGTCGAACGCCTCGGCCTGAACATGAGCCGGATCAGCCACCGCCCGAATCTGGACTGGCATTTCCGCGTGCTCGACACGCCCGTGGTCAACGCCTTCGCCGTGCCGGGCGGGTACATTTACGTGACCCGCGGCATCCTGACGTACATGAACGACGAGGCCGAACTGGCCGGCGTCATCGGCCACGAGATCGGGCACGTCTGCGCCCGTCACACGGCCCGCTCGATCAGCCAGCAGCAGATGGCGATGATCGGTCTCCAGCTCGGGTACGTGTTTTCAGAGAAGCTTCGGAACCTCTCCGGGCTGGCGGAATTCGGCGTGAACATGCTCTTTCTGAAATTCAGCCGCGATGACGAGCGCCAGTCCGACAATCTCGGCGTGGAATACGCCAGCAAACAGGCGTATGACACGAAACGCATGGCGGC
>CAZNXX010000172.1:0-6129 GCA_964577095.1 uncultured bacterium | reverse complement strand
CCGCGGAATTCCACGTCCGCGACCGCTTCCACGGTTTCCTTGTCCCAGGCCTCGACCGTGATGTTCCCGTTCACGTTCTCTACGGTGACGGTTTCCCCTACCTTCCAGCCGCACGATTCCTCGTAGGTCCGCGTCTCCCGGACCGACGCAGAAAGAGCGGCCGCGGATACCATCCCCAGAGTCAGAATGGACAATACCAATCGTTTCATGAAGAGATCCTCCGTTTAACTTGAATGAAGCGCACGCTGAAGCGTGCGGCTGCCCGGTCGGTTTGATTTTCGGTAGCCGCGGGCTTCAGCCCGCGCGGTTCAGCAGAACGCACGCTGGAGTCCACGAGGGACTGAGTCATTTTCTGAAAAAGGATAAAGGCCCACCGTTACCGGCCCTGCCTGCGCAAAAGCGTGATACTGCCCTCGGACACGATCACCCGGAGGGGGGCCTGTCCTCCTCCGATCCGGCCGTGGAGTCTGCCCCCTTCCTCGGTTCTTGTGCGATCGAGGTCGAAATCGGACCGCAGTTCGCCTTCGTCGCTCCTGCAGTCCACGTCGAGGGACGCGTCCTCCGGAACCGCCAGCCGCACATCCCCTTCATCTGCCTCCACGCGGAAGGGCCCCTCACCGTCCGGCGTGAAATCCGCGATGATATCCCCCTCGTCCGCGGACAGGTGGAAGGACCCGGCCGTCACATTCTCCAGGATCACGTTCCCCTCGTCCGCCTCCGCTTCCAGGAAGGCCAGTGACGCGTCGGCCAGCAGGATGTCGGCCTCGTCCACGCTGATCGTCAGGCGGGCCGCGCCTGAGCTCCGGATGTTCCGGATCCGCAGATTGCTTTCGTCCGCCTCGATGCGGCCGCCGGTCAGTTCCAGGTTCTCGATTTTAACGTCGCCCTCGTCCGCCACCACGTCGATACGGCCGGACAGGCCGGACAGTTCGACGTCGCCCTCGTCCGCGTCCACGCGCACGTCCGTGGCAACCGGCACGTCAATGCTGTAATCGATTCTGAAGCCGTTTCCGCCGTCCCTGAACCCGCCGTCCAGGAGATCGAAGAAACCCGAACCGCCGTCCCGGCCGAACTCGGGTTCACGGACGATCAGGCGGCTGTCTTCCAGCCGGATATCGGGCTTGATCCGTTTGAGCAGTTCCTCCGCGTCATCGCGGCGCCTGGCGAATACCGTGATCCGGGTCCTGATCCTCGCTTCCCCGCGGTCCCAGCCCCTGACGGCCACGTCCCCCTCATCCGCGAGGACGGTGACGGAAGAGCCCGGCTTCAAATCGAATGTTCTCTCGTCGGACCGGCTGATTTCGCCCGCGCCGAGGGATACCGCGGCGCCGGCCACAAGACACAGGATGATGGTGGTACGTCCGTCCATGGTCATTCTCTCCTATCCACCCGGAGTTCGCCCAATCCGGGGGTGATGATGAAAGTGGCGCGGTTGGCAAACCGGTCGAAATCGTCGCTGTAACGGTAGCGGCCCCGCTCCGTGAACCCGTTGGGCAGAAGCTTGTGGGACATGAATCCCGTGGCGCCGCCGACGCTGTAGCGCACGGCCGCGGAATCGGGCAGGAGCACCGTGGTTTCGCCGATGTCGTGGTCGATGCGGACCCGGCTCTCGGGCTCGGCGGTTCCCCTGAAATCCGCGGTCAATTCGCCGATGCCGGAGTCGATGTCGGTCTCGAGGCTCCGCGCGTTCGCCAGGTTCCGCAGGCTCGCCTCTCCGATTTTCGGATTGATCTCCAGGTAGTCCATGGGAATGAGATTGGGCCTGTCGAAATCCAGATCCAGCTCGCCGGCCCAGATGGTGATCACCGTCTCGCGCAGACGGAGCCCGCCCAGCCTCAGATCGGCCTCGCCCGCCTTCAGCCGCGCTTCCAGGACGGTTTCGGGTCCCTGCGGCAACAGAACGGTCACGCGGGCCGGCGGCCTGTCGTCCCGGTTCGAATTCCCGTGCCGCCAGTCCCTCTTTTTCAGCCGGATCAGGGCCCGGCCTTTTTCAGGGTTGAGATCGATTTTCGATCGGTAATCCCGCCCCTTGTATTCCATCTCCGCGATGAGGCTGTCGGATCCGGAATTCCTCTCGATCACCAGTTCGCCGACCGAGACATCCACTTCCACGGTGAGGTTCTTCAGGCCGTCCGTTGAAATACCCTGACGGTCGCGCCTGGTCCCGTCCTCCGGGTCATCCGCGGCCGCCGGAATCGCGGCGAAGAGCGGAACACAAATCAGCAGAATCCATCTCCCCTTCATTGCCATTCTCCTTGGTTCGAATGATGCCCTTGTATCTGAGTATACGGCCCGGACCGGGCCGGGTTTCGGATAAGTCGAAGTGCGACCCATCTTGAAGATGCGTCGCACTTCATCCAGCGGCTTCAGAAAGTCCGGTTGAACCGGAACCACAGGCTGTAGGGCTTTTCGGATGTGTCCGTGCGGCGCGCGACCTCGAACCGGACGCTGCCGCTCCGGTTGGCTAGGGCCAGGCCCACGTCATTCTTCAGGGTTTTGATCGACAGGTCCTCGAATCCCTCGGCCGGGCCCTGCTCCGCATCGGCCTGCCCCACCCATCCGGCGTCCGTGAACGCGATCAGGTTGAACTCCTCGAGCAGGCCGAGATCCACTGCGTCGGGCAGGTCCTCGCTGCCCATCCGGTACTCGAGCTGTGCCAGGAACATCCGGTTTCCGCCCGGGTTCTTCCACCCGGCCGGAAAGGCCTTGTGCTTGAATCCGCGCAGAGTGGACACGCCGCCCAGCCAGAAAGCGCGTTCCCAGGGCAGAACGCCCTTCGAGGTGCCGATACGCACGCGGCCGTCCACGCCCTCGCCGTATCCCAGCGGCTGGTAGCGCCGAATGTCGGCGAGAAAGCGGTCGTATTCAAAGTCGCCGCCCAGCCCGCCGCCCGCGCGCTCGGCTTCCGCCTGCACATACCAGCCGCGCGTGGTGCGCCGGACGCTGTTCCGCGTATCCCAGACGACGCGGCCGGTGAGGGTCTTGAACTGGCCCGCGTCCATGGCCGGATTCTCGCGGAACTTCTTCTTTCCGCCGAACAGCGCCCAGTTCGTGACCGCCTCCAGCGAGTCCGTTTTTTCGCTGAGGTATATCGCCGAAATCCTGAGATCGGGCAGGACGTTCTGGCTGATCCATCCGCTCCCGCCTTCGGCCATGTAATAATCGTGGAAATCCTCCTTGATCAGGACTGCGGCCGCGGTGTTCTCCTCCTCGGGCATGATCCACAGATCCGGAGTGAGAATCTGGCGGTGGTATTCGCCGCCCACGGCCAGCCGGAAGGAATCGAAGAAACCCTTTTCCAGACCGGCTTGATACAGGAATTCCTTGGCCTTGAACGCGTATCCCCACGATCCGAACAGCAGATTCCGCCGCCGGGTCCGCCGCCCCCAGCTCCGGCCGTCGTCCCTGTCGAGCCGGGTGCCGAGATAGAGCCCCTCCACGCGGTTGTATTTCACATCGAAGTCCATCTCCTGCTTCCCGCGGCGACGCTTCCGGAAACCGTCATCCTCGTCGTCCGCATCCTCGTCCCAATCGTTCCATGGGCCGGGGATCAGATTTTCGGTGAAAATGGTTTTTCCGACGGCCGGGGCGGGCGCCTGCGGCGGTTCGGCGTTCGCGGCTGTGACCAGCCAGAAGCCCATCAGCAGAACCAGGACAACGGCCAGAAAAACCAGAAAGAGCACTTGCTTCATCACATTGCGCTGCATGGCGACCTCCGGAAACATGGTTGAGAACGACACTCACACGCATGCATCAAGCAATCGGCATACCATGACAAAACAGACTTGCGGGAAGCCAGTCAAGAATAATATAAATATGGGATTAAAGATGCAGGGGGAAAGAATGCTGGAGTGAGGATGTGTGGCGAATCGACACAGGAGTCTGCACACATTGTGTCAGTTTAACACATACTACTTGATACCATAAAGTTTGAGTTTTCTATGCAGGTTGGCCCTGTCTGTTTTCAGCCTGCGGCTGAGAAGGGACACGTTTCCGCCTGCCTCGGCCAAACACTCCACGAGCAGGGCCTTCTCGTATCGAGCCAGGTTCTCTGCCAGGGACAGTTCCGGATCCGGAGATACGGAGGTTGGAAGGGATTCGGATGCGGTCCGGCCGGCAGGAAGGGCGGCCATCGTATCCGCTTCGGAAATCACCCGGGATTCGCTCATGATCACCAGCCGCTCCACCACGTTTCGCAATTCCCTCACATTGCCGGGCCACGCGTAGCCACGCAGACGTTCGAGCGCCTTCGGGTTCCATTCCATCACGCCCTTTGCCGCGCTCCGGCCGAGGCGCTCCAGGAAGAAGCGGGCCAGCAGAAGGACGTCGTCTCCGCGCTCGCGGAGCGGCGGCACGTGGAGCGGAATCACGTTCAGCCGGTAGAAAAGATCTTCGCGGAAGCGGCCCTCGCCGATCTCGCGGCCGAGGTCCTTGTTGGTGGCCGCGATCACGCGCGCGTCGAAACGGACGGGCACCGTGCCCCCGACGCGCACCGCCTCGCTCTCCTGGAGCACGCGCAACAGCTTGGCCTGGGTGTCGGTCGGCATGTCCCCGATCTCGTCGAGAAAGAGCGTTCCACCGTGCGCGGTTTCGAAGAGGCCGGGCTTGCGCGACCCCGCGCCCGTGAACGCGCCCTTCTCGTAGCCGAAAAGTTCGCTCTCGACCAGAGCCTGGGGCACGGCCGCGCAATTCAGGCTGACGAACGGCTTTTCGCGCCTGCGGCTCGCGTCATGCACCATGCGGGCCACGAGTTCCTTGCCCGTCCCGTTCTCGCCGAAAATCAGCACGCGGCCGTCGGTCGGCGCGGCCTTGGCAACATCGGCCAGAAGCCGGCGCGCGGCCTCGGATTCCCCCACCCATCTCCGCTCGTCCGCCGCCCGGCCCTCGAGCGACGCGACACGCGTCGCCAGGGCCCGGTGCTTTTCAAGGTTCCGGAGCTCGAACAGGAGCCTGTCCGGGTCCAGCGGTTTCTCCAGGAACTGGCGCGCGCCCGCCTGAACCGCGGCCACGGCCGTGGCCGTGTCGGGCCGTCCGGACATCATGACCACGGCGGCGTCCGGGTCGGATTCGCTCATCCGCCGCATCACATCGAGCCCGCTCATGCCCGGGAGCATGACATCGAGGAGAACCGCGTCGAACGGCTCGCGCCCGATCCGGTCCAGGGCCGATTCGCCGTCGCCGCACGACGCGACCGCGTGGCCCTCGTCCATGAGCAGGCCCTCGAGCGAAAGCCGGATGTTCGGCTCGTCGTCCACGATCAGGATGCGCACGGTTTCTCCTCCCCGGAGAGCATTTCGCGGATGCGTTCCGCGTTCGGCCCGGACGCCCGGAGCACGAGCACGGCCCCGTCCTCCTCGTAGCGCTTCTCGAGAATTTCGGCCATGCCGTGCACGGCCGCGAGCAGTTCGGGCCGCGTGAACGGGATTCGGACATTCATGATCTCTCGCTCCGCCTCGAAGCGCTCCCCGATCGCGCGGCGGAGTTTTTCAAGCCCGATGCCCCTCAGCGCGGACACGAACACAGCGCCCGGAAAACGCCTGGCCAGCGTGTCCATGAAGCCGCCGTCCTCGAGCAGGTCGATCTTGTTGAACACGGGAATCACCGGCCGGTCCGCAAGGCCCAGTTCGTCCAGCACCTGCTGCACCGTGCCCACGTGATCGTCCAGATTCGGGTGGCTCGCGTCGATGACGTGGAGCAGGACATCGGCTTCGGCGGCCTCCTCGAGCGTGGACCGGAACGACGCCACCAGGTGCGCGGGCAGCTTGCGGATGAACCCGACCGTGTCGATGAGCAGGACCTTGTCGTTGCGCGACAGGGCCAGGGTGCGCACAGTCGCGTCGAGCGTCGCGAACAGCCGGTCCTCGACGTGCACCCCGGAACCGGCCAGCGCGTTGAGCAGGCTCGATTTTCCCGCGTTCGTGTACCCGACCAGCGCCACCTTCTGCAGGGCGTCGCGCCTTCTGCGGCGCACGTCGCGCTGCAGCTTGATCTTCTCGAGCTCGTCCTTGAGCAGGCCGATGCGCTTGTGGATGAGCCTGCGGTCGGTCTCAAGCTGGGTTTCGCCCGGCCCGCGGGTGCCGATGGCGCCCTCCTGCCGCTCGAGGTGCGACCACTGGCGCGTCAGCCGGG
>CAZNXX010000171.1:1462-6129 GCA_964577095.1 uncultured bacterium | reverse complement strand
TTCAGTTCCTGCCGGCTTTTCCCGGGACCACGCCTTCTATATAGATGCTCACTGAATCGCTTCTAGTCAGCAGGCTGACCCGGGCCACGGCTTCCACCCGGATCAGGGCCGCTCCCGCGGGTTCATCCGCCGGGCAGACGAAGGTGTACACCTCTCCGGCGCCGCCGTCCGCGGTTTTTTTGAGATTGCTGTTGACGAAAAGCCTCACCCGGTCAATGCCGTTGTCATGACGCGCCCTGACCCGGACTTCCAAGGGATCATGCTGAACCACATAGGCTCCGGCCTGCGGAGAGAGAATCAGAACGTCGGGCAGAACCAGGGACCGGACCGTGACGTCCGTGGAACGCGACGCGGATTTCTCCCCCCCGGTCACGGTGACCGTGATGCGGTGCGGCCCGCCAGTGGACGGGGCCTTCCACCGCACGGTCGGCTGGTCCGAAGGCAGGAGGAACAGGCCGGCCGTAGCCGCCCACCCGTAAGCCAGGGCCTTGTCCTTCGCGTCCCTCACCGTGACCGTTGCCGTTAGCGTGTCGCCCGGGTTCACCTCGTACCGGTCCAGCGTGAGCCCGGTGATCTGAGGCGGCTTCTCCGGGTTGAACAGGTCGGTGGAACAGGAGAGCGCGGCGGTCAGGATCAGGGCCCCCGCCAACCGAAATATCATTTTCCTGATTGCAGGCATACCTTACATTCCTCGGATCACAGATCGCGATCCTAACTGTTCCGGGTTCCGGGTTCCGTGTTCCGGGTTGAAAAATATGAAAGAATACCGCGAAAGAATTACTCGGGATGATGCATGGTTGTAGGCCCGAAATGCCGAGTCCTGCGAAGCCCTTCAATAGCGGGAATCTGTCGATTGGTCCCGCAAAGCCTTCAATAGCCGGCATCTGTTGCTTGGTCCCGCGTAGCGGGACGGGACGGCGAGGCTTTCGGACATTGCATTTCTCGGAACTCGGAACCCGGAACCCGGAACCTCATTTTACTTCGAACTTTTCACACTGCATCACCCCGCAGTCCGCGTCGCGGAACACAAGGATGACGCACGCCCGCACGTCCGCGGGATTACAGGCCATGGCGGGCAGAGTGACCGTTCGGGTTTCCCCGGCGCCGAGACTGCCGATCACCGCGCTCTCCGAGAAACCGCGGGCGACCCGTCCTGACGGGGCCGCTTCAGCCTCGGACAGCAGCACGGCGCGGACGCGGATTCCGGAAACACCGGAGGACCCGAGCCTCGCGATCGTGACCGTCGGTTGCATCTCCCCGCCGGACCGATGGAGATCAGCCTCGATGGAAAAAAGCCCGGGCTCGGTCAGCCGCGGCAGGAGGTTTCTCTGAACGCGGACGAAGACCGACGCCGCGCTCGAAGCGCCCTGGCTTCGGCCCGCGGACCCGTCAATGAACACGTCCGGCACGCCGCGTTTGTCCGAACCCGCGGCCGCGAGATACCGGCCGTACAGAATGTCGTTTTCGGACCGGTGCAGAGGCGTGACGAAGCCGCCCGCGTTCCGGTGGTACTCGATGACCGCGACGCGGTCGCCGTAAACCGATTCCAGCGAATCCAGGGCCTCGATCGCGTACCGGTCGAACGGCTCGCCGGTGCGCATGTTGACGAATGCCTCGATCAGAATACGTTTCGGCCTGCGGCTGTCCGGGTTCTGCGGATCCAGGGGATTGTCCCTCGGCAGTTCGCAGGCGGCGCAAAGGAGCAGGAGCGCCGCAAGCCCGGATCCGGCCCGAAACCGCTTACGGCAGATGGAAGGCCAGTCCAAAAGTGACGCCTCCGGTCTGAAAACCCAGTATGGGCTGTGAATTGGCAACGATTCGCTCGGGCGAAAGGTCTCTCAGAACGCAGATCAGGACGCCGGCTGCGGCCGCTCCGGTCACGGCCAGAGCCGCTGTTCTGGCATTGTTCCAGCGGTTCGCCGAACGCCAGGCCGGGTTGAAGGAGGCCAGATCGCGGGCGTCGCGGTATGCATCGCGTTTTGCCGCGGCCTGACTGTGAATGAAGGACGCGGCCGCGCCTGAAACCAGTGTGGCGGCGAGAAAAGGCCGCGTGGGCTGGCGCCTGAGCGTGAGGGTTTCACGGTATTCGCCCTGTCCGGTCATCTGGATCTTCAGGTTTCCGGCCAGGAGACCGATCATCTTCTCGAGATGCTTCGAGGATCGAGCGGACACGTTCTCCGCGATCATGCGACCCGTGGCCACGCTGGTGACGCGCGAGTCGATGCGTATCCATCCCCCGATCTCGCTCACCGTGCCGGTGACCATGTACTGGGCGCTGAGCATGCGGCCGACCTCCAGAGCCGCGGATGAATCCGTCAGCCCGGCCATTTGCAGTTTGCGTTCATCCAGCACCGCGTCGAGCCGCTCCCGGTCCACAACCGTGATGTCCCGGCTCCGGGACAGTTCACCCGCCAGGTATTCGGGGATGAGGATCGCCCATGAATCCAGGTACATCCGGTCGGTCCGGTTCTCGAAGTCTCCGACCGCAACCGTGATCTGTCCGAAAGCGGCGCCGGCTGTCAGAGCAGCGGCAAGCGCCGCTGTAAAGAATGGATTGGGTTTGATTTTTTTCATATAAGTGTTCCGAATGAATATAACAAATTGGACTCGTCAATGCAAGGGCGTTGATGCGGCCCCCGGGTCAACTCCGGGGCTCGCCCTGGGATTGGCGAAGGAATGCGAATTCTATCTCTGATGTGATGTGATGGAATGTGATTTTCTCCTTGCTTTTTCATGTTTTTATTTCTATATTTCTCATGTCTAATTAAAAAATAATGCCTATGAAAAAAACCACGGACATACCCTCGGAAGACATACAGCCTCTCTATCAGAAACTCTTCAACCTCTATTGCGAGGCCATTCTCACCCAGGAATTCCCGCCTGGAACGCGCATTGACTCCATAACGGAAATCATGAAGAACCATGGGGTTTCGCGCGAAACCGCCAAGCTGGTTTTAAAAAAGCTGTCCGAAGACGGCATGATCATACAGAAGGCCGGCAAAGGCTCATTTGTCGCCCCGCTCGGCCCCAAGCGTCCTGTCTGGGGCATAATCATTCCTTTCATTTCAGACCACCACGAAAAGCTCATCCAGCAATTCAGCCTGGAGGCTGAAGCGGCCGGCCGCACAACCGAATACTACATCGATCACAACCAGTGGGAAGAAGAAATCCGGCTGGTGGGCCGCATGATACGCGAACAGTACGAGGCTGTGATCGTGGCGCCCACTCTGGATGAGAGCAAGACAGCCGAATTCTACCGCCACCTGAAATCCGGCGGCACTCTGGTCGCGCTCGTCGATCACACCATGGCCGGCTCTTACTTCACTTATGCCATTCAGAGCTATGACCTCGGCGTCAAGCGCGCGGTACGATATCTGCAATCCAAAACGGACCGGAACCTGGCCTTCGTCAAAAACAGCCTCTGGCAGGGCCGGAACATGATTCAGGAAGTCATGGAGCAGACCTTCATCACGTTCGTGCAGGAAAACCCGGGTGAACAGAAAGCCGTGGTGCTCGACCGGCTGTCGAGGTTCGATTCGGACCTGATTCGAAACGAATCGATCGGCGGCGTCTTCTGCTGCGACGACACGGACGCGGTGCGGGTAATCGGCCGGATGAAGGAATGGGGACTGTCCATACCGGCTGACGTGTCGGTGATCAGCTACGGCAACACCGACCTCGCGCAGTTCTTCACGCCCAGAATCACATCCATCGACCCGCATGCCGGGGAAATGGCGAAGCGGATCGCGGGCCTGATACGCGATCACAGCGAAGGCCGGAGCACACGCTTCGGACAGTACGTCATTCAGCCGGAACTTGTCGTCCGGGAGACCTGACCGGGTTCATGCCTTGTCCCTCCGGTTCGGACATCCATCCGGAGCCCCGGACCGTTTCCGGTTACGGCGAACCGCTTTCAGTGGCCCCGGACTGCTTCCGGTTACGGCGGACCGCTTTCAGTGGCCCCGGACTGCTTTCAGTAGCCCCGGACTTTAGTCCGGGGTATCCATAGAAACCGTACAACGAAAAACCACAACGGGAGCAGACATGAGTGAATTGACCGAAACACTCGCTGTGTGCATCGAGCGCGGCAAAATCAACCAGGCGGCCTCCTATCCCCCGGACCTCCGCGGCAAGGAAGGCGCGGACGAAATCGCGCGGAACGCCTTGGCCGCGGGCGAGACCGCGGACGACATACTCCAGAGCTGCATGGCCGGCATGGCGCGCATCGGCGAAAAATTCGCGCAGAACAAGGTTTTCGTTCCGGACCTGCTCATGGCCGCCAAGGCCATGAACGCGGCCATGGCCCACCTGAAGCCGTATTTCAAGAGCGGCGCGGTCAGGCACAAGGGCCGTTTCGTCGTCGGAACGGTTGCCGGCGACCTGCACGACATCGGCAAGAATCTCGTGGCCATGGTGGTCGAGGGAGGCGGATGGGAAGTGGTGGACCTCGGAGTCGACGTGCCCCCCGAGAAATTCGCCGACGCGGTCAAGGCCAATCCCGGATGCGTTGTCGGTCTTTCCGCGCTCCTCACCACCACCATGGTGAACATGGAAAAGACCGTGCAATTGATCAAGGCCGTAAACCCGGACGCGGCCGTGCTGGTGGGCGGCGCCCCGGTCACCCAGGCGTTCGCGGACCAGATCGGCGCGGACGGGTACTCCTCGGA
>CAZNXX010000171.1:0-1362 GCA_964577095.1 uncultured bacterium | reverse complement strand
GGAACCGGCCTCATCGGCCGGTTCTACTGCCAGGCCCTGCACAGCCGCCGCAGCAGGGACCGCGTGCATGTGGTCTGCGGCGTTCCCGAGGAATCCGCGGCGGATTTCAGCCGCGCCTTCGGCATACCGAAGTGGACGACCGACATGGCCGAGGCGGTGAGGGACCCGGAAACGGACACGGTGATCGTGGGTCTGCCCAACGACCTGCACGCGAGAGCGGTCCAGCTGGCGGCGGAAGCGGGAAAGGCCGTGCTCTGCACCAAACCCCTGGGCCGCAGCGCCGCGGAGGCCCGCTCCATGCTCGAAGCCGTGGAAAAGGCCGGCGTGTTCGCCGGGTACCTGGAGGACCTTTGCTACACCCCGAAGACAATCAAGGCCGCCGCCGCCATCCGCGCCGGGGCCCTCGGCCGGGTGCTCTGGGCCAGGTCCCGGGAGACGCACGGCGGTCCGCACAGCGCCTGGTTCTGGGACGTGAAGCGGGCCGGAGGCGGCGCCATCGTGGATCTCGGCTGTCACTGCATCGAGGTGCTCCGAACCTTCATCGGAAAGGGTGTCCGCCCCGTCGAGGTCATGGCCGTGTCCGACACGCTGGTGCACCCCATTGACGCCGAGGATTCGGGCATCGGGCTCATCCGTTTCGAGAACCGGGCCATCGGCCAGTTCGAGGTGGCCTGGACGTTCCGCGGCGGACTGGACATTCGGGACGAGGTCGCGGGAACCGGGGGCACCATCTGGCTGAACCACTTTCTGCGCACGGGTTTCGAGATGTTCACGACCTCGGGACTCGGAGGATATGTCGCCGAAAAAGCGGACGCTGAAAAGGGCTGGATATTCCCGTCCGGGGACGAATTGACCGAGCTCGGTTACGCGGACATGTTCGCGGACATGCTCGACGCCATGGAAACCGGCCGCCCGGCCGTTGAGACGTTTTACGACGGATACGTGGTGAACGCGGTGATGGACGCCTGTTACCGATCCGCGGCTTCGAAGCGGTGGGAACCCGTGGAACTGTTCGAGTGGCGGCCGGGAGCCGGGCACGGGCAGGAACCCGCGGCCGTCACGGACGGAGCGGCCGCGGGCCCCCGGGAGGACGGATGCGTTCTCATCAAGACGGAACGCATGCCGGACGGAACGGTCAAGCGCATCCTCCGCGATCCGTCCACGGGGGAAATCTTCCAGAAAATCGGATAGGTTGTATGAACGTTAGATGTAGGTCCGAAATGGTCCCGCATCTTTTCGCGGGCCTTTCGGACATCAGTTGTAGGTCCGAAATGGTCCGCTTCTTTTCGCGGGCCTTTCGGACATCAGTTGTAGGTCCGAAATGGTCCCGCGTTTTCCAGCGGGACCTTTCGGACATCAGCG
>CAZNXX010000170.1:0-6168 GCA_964577095.1 uncultured bacterium | reverse complement strand
CCCATGCGGCATCTGGCTGAGCTTCCGCTGGATGTTGAAACGTTTTTCGAAAACTACGGCCTGGGTCAGGGCCGCGACACGGTGTGGAATCCTTCCGTGGACATCCTCGAAAACGAGGACGGCTATGAACTGAAAGCCGAAGTCCCCGGCCTGAAGAAGGAGGACATTCAGGTGTCGCTCGAAGACGGCCTTCTGACCATCCGGGGCGAGAAGAAGCAGGAAAACGAAACCAAGAAGCGGAACTACCACTTCGTGGAGCGGGTGTTCGGCAAGTTCGAACGGTCGTTCCGCCTGCCGGAGAACGTGAAGGGCGACGCCATTCAGGCGAAGTACGACAGCGGCGTGCTCAGCATCGTGATCCCGAAGTCCGAGGCGGCCAAGCCGAAGCAGATCGAAGTGAGTGTGGAATAAACGCGAACCGTTCATGATATGCAGACCAGCGGAGTCTCTCTGAGACTCCGCTGGTTTTTTATCCGCCAATTTATGAGTTCATAGTTCATGGTTCATAGTTTGGCGATAAAAATAATCCGAAAGCCGCTGTTGTTTTCACTATGAACAATGAACTATGAACCATGAACTTTCTTTTCAGTTGACATTCCCCCCGTCCCTGCCTAACTTGTCGCGATGAAATTCATCGCGGACTTCCACATCCATTCGCATTTCTCCCTCGCCACGAGCGGCCTGCTCTCGCCCGAGCATCTCGACCGGTGGGGCCGTATCAAGGGCATCCGGGTCGTCGGAACCGGCGACTTCACGCACCCGGGCTGGCTGGCGGAATTGAAGGCGAAGCTGGATCCCGCGGAACCGGGACTGTACCGGCTGAAGCCGGCGCTCCGCCTGCCCGCGTTCGGGGGCCCGGCGGACGCGGACGAAGGCGTCCGCTTCATGCTGACCGCAGAGATCAGCTGCATCTACAAGCGGGCGGACCGCGTGCGCAAAGTGCACAACGTGGTCTTCGCTCCGGATTTCGAAAGCGTGGAACGCATCCAGAGCCGGCTTCGGTCCATGGACTTCAACATCACCTCGGACGGCCGGCCCATTCTCGGTTTCGACTCGAGGGATCTGCTCGAACTCTGCCTGGAAGCCTCCCCGGACGCCTTCTTCGTTCCGGCCCACATCTGGACCCCGTGGTTCTCGGCGCTCGGAGACAAATCCGGATTCGATTCGATTCGCGACTGTTACGCGGACCTGTCCGATCGCATCCACGCCGTCGAGACCGGGCTCTCCTCCGACCCGGCGATGAACCGTCGGTGCAGTCAGCTCGATCCCTACACCCTCATCTCCAATTCGGACGCCCACTCGCCGGAGAAGCTCGGGCGCGAGGCGAACCGGTTCGACACGGAGCTGTCGTATTCCGGCATGCTGGACGCGCTGAAGAATCCGCCGTCGGGCCGGTTCCTCGGGACGGTGGAATTTTTTCCCCAGGAGGGCAAGTACCACCACGACGGGCACCGCAAATGCGGCATTTCCTGGACGCCGGAGGAGACGGAGCGGCACGGCGGAATATGCCCCGGCTGCGGAAAAAAGGTGACGGTCGGCGTGCTCAACCGGGTGCATCAGCTGGCGGACCGCGGCGTCACGGAGGGGCAAACCGGATGGCCGCCTTTCCAGTCCGTCATTCCCCTCAGCGAAGTCCTGTCCGAAATCCGCGGCACGGGTCCGCACAGCAAGGGGGTGCAGGCCGATTACGCGGCCCTGATCCGCAGGCTCGGAAGCGAGCTCTTCATCCTGCTCGAAGCGGAAGAGGAGGACATCCGGACGGCCGGGGGAGAACTGCTCGTCGAGGCGGTGCGCCGGATGCGGGCTGGACGCGTGTCCATCGAGGCGGGTTATGACGGCGAATACGGTCGCATCCGCGTGTTCGGCCCGGAGGACAAACCGTCCCTCAGCCAGGAGAGCCTGTTCATCGGAGGCGCCGTGTCGTCCGTTCAGCCGGTCCGGCGGGGACGGAAGAAAACGTCCGGGGCGTCCGTCGGAAGAAAGGAATCGTACGCGTCCGCGAAAACGAGAACGGAGAAGGAAGACGCGGGCGCCTTCGGCATCGCGCTCAACGCGGAACAGCAAGCGGCTACGGATCACAGCGGCGGGCCGGCGCTGGTGCTGGCCGGCCCGGGAACGGGCAAAACGCGGGTGCTGACCGGCCGCATCCTGCGACTGATCCGCGACCACGGCGTTCAACCAAACCGTATTCTCGCCATCACCTTCACCAACAAGGCGGCCGGAGAGATCCGCGGCCGCGTGTCCGCCGGAACCGGAAGTCCCGAAGCCCCGGGACGGATTCCGCCAGTCATGACTTTCCATTCCTTCGGCCTTGCCCTGCTCCGGGAGCGGCCGGACCGTTTCGGCCGGAACCGGGATTTCCGCGTCGCGGATGAGGACGATGTACTCGATCTTCTGGGCGCCGCGTTTCCGGAATGCGCGGACGTCCGCCGCCTCATGAAGACGCTGAGGCACGCGGATGGCCAATCCGGGCCGGAGGCTGAAACGACCGACGCGGAGAGCCGGGAAGGGGAAAGGCGGGCTCTGACGACCCGTTACGAGGAGGCGCTCCGGTCGCGAAACCTGTTCGATTTCAGCGATCTGCTGACGCGTCCGCTTCAGCTGTTCCGGGAGGACGCGGAATGGGCCAGGATCGTGGCCGGCCGGTACGACCACATCCTGGTGGACGAGTTCCAGGACGTGGACGGGATTCAGTACGAATGGGTGAGGCTTCTGGCAGGGCGGGATTCCGGGGCGGGGTCGCCTCATCTCTGGGCGGTGGGGGATCCGGACCAGTCCGTGTACGGCTTCCGCGGCGCGAGCCCGGACTTTCTGCTCCGGTTTCCGACGGACTTTCCTGGCACGACGGTATACCGCCTGACGCGGAGTTACCGGTGTCCCGATACTCTCCTTCAGGCGTCGGGGATGGTTTTAAAAGAAAGTTCGAAGTTCATAGTTCATAGTTCATGGTTGGAGGAAGGTTCCGGGTCGGAAGAAACGGGCTCGGGTCTCCGCGGCACGGACGAGAAGGTCAAGGTCCGCGTCGCGCGAAACGCGACCGAGGCGTCCGAGGCGGAGTTCATCAGCCGCACCATCGAGGCGATGACCGGCGGCGTCCGGTTCTTCTCCATGGACAGCGGCATCGCGTCCGGCGCGGAGGAGGAATCGCTGGGTTTCTCCGATTTCGCCGTGCTGTGCCGGATCGGGCGCCAGTTTCCCGCGCTGGAAAAGGCATTCCGCGACCACGGCATTCCGTACCGCCGCTCGGACACGGAGCCTTTCTACAGACGCGAGCCCGCGAAGACGATCGTCCAGGCGCTCAAAGAAATCAGTTCAAAGTTCAAGGTTCAAAGTTCAAAGGAAAAGAGCGGTTCCGGGTTCCGGGTTGCGGGTTCCGGGTCGGAATTGGGTAGCCGCAGCCCTTCAATATTGTCAAAATATAATAACTTGGTCCCGTTCGCGGGGCTTCAGGCTGCGCAGGACAGTCGTTCCGAATTTAGGAATACGGGTTCCGGGTTGGATGAGAACAAATTGTCCGCACTCCGAGCCTCAGCTGGGAATGCGCCGGTGCGCGACCTGATCCGCAGGCTGATTTCCTCGCTTCCCCCGGTCGCGGATCCGGCGGACAGGCTCGATCTCGATGTGCTGGCGGAACGGTCCGTTTCATTCGGAACGGACCTGCCCGCCTTTCTCACCGGCCTCGCCCTGGGATCCGGACCCGACTGGGTCCGGGGCGGCGGCGAATCCGTGTCGCTTTTCACCCTGCACGCGGCCAAGGGACTGGAGTTTCCGTGCGTCTTCATCGCGGGCGTGGAGGACGGGCTTCTGCCGTACACCCTGCCCGGTTCGTCCTCCTGCGACCCGGAAGAGGAGCGCCGCCTGCTCTACGTGGGCATGACGCGCGCCAAAAAGCATCTGATCCTGTCCCATGCCGACCGGCGCGAGCTGTTCGGCCGTGTCCGCAATTCCGCGAGAAGCCCGTTTCTCGATGACATCGAGAGGACGCTTCTCAGCGCGGCGGAAGCGCGCGGGAAAAGAGGCCGGATGCCAGGCCGGGACCAGTTGAAACTGTTCTAGCGGATCATCCGTCCGATGGCAATCGACCCATCCGAAAAGAAGCGGTTCAGTGAAACCGTCCGTTTCGAATGCCGGGGCTGCGGCGCCTGCTGCAAGGTCCACGGCAAGTACGCGTACGTCTACCTGACCGCGGCGGACCGCAGGCGTCTCGCCCGCCACCTGGGCCTGGCCGGCCGCGAACTGATCCGGACCGTCTGTGTCCGGATCGACGGCCACTATTATATCGGCGAATCGGAGCGGCAATGCCGTTTTCTCGATGGGAACCGGTGCTCGATCTATACGGCCCGGCCGCATCAGTGCCGGTCGTGGCCTTTCTGGCCCGACAACCTGAACGCGGAGGCGTGGAGGGAAAATGTCCGGTCCGTGTGCCCGGGCGCGGGCCCGGCCGGGACGTCACGGATCGAAGCTACCGCTGAAGCGTCCGGATGTCGCGAAGCCGCCGGGATCCGGCCGTTGGAGAGCGCTCCGGAGCCGGGGCTTTTCCCTTGAAAAGAGCCGCGGCGATGATTAAATTACCGCTCGAAATGACCACAGAGAAGGGAGTGAACCAATGACACCCATTTGGGACGATCTGAAGAAATCCGTCAAGGACGGATTGTCCGTTGCCGCGGCCAAGACCGAGGAATACACCCGCATCGGCAAGGCCAAGCTGGACCTGATGAACCTGAACAAGAGCCTGAACGCCGCCTATCATGACCTGGGCGTCACCGTTTACCAGCAGGCTTCCGCGGAACCGAAAAAAACAGCGGCCCAGGATCCCAAGGTGAAGGATCATGTCGGCCGGATCGAGAAGCTCCTTCAGGATGTCCGCGACAAGGAAAAGGAGATCGAGGAGATCCGGAAGGGATCCGCGGCTCCTTCGAAATCGGAGAGCGAATCCGGAAAGACATCGGAACCGGGCGCGGATGACGATTCGAAGGCTTGAGATCCGGGCGGACGCCGTCCGGCCAGCCGCCTGCGCACGCCGGTCCGGCGTTCCCGCGCTCTCTTCATCCGCAGGAACGGACGCGGGGAGAATCCCGCCGGCCTTTGGGGGCCTCTGGAACCGGGCGGTCGGATTCCTTTTTCTCGCGCTCGTGACTGCATGGGCGGGATCCTGCGGCCGCGACAACGCCCCGGACGCCGGATCCGGGGATTCCAGCCGGACCGCGGCCGCGGTCGCGGCGCCGTCCAGGAAAACGTCCGTGACCCTGGCCGCAGTCGGAGACATCATGCTGGCCGGATCCGCGCTCCCCGTCGTGGAGCGTTTCGGGCCCGATTATCCGTTCGATTCCACGAGGACGGTGCTGCAATCCGCTGATTTCGCGATCGGCAACCTCGAGGCGCCTTTCGGCACGGGCGGCAGACCTTTTCGGAAGACCTACACGTTCCGCGTGCCGCCCGGCTCCGCCGGCGGCCTGCGAAACGCCGGATTCGACGTCCTCAATCTGGCCAACAACCACATCCTCGACTTCGGCGAACAGCCGTTCCGCGTGACGCTGGGCATCCTCGACAGCCTGGGCATCGCGGCCTGCGGCGCTGGCGTGAACCGCCGCGCGGCGGAAGCCGGCGCGATCGTCGAACGCGGCGGGTGGAAAGCCGCGTTCCTCGGATTCTCCCTGACGTATCCGGACGCTTTCTGGGCCACGGCTTCGAGGCCGGGCACGGCGTTCGCCGTGAAGGAACGGATCGCGGCGGCCATCGACTCCCTGCGGCCGGCTGTCGATCTCGTGATCGTCTCCTTTCACTGGGGCAAGGAACTGCACGGCACGCCCCAGCCGTATCAGCGCGAGTTCGCGCACGCCGCGATCGACGCCGGAGCCGATTGCGTCATCGGGCATCACCCGCACGTGCTCCAGGGCTTCGAACTGTACAGGGGAAAACCGGTCGCCTACAGCCTGGGCAATTTCGCGTTCGGATCGAAAAGCGTCTCCTGCCGGGAGAGCGCCCTTTTCATCGCGTCCTTCGATTCCTCCGGATTCGCGGGCGGACGGGTCGTCCCGCTGTGCGTGGACTACAAAAAGGTCCAGTATCAGCCGCGGCCGATGACGGGCGCCGCCGCGGGCCGGCTGATCGCCGAACTCAACCGGCTCTCCGAAAAACTCAACGGCGGCGCGAAGCCGCTTCTGCCCG
>CAZNXX010000169.1:0-6245 GCA_964577095.1 uncultured bacterium | reverse complement strand
GTTCCCCGCATCATGGAGAAATGACTGTGGACGTGCAAATGGGTGAAAGGCATAATCCATCCCCTCAGGCAATACCGGTAGCCCACGGCTTGGGTAGCCCACGGCTTGGGTAGCCCACGGCTTGGGTAGCCCACGGCTTCAGCCGTGGGGTGAAGACATTAAAACGTTTTGATGATCACGATTAACCACGACTTCAGTCGTGGGGCAATGAAATTGAAACGTTTTCACGATTACGATTGTAACCCGGACCAAGTAGCCCACGACTTTAGTCGTGGGGCAAACGAAAACCAAACATTCCGGAAACCGATTTATCGGTTTCCGAATGAGAAACCGTTGAAACGGTTTCCCCAAAACGTTATAATACCTTTACCCCACGGCTGAAGCCGTGGTTTCAAAAATATCCGGTTAAAACCGTCCCATGACGTTACCCCACGGCTGAAGCCGTGGTTTCAAAAATATCCGGTTAAAACCGTCCCATGACGTTACCCCACGGCTGAAGCCGTGGGCTACCCAGGCTCTGTCCCTGTAGGTATCTCCGACATTTTGACAAACCGTTCGTACTCTTCCCAGAACGTCATTCTCTTGTGATGCTCCTCCTGACGACGGATGTACGTCTCCACGCTTTTAATCGTCTGCGGACTCACGGAAAAACCGCCGTATCCCGTCTGCCAGGCGAACCGTCCCTGCATGTACTTCTGCTGATTGAACCAGTGAGCGGATTCCCCCTTCGCCGCCTGCATGACTTCCGCCAGCGCTTTTTCAGGAGGGAGCGCAAATAGCACGTGGACATGATCGGCTACGCCGCCAATAATCCGGACCGCGCAACCTATTTCCTCGATTTTTCGACGGATATGCTCCGTCAACAGGGTCCTGAATTCCCCCTTGAGAATCGGGACCCGGTCCTGGGTGCTCCAGACGACGTGAACCCAGACCTTCGCCATTGAATGCGGCATGCTCCTTCCCTCCCTCGAATGAATTGTTATCCCAGGTAGCCCACGGCTTCAGCCGTGGGGTGAAGACATTAAAACGTTTTGATGATCACGATTTAACCACGGCTTCAGCCGTGGGGCAAACGCAAAACCAAACATTCCGGAAACCGATTTATCGGTTTCAAAACGGGAAACCGTTGAAACGGTTTCCACAAAAACGTCAAAATACCGTATCCCCACGACTAAAGTCGTGGGCTACCCAGGCCGTGTCTTTTTCCGCGGCGGATCATTTCTTCCCCAGCGTCCTCCCGAACCCGAGCGCCGCGGCGCCCTGCCTTTTGCGCACGGCCTCCACCGCGGCCACGAGGCGCTCCTCGCGCGAATCCGCCGGCGCATCAAACAGCTCGAGCTGGGCCGTCGGGGCCGCGAGGTCGGTCAGGGTGAGCGACAGGTACCGGACGGCCTGGCGCCTGGCGTTGGTCCTGAGAAACAGGGGCTCGAGCAGCCGGAACAGCGCCGGGTCCACGGCCGTGGGCCTTTCGATCGCCAGCCTGCGGGTGGCGTCCATGCCGTCGCTGTACCGGACGTGCACCCAGGCCGTGGACGGCAGAAGGCCCCTGGCGCGGAGCTTCAGGCACGCGGCCTCGGTCATGCCGTACAGGACGGACAGGAGCTTCGCGTCGTCGTTCGTGTCCTCGGCGAGCGTCTCCTCCTCCAGAACGAAGGGCTTGCTCTCCGGGGCGCGGACCGGCGCCTCGTCTATGCCCAGGGCCTGGCGGTGGAGCACCGGGCCTGTCCTTCCGAACACGGCCGCGAGCTGGGCCTGGGGCACGCCCGCCAATTGCTGGATGACGCGGATGTTGAATTCCGACAGCAGGCTGGCCTCCGCGCCGCGCCGGACAGCGGGCAGGAGCCGCACCCGGAGCGGCGCGAGAAAAGACGCCTCGTTCCCGGCCGGCACCCGGCATACGCCTCCGGCCGGGCGGATGACCCGGCTGGCGACCCCGCTCACCAGCTTGTTCGAGGCCAGGCCCGCCGTGCCTTCGAACCGGACGGTTTCCCCGACGTCGGCCAGGATGCGGCGCGCCGCGTCCGGACCGCCGCCGAACAGCCGGTCCGTTCCGGAAAGGTCCGCGTGGAACCGGCCCCACGAGCCGGGTTCCACGGACGGCGAATACCGGCCGAGCACCCTGGCCACTGCTGCCGCGGCCCTGCGGTACAGGGGGTCGTCCGGGGGCAGGATGACGAGCCCGGGACAGCGCTTGAGCGCCTCGGTCACCGGCAGGCCGTCGTAGACGCCCTCGGCTCTCGCCTCAGCGGACGCGGAGAAAATCACGGACCTGGGCGAGTGCCGCGGGCACACGGCCACCGGACGGCGGCGGAGGGAGGGATTCCGTATCCGCTCCACCGCGGCCGGAAAGGCGTCGATGCGGAGATGCAGTATGCTGCGGAGCATGGCTGTGTCTTGAAATGGAACACGGATTGGATCCCGCGGGGCGGGACCAGGCAATCATATGGTTTTTGATTAATGAAGGCGGATGGAACGGATTGACACGGATAAAGAGAAGGGGATATGGTAATTGAGAATTCCGGAGTTCCGTTTCATCCGTCCTGAATCAGCGGGGTCCTTTCGATGGGTGTCCCTTGTCCCGTTGGAGGAGTTAGTGCATAGAGCGGGTCAGGCAAACGACACGGTCGCAACAGACCTGAAGGCGTGTCATGCCTGCGCAAGTTTCTTTTTAATCCGCGCCAGCGGACAGGCATCCATTCTGTTTATTGCCTGCCAACTCTTCATATAAATCCTGCCATTGGGGATTGACGACTTCGATCAATTCAATCTTCCATTTCCTTTTCCATCTTTTCAATTGTTTCTCACGTGAAAGCGCCGATAAAATATCATCGGTTTGTTCATAATATACAAGATCGTGAACGTTGTATCTGGAGGTAAATCCTTCCACCAAATTGTTTTTGTGTTCGTAAACCCTTCGAAGCAGATCATGGGTCACGCCCGCGTATAGGGTCCCATTCCTTTTGCTCGCCAAGATGTAAATGTAGTATGATTTCGTGATCATATGGTCGATGTTCGGTTGAGCGAAGGGAGACATCAAGCGACTCGTGCCCGGCGGGAAACCGGGCACGAAAAAGACTGGATCCCCGCTTCCGCGGGGATGACATGTGTCTCAGCCCATCCTGTTCGTCAGTTTAGCGACCTTTGAAAGGTTGAACCCCCGCTCCCGGATCAACTCCGGGAGCGGGGGATGACATCTATATCAACCTGTTCTACGGATCGACAAATTTGATTTTCCCCGTCTACCGGTAATTCCGCATCAGCCCCACGACAATGCCGCGGATGCGGAACTCGCCCTCATGCACGAATATGGAATCCATGTCCGGGTTCGCGGGCCTGAGCTCGATGCCGTCGGTCCAGCGGTAGTACTTCTTCACCGTGGCGTCGCCGTCCACCAGCGCAACCACGGTCTGTCCGTTCTCCGCGACCTTCTGGCTCCGCACCACGATGGTGTCTCCGTCGAATATGCCCTCTTCGATCATGGACTGGCCGGCCACGCGAAGCGCGAAATACTCCCCTGACCCCACCATCTCCTCGGGCACGGCCACGGTCTCGGCCGTTTCCACCGCCTCGATGGGCCGGCCCGCGGCCACGGTGCCGGACAGGGGCAGAATGACGTTCTTGCCGCCCATTTCCACGAGCGTCAGACTGCGTTTCTGGTTTTTGGCAGGCATGCGCAAAACCCCCTTGCGTTCGAGCTGTTTCAGGTGCTTCTGCACGGACTGAAAGGACGCGAACCCGAAATACCGCCGGATCTCGTCATAGGACGGGGCCCGGTCGGTGTTTTCCATGTACTCCCGGATGAAGGCGTACACGGCCTGCTGTTTTTCGGTAAGGCTCATGTCAAAATATAGGTATAAGAAAGGTATAAGTCAAGGGATTTTTACGAAGCCGACGCAACTGATTCCCCGGCACATTATTTGGACCCACTTATTCCCCTGATTTTCAATATAATAAACACATTATTGGCATATTTTCACGCTTTTGAATTTTATAGAGATAGGGGAAATCCCGCCCGGAAACGTATCTCGGCCGGGATTTCGGAATGCAATCAAAAGGAGCGCCTCATGAAACCGCACGCTCAAACGCTTCCCTTCCATCGAATCGCGGTTCTCACCGCAGCCCTGCTGCTGTCCGCCATGCCCGGGTTCAGCCAACAGAACAAACCCCCGAATTTCGTCGAATTTTCGGTAAGCGACTTCTTCAAGGAAGGCGAGAATGACGTGGTCATCATGATCGGGGGATTCCAGACAAAAGAGGAGAGTTATACCATCAATGACGGCGGAAGATGGTATACGCACTATAAGACCACCAAACTCGACCGGTCGGACGAAATCTGGAAGCACAACTACAAAACCGGCGAGTGGGTTCAGCTCAAGCCCTATGACGAATCCTGGCTCAAGGTGCCGCCCATGGCAGGCCACAAGGCCCTGCAGAACAAAATGGACGGGTTCATCTACTGCTTCGGCGGCCGCAGCGAGAACGGGGACAGCGCGGTTTACATGCTCAACATGAAGACCGGGCAATGGCGCCAGCTCGCCGTTCACAAGGCCTCCCGGCAGGAAAACATGGCCGCGGCCGCGCATTTCACCAAAGCGGGCGAGGGCGACCGCCTGCCCGAGGGCAAGGCGGTCCTGCACGGCGGCATTTCCGGCGGCGTGGTCTCGAACGAACTCCACGAGGTGACGTTCACCGAGACCGGGGTCGACATCCGCACCCGTTCCACGCCCACGGCCCTGTACGGACACGCGGCCCTGTACGACAGCTCCGCCGACGCCTGGCATTTTTTCGGAGGACGGGACCAAAACGGCCAGAATTTCACCAACTGGCAGTATGACTCCAAACTGGGCTGGACATGGGGTCCGCCCGTGCAGGGCCCTTTCTCCGTGCCCCGCGCTTCCGCCGGGACCTGGCAGAACGGCAACACCCTTTTCCTGTACGGCGGTACAGGCGGGACAGGACCCGGAAAAGCCGGAAGCGGCCATGCGGCGGAAATCATGGGCGATCTCTACTCCATCACCGCGGTCAACGGCCAGCTGTTTTCCAGGATCATCGCCACAAACCTGCCGCCCCTGATGAACACCTCGCTCTTCGGCGTGATCGAAGAGGGTGACACCCTCCTGTACGTGCTCGGCGGGTGCTCGTCCATTACGACCGAAGGCGACACGCTGGTGACCAAAAACACGTACCGATACGATGTCGGCGGCGCGACCATCGAGCAGTTCGACACCACGGCCGGGCAATGGGGCGCCCTTCAGTCCGGAGTGGACGCGGAACACTTCGCCGTCTCCCCGGGCCTCCGCCTGTCCGTTTCCGCCTATCCGAATCCATCCGCCGGAAGCGCCTCCTACAATCTCGAACCGGGCGCGCGGACCCGCTCGGTCAAGGTGTACAATCAACTGGGCCAGCTCGTCCTGCGCATCGACGGACCGTCGGACAACCGCATCGACCTGAGAAACCAGCCGGCCGGCCTGTATTTCATCCGTATCGACACGGACACGAAGCCGGTTTTCGGAAAACTCATCCGTCAATGACCGTCATCGGATTCCGGCGCCGGGGTCGAAGACGGCCGCGGCGCCGGAATCCATGTTCGTTCGCCTTGATTTTCACCCGATTTCTCGCTACTTTTCCCCGTACGAATTCCCTCCGCCACTCATCCGAATGTCTGGAGAAACCATGAGAAAATCCGGATTCCTGCCCGTCTTCGCCGCGTGCGCGGTGTTTTTAATTCAATGCAGCCGCGATCGAGCGTCCGTGAATCCCTTTCCAAACGGCGCGGAACTGGCTCTGGCCCACCACACCGTCCGCGTCCAGTTCTACACGGACAACACCGTGCGCGTGACGAAACGGCCGGCCGGTACCGTGGCCCCCGAACGCCGGAGCTTCTCCGTGGTTCAGCAACCGGCTCCGGGCCTTGACATCCGCTCCGAAGATGAGGGCGGATCGGTCATTCTTCGTTCAGCGGCGGCATCTGTGAAAATTTCAAAATCCGACGGCTGCGTCGAATTTCTGGGACCGGACGGACGCGTCCTGATCTCGGAAGAGGGCGGGCCCGCGTTCGAACCCGTCGTGACCAGCGGAGACTCGGCCTTTCATGTCCGCCAGGACTTCCGCATTTCCAAAAACGACGGGTTGTACGGACTCGGCCAGCACCAGGACGGGCTCATGAATTACAGCGGCCATTCCGTGACTTTGGCCCAGTCGAACACCGAGGCGTCGACTCCTGTTTTCGTCTCCACCGGCGGATA
>CAZNXX010000168.1:0-6246 GCA_964577095.1 uncultured bacterium | reverse complement strand
GGCGCACGGACTCGCCCAGCACGCGCATCTGCCGGCCCGCGTTGTTGAAGTAGTACTCCCGCGTCACCGCGTGGCCGTTCGCCTCGAGCAGGCGCGACACGACGTCTCCGATCACCGCCTGACGGCCGTGACCGATGGTGAGAGGACCGGTGGGGTTCGCGCTGACGAACTCCACCTGCGTCTTTCGGCCCGCGCCTGAATCGTTCCGGCCGTATGCCGGTCCGAGCCGCAGGATCCCGGTGATCGCGTCGGCCAGGGTGGCCGGCCCGAGCGTGAAATTGATGAACCCGTTGCCGGCCACCTCGATCTTCCCGATCCGCGGGGGATCCGAGGGCAGAAACGCGGCAATTTTCTCGGCCGCGGCCTTGGGGCTCATCCGTGCCGCCTTGGCGATGGCGAATGCCGCGTTGCACGTCAGGTCGCCGTGGCCCTTCTGCCGCGATTCCGCGATTTCCACGGACTCCGGCCCGGCCTCGAACCCGGCTTTCCGGATCGCCTCGATAAGCTGCTGTTTCAATTCATTTTCAATGGGCATCAGGCCGGGTCTCCGAATGCGGTTGTTTTGGCGTCGTTCCACAGCCGTTCGAGGCCGTAGAAGTCGCGTTCGTCCCGCTGAAACACGTGCACCACCACGTCCACGTAGTCGATGAGCACCCAGCGCAGGTGCTGGACGCCCTCCGTGTGCCACGGCCGTCGTCCCCGGCCCTGCATGCCGTCAAGCACGGCCTCGGTGATGGCTTTCACATGGGTGTCCGAGTCGCCGTGGCAGACCACGAAATAATCCGCGATGTCCGTGGCCGCCCGCATGTCCATCAGGCGAACGTCCTGCGCCTTCTTTCCCAGCAGGCAGTCGATGATTCTCCGGGCGTCGGTATGCGAGGGATTACGGGCCAATCGGGTTCTCCAGTATCGCTTTCCACGCGGCCAGGGTGCGGAAATTCTTTCCCAGGACGACGGTGGCGTCCACCATGTACATGTCGTGCGTCTCCGATATCACTTCGCGCTTCGGGACGCCGAGCGCGTCCGCCAGTTTGCGGGCCGACGCCAGGTCGCTTCTGCGGTCGATCACCAGCGTGGCGGGCACGTTGAAGCTCTCGTAATTGTCCGTGCGGACCACGTCATAGCCCTTCTTGCGAAGATAGGCCGTGAACTTGTCCGCGATTTTGGGAACGCCGCACCCGTTCAGCACTTCGATCTGCAACGGGCCTCTCGGCTTTTCCGGAACAGCGGCGGGGCTTTTCGCTCCGGCGCCGCTTGTGGTTCCCCTGGCTCCGGCGGGCTTCGCGGCCGCCGTGCTACCGGAGGTTCCGGTTCCGCCGGCCGCTTTTACCGACGCGGGTCCGGATCCGGCCTTGCCTGAAGCGTCAGCCGTCCCTTTTGTCTCGGACCCGGTCCGGGCCGTGATTGCGGTCTGTTTCTTTGTGTCACCTTTCGGCGGAGTCTTCCCGGCCCCGCATTGCCGGATCCCGAAACCGATCAGGCCGACATTGACAGCCAGCACCGCGAATATCGCCGCGTTCATCCAGTCGATTCGCACCGAAGGAAGCTTGATTTTCGGCATTCGAAACGCGGATTGGTTCCGGACCTTGCGGCCCGGCATGGTCTGAAAGTCCGGCTTTTTGAAAGACCCGGACCTGCGCCTGCGGCCGCCGCTCATGTCGCGCCCCGAAAACGCTCAATCGGGCGGCCAGAAGCCTGGTCATTCTGGTTCCTGCTTTCTGGATGATTGGAGATTGGGCTTCTGGCCGCTCCGACGAGTCTGATTCCCCCGCTTCGCGGGACCAAGCAACAGATTTCAGCTATTGAAGGCCCGCCTCTTGGGCGCCCATCATCCAAGTTTCCTGTAATACCCCGCCGATGGTGGCGGGGTCCTTCAATAAAAAATGACCGAGAAAGGGGCTTCTCGGTCAGGCGAAACGCGATGTCCAAAGTCGTTTTCACGCCGCCGGGCCCTACCTCGTGGTGTACCGGGTGAATGGTGAAATGGAAGCGGCCGGCATCTGTTGATAGTCGAAAAACAGACGCGTTCCGTTCGCTGGTTTGTATTCCAGAGACGCGCCGCTGATGAAGAATTGACCGGCGGATGACCCGGTCAGGCCCGCGCCTCCCAGGGGCTGATGCAGGTAACCGACCTGCAGGACAGCTGTCAGCGGATCGGCGATCTGGTATTGCAGGGTGTTCAGGTACAGGCCCTGGTTGAAAGACCGGTTGCCTCCGGATAAAAACGACAGGGAATAGCTCTGCGTCATCTTGAAACGCGAAGGATCGATGAGCCCTTCCAGTATTCCCGAAGGCCTCCGGAACAGCTCGGAAGGCCTGAAAATAGAGGACTTGGCCTCGCTTCTGTACTGGCCGAAAGCCAGAACCGGACCGAGCATGCAGACCGCGATGAAAAACGTCTGTTTCTTCATGAGCAAAAGGCTCCGGATGCGTGTAACCTTAATAGAATAATAGGCAAAGAAACGCCAAAAGTCAACCGGTTTTTGCATGGGAACAGGCCGCTTCCCCTGTCAAAAACACCGTGGATGCGCACGGAAGGATACATATTGTCTCCTATCCCCGCCTTGCGTGTCCCTCCGTGGTGATCACTTTCCATAAAATCAACGCCTCAGAACCACTTTCCGTTCCAGGGCGACGCCTTCCCCTTCCAGCCGGACGATGTATATCCCCGAGGCCAGCGGCAGGCCCGAATCATCCCTGCCGTCCCATTCCACGTTCTGAACCGGTCCGTTCTCCCACCGCACCGGACCCAGCGACCGCACCCTCTCGCCGATGCAGTTGTACACGACCGGAACAGCGGATCCGCCCGCCGCCGCGCTGTCGAGCAATTCCACGCCGATCACCGTGACCCCGCTGAAAGGATTGGGGAAATTCGGCCTCAGCGTCACCGCGTGGGGTTCGCGGAACGGAATGTCGGTCACGGTTCCCCGCCTGGCCTTGAGCAGAACCCAGCCTTCCGGGTCCAACGCGACGGAATCCGGCCGGAACGGAAGATTCCAGCGGAAATGCTCCACGCGTTCGAGCACCCAGACCGTGGTGTCCGCCCTGGCGGACCCGGGGCCCAGGGCGCGGATATCCACCGGCATCTGAAACACCGGGCCCGAAGGATCCTGCGCCAGGTCCAGTTCCAGCTCCCAGGATGGATCCGGTCCGGTGACCGCGCTTGATGCGGTCGCTTCCCAGTCGACTGTCACGGACAGATATCCGGGGGAATCGAGCCACTCGCTGAAAAACCATTCCAGGTCCATGCCCGATCCGGCTTCGCAGGCCGACTGAAAATCGCGGCGCGAGGCATTGCCGTACAAGTGCGCCTCGTAATAGGAACGCAGGCTTTCGAAAAAGGCGTCATCTCCCACGACGCGCCTCAGCATGTGCAGAATCACCGATCCCTTGCAGTAGCTGATGCCGTAATTGAAGAGCTCACCCTCAGGCGGATCATAGACCGCAAAGTCCTGCTTTTCGGCCTGGATGAAATACGCCTCGGCCTGCGACCGCATCTCGCCTGCGTACGCGCCAGACCCGTTGCGGTGCTCGTGGAAAAGGGCCTCGCAATACGTCGCGAATCCCTCGTTGAGCCAGATGTCCGGCCAGTCGGCCAGTGTCACCGCGTTGCCCCACCAGGCGTGCGCCAGCTCATGCACGAACCCGTCCTCGCGCGCCCGGTCGCCCCTGAACCAGACCGCGTTGATCGTGGTCATGGTCTGGTGTTCCATGCCGCCGTAATTGAAGTCGCGGGTCACTTCGGCGTGCCCGTATTTTTCGAACGGGTACACGCCGAACAGGCCGGAGAAGAACGACATGGCCTCGGGCAGGTTCGCCAGATCCGTCACGGCCTTTGCGGAATCCTTGTCGAACACGCAGTTCAGGCAGTCCACGGACCCGCCGTCCGCTGTCGGATAGCGGTCCGTCCATACCGCGTAATACCTGGACATGGTCACGCAGATCAGGTACGTGGCGATCGGCAGTTCCGTCTCCCAATGAAACGTCTCCGTGCCGTTTTCCCGGGCGCGGTCGATCAGCAGTCCGTTTGACGCGACGAAAACGCCCTCCGGTACCGTGGCGATGATGGACGCGGTCGCCTTGTCCCAGGGCACGTCCTTGCAGGGAAACCAGTACCGGGCGCTCGAGGGCTCGGACATGGTATAGGCGCAGGTGTCGTTGCGGAAGAAGCCCGCGTACTGGGGATCGGCCTCGTACCGGATGCGGACCGTGAAGGTTTCGCCGGCCGAGGGCCGCTTCAGCAGGGGCACGACGATCAGGTGACCCTCCGTCTCCCACGGCGCGGATTCGCCGTTCACCTCGACGGACAGGATGTCCATATAGGGGCCGTGCACGGCCATGGACGGCAGATCGTCCCTCAGCGATTTTGCGGTCATTGTCACGACGCCGCTGAAACGCCTCGAGAGCAGGGGAAAGTCCAGATCGAGGGTGTAGGACAGCGCGTCGTAACCGCGTATCAGGTCCGATTCCGCGTCCGGCCGCGCAAGGGTTTCGCGCTTCTTCTGAATGCCGGTCCGAGCCGACCCGGCGTCGGCCGAGCCGGAACCGGCTGTGCCGGCTCCGGAGGTTCCAGCGGCCAGTACCGCCGCGATCAGCAGGGCCGGGACGAAACGGATTGTCATCTGCGTTTTCCCCGTCCGGCCGGAGGCTTCGGCTTATGTCCCGGTTTCGGTTTCAGTCCTGGTCTCTGTTTCGGTTTCGGCTCCGCCACAGGCACGAAATCGATTTTTCGCTGGCTCTTGAGCACGCGCGACACGCGCACCTTCATCGAATCGCCGAGCCTTACGACCTGTCCCGAGTTCCGGCCCGTGAGCCTGAAATTCGCCGCGTCGTGCACCCAGTAGTCGTCGGACAAATCGGAGATGTGGACAAGGCCCTCGATGAGAAATTCCGGAATCTCCACGAACACGCCGAATCCCGTGACGCCCGACACCACGCCCTCGAATTCGTCCCCGATGTGGCGCTCCATGAATTCGGCCTGCTTGACGCGGATGGACTCGCGCTCCGCCTGCTGGGCGAGCACCTCGCGCTCCGTGGACTGCTTGCAGATCTCCGACAGGCTTTCGGCCATGACCGGCCGGCCCGGCCCTTCCGGCGCGCCGTAGGCCTTGAGCAGGCGGTGCACCGCGAGATCGGGGTAACGCCGTATCGGCGACGTGAAATGCGTGTACTGTTTGAAGGCCAGGCCGAAATGCCCCACATTGGACGTGTCGTACTGCGCCTTCATCATGGTTCGGAGCGCCACATCCTCGATCACCACCTTGTGCTTCGAGCCCTGTATGCCGGTCAGGTAGCCCTGGAACTGCTTCGGCGTGACGGACTTTCCGGCCTTGAAGGGCACGCCCAGCGCGCCCACGAAGCGCGAGAAGTCCGCGAGCTTTTCCGGCGAAGGCTTCTCGTGCACGCGGTAGACGAAGGGCAGTTTCTCGTGAAGCCTGAGGCGGAGACGGCCCACGTGCTCGGCCACCGTGCGGTTGGCGAGCAGCATGAACGCCTCGATGAGCCTGTGGCTCTCGAGCCGCTCCTTGATCCGCACGTCCGAGGGACGGCCCTTTTCGTCGAGACGGATCTCGGCTTCGGGCAGGTCGAAATCGATCATGCCTTCGACCTCCCATTTGCGCAGCAGAATCTGCGACAGGCCGCGCATGTCGCGGAGCTTACCGGCCAGTTGCGGGGACGCGCCGGGTACGGCCGCGGGCGCGGGTTTGCGCTTTCCGCCGTCGATCAGGGCCTGGGCCTGGGTGTAGGTGAGGCGGTGTTTGGAATGGATCACGGTCTCCGCGATGCGGTAGTCATACACTTCGCCCGAATCGGAGACTTCGAGCAGAACGCTGTACGTCAGCCTATCCTCCAGCGGCCGCAGGCTGCAGAGTTCGCCCGACAGCCTCTCGGGAAGCATGGGAATGACCCGGTCCACCAGGTAAATGCTGGTCGCACGCGACAGGGCCTCGCGGTCCACGGCCGACCCCGGGGTCACGAAATGACTGACATCCGCGATGTGCACGCCGAGCTGCCAGCGGCCGTTCGGGAGTCTCTCGAGCGACACGGCATCGTCGAAATCCTTGGCGTCGTCCGGGTCTATGGTGAAGATGAAGGAGTCGCGCAGGTCGAGCCTGCGGCCGGTTTCCGATTCGGGGATGGCGGCCGGAATCGCGTTCACCTCCCGCTCCACCGCGGACGGGAACCGGGAGGGCAGATTGTGGGACACGAGCACGGAGAGCACGTCCACGCCCTTCTCGTCCGGGA
>CAZNXX010000167.1:0-6249 GCA_964577095.1 uncultured bacterium | reverse complement strand
GTTCCGTTCAGAGAATGACATCCGAATCATGTCGCACCTCGCGAGCAAAGAAGTTCCCGATACAAAGCGTGAAAAGCGTTCACCTGGCGGTCGACCCCGTGTCTCCCGACCGCGCGCCGCCTGGCTTCCCGCCCCATGCGGCTCCGGAGCCTGGCGTCGCCGGCCAGTTTCAGCAGGGCTTCGGAGAGCCGCGCCGGATCGCGGGGCGGCACGAGCAGCCCGGTGACGCCGTTGTCCACAACCTCGGGCGTCCCGTCCACGGCCGTGGCCACAACCGGCCTGCCGCACGCCATGGCCTCGAGCACGGCGTTGGGAAGCCCTTCGTAGAGCGAGGGCAGGACGAAAACGTCGAACGCGGCCAGCAGGGCCGGCACATCGGTGCGGTGGCCCAGGAACAGGACCCGGTCCCCAATTCCGAGGTCTCGGGCCTGCGCCTCCAGGGATTGCCGCAGGGGTCCGTCGCCGGCGAAAACGAATCGCAGATCCGGCCTGCGCCGGATCGCGGCGGACGCGGCTTCGAGCAGGTACCGGTGGCCTTTCTGTTCAGTGAGCCGGGCGATGACGCCGAACACCGGGCCCTTCCCCTTCAGGCCGAGGCCACGGCGGCCGGCGGCGCCAGGCAGGGGTTTGAAGCGGTCCGTGTCCACGCCGTAGAGAATGGCCCGCGTCTTTGAAACGGGGACCCGGCGTTCCCCGGAAACCTGTCGCCGGATGGCCTCCGAGACCGCGACCGAAAGGGTCATCCACTTCGACGCGAGCCGGAACGCGGCGAGATGCAGGGGGCCGTACGGCTGGGTGACGGCTTCCCAGGACACGACGGCTTTCACGCCCGTTATCCGGGAAGCAACGGCTCCGATCACGTCCGCGTAGAACAGGGTCGTCTGCACCAGGTCGATCCGCTCCTCGCGGATCAGCCCGGCGACCCGCCGGATCAGGCCCGCGTCCCAGGCGCACCGCTTGGGATACACGGCCACGCGGTCCGCGGCCTGCCGGAACCGTTCCTCGAGAACACCGCCCTGGCCCACGGAACAGACCACGCAGCGGTAGGCGCCCGGAAAGCGGACCCGGAGCCGCTCCACCAGCTCCAGCAGTTTGAGCTCGCCGCCCCCGGGGGCGAATCCGTTCACGACAAAAAGAACGCGGGCCGGTCGTCCGGCATCGGCGGTCATCAATATCGGATCCCCGGCTTCCGGTCAGCGCACGTTGACGCCGGTCGGCGCGGCGGGCGGAACGGCGTCGTCTCCCGCGGCCGTGTCCGTCCAGGTCCAGGCGCTGAAATCATAGACGCGCTGACGGCCGTGGCGCTTGACGATCATTTTGTTCCCCTCCCAGCGCACGATCGACTGATTGCGGTAATCGACGGTCTGGATGCGCTGAAACGGATAGGGCCAGACATACGAATAGTCGGCGTCGCCAGGCCGCTGAACCACGGCGTCCCAGTCCTGCTTGCCGGGCAGAACCTTGCAGCTGATCTTGTTGCCGCGGCTCGTGGTGTAGCTCCAGACCGCCAGGGAGGCGCTACCGCGGATCGTCCGTTTGAAGTCATCCCAGGTGGCGTAATCGGCGCCCTCGATGCCGACCTCCATGCCCGACACTTTGTTGACGGAGTCCCGGATCACGGCCACCATGGTCCGCCCTTCCTTGAAGAACTGCCAGGCCCCTTCCTTCTGGTTGAGGTCCCACGCGTTCGGCGAAACGGCTTCGTGCCATTTGTATCCCCAGCTGAACAGCGCGTTCCGGTACTGAAATCCGTACTCGCCCTGGGTGATGTAGGTCTCGCCCTGGGCGGGATTGGAGGTGCCGCCTCCGGGGTCGTAGGTGTTGATCCAGGAAATGAAGGGCGTTCCCGCGTGGTTGAACGATCCGGGCGTGTCCGTGGACTTGACGCAGAGCTGCCATCCCGCGCCGACCCGGCCGCCCAGGTTGTAGAACTTGGTGACGTAGTTCCACTTGCCCGTGTTCGTGCAGTGCACGATGCTGCCGTTCATCTCCATGTTGATGTGGTAATAGTTGTCGGGCTCGTCGTTCAGGTCGATGGCGTCCCAGATCACGTCCGGGAGCCGGTAATCGGATGCCAGCACCGAATAGCTGGGCTCGTATCCGGTGGCCACGGTCCCTTCGAAGAAGAAGTCCCAGTAAAAGCGCGTCCGTCCGCCGTACAGCGTGACGTTGTAGACGCGGCCCAGCGCGCCGCCCCAGTGATTGGCGCTGAAATCCATCCCGGATTCCAGGAACATGAAATCCAGCATCATCCGGGCCTTTTTCTTCATGGTTTCGTCCAGCGCCAGATCGTACAGCGCCCAGTAGGCGTAAACCAGGCACCAGGTGTAATGGGGGCTGTCGAATTCCGCGTTCCCGGCGGAGACCCAGCGGTCCATGAAATAATAGATATAATCCGTGGCCAGCTGATACATGGGGTAGGTGTTGCCGGGCGTGTACGTGCGGCCGCCCCAGCTGAAGGCGTAGATATTGGTCGTCGGCGGGGGATTGTACGACCAGGTGACATTGGCCGACTTGTAGTACTGCGCCCAGAGATACCGGCCCACCATGTCGAACATCCGGCTGTTTTCGGAGCCGGGGCTGAAATCGCGGGAGGTGATGGCGTAGTTGTAGACGGTCTGAATGAAGAGCCGGTCCGCGCTGGAGAGAACGCTGTTGTATTCGAGGTACATGTAGATCAGCGCGAGATTGGCGTACCATTCGCCGAAATACCACGCGTACCCGTACGTGGGGTAGCCGCTGGCCGTCCAGGAGGTGCCCCAGCAGCGGATGATCTTGCTGATGACCTCGCTGACGGGCCGGTAAACGCCGCCGACGTCCTTCACCGGCTGCGAGGGGCTCATGGTGCCGTTCCGGATTTTTTCGAGCCACCCCCAGACGCGCTCATGATACATGAGAAGGGTTTCTCCGTCGGTGGAGAGATAGTGGCTCTTCTTGGCCTGAAACACCTGCTCCTGGGTCATTGCCGCGGAAACGGATCCCGCCGCGGCCAGCAGACTTAGCGCCAGTATCCCCCTCCTGATGGTGCGACGCATCCTCATGAGAATCTCCTCCGGATCGTTGCGGCCCCGCCTGCGGCGGAGCGGAATGAACAGTCTGAATAATGAACCGACGACATCCCGGACCGGGTTCCGCCGGGTCCGGCCGAAGCGGCCGACAATCCCCGGAACCCGGTTGGTCCGTCCGCGGATGACGGAAAATCCTTTCGGATCCGGATGATTCCCCTGAAGCCGGCCTCCGAACATCCGCTCAGGCCCGGTTTTTCCTCCGGTCGATCAGCTCCCGGTAAATGCCCGAAAGCTCCAGGTAATGACGCTCCGGCGAAAAAAGCCTTTCGGCCTTGCGCCGGCCGGCCCGCCCCATGACGGACAGGCCCGCGGGTCCCCGGCGGACGAATTCGGAGAGCCGCCGGCCGAGGGCTTCGGAGTCGCCGGCCGGGTACAGCGCGCCGTCCACGCCGTCCGTGATGAGCTCCGGTATTCCGCCCATGGCCGCGCCGATGACCGGCTTTGCCATGGCGAACGACTCATAAATGACCAGCGGCGAGTTCTCGTGCCACTCGGAGGGCACCACCACGAAACCCGCGCCGTCTATCATCTTTCTCAGTTTTTCCCCGTCGAGCCGGCCCGCGAAACGCACCTGCCGGAGACCGCGTTCGGAAACGAACGCTTCGAGCTCGGCGCGTTGCGGCCCTTCGCCGGCGATGACGAGCGGCCATTCGAATCCCATTTCCACCGCCCGGAGAAGGGTTTTCAGCCCCTTTTCCGCGGAAAGCCGCCCCATGTACAGGCCGTAGCGTCCCGTCCGGAACGAGGGGCGGTAGGCGGAGAGATCGATCGTGTAGGGCAGGTGCCGGATGTGGTCAGGCCGGATGCCGCCCTGCTCGATTTTGCGGCCCATGAACCGGCTCGGCACGAGAAAACGGTCGATGCCGCGCTCGTAGAAACGGCCCGCCTTGTGAAAGGACGTTTCAGCCGCGAGCAGCAGCGTCGCCCAGAACGAATCCTTGTGGCACCGCTCCGCGAGCGCGCGGCAGTAGAATCCGCCGAGGCATTTCTCGCAGACCCGGTTGCGGCTCATGTGGTAGAGACGGTAGGTCGGGCACACCAGCTTGTACGTGTGAACCGTCTGCACCACGGGAATGCCCGCCCTCCGCAGGACCGGCAGTATCGAGGGCGAAATCTGATGATCGATCATGTGCAGATGCGCGATGTCGGGCCGCGTGTCGCGGACCAGACGGGCCAGCCGGTCCGCTGCCTGGAACGACCAGAAGATGCGGCCCAGGGACCGCAGGCCGACCCGCGCCTTCTGCAGCGGTCCGGACGCGTCGAATTCGATGCGGTCCACGAAATACCTGGCGAACGGAGTCGGAAAATTGTCCGGATGCTTCATGGAAAAAGGGATCACCGTGTGGCCGTTCGCCTCCAGCACGGCCTTCAGGTCGAAGAAATACCGTTCCGCTCCCCCCCGGACGAAATAATATTTGTCGGACAGGAGAACTTTCATCGGGATTTCCTGAACGCCTCCACATAGAGCGTTTCCTCTGGCCGGTTGTCCAGGATTCCGGCATCGGGTGTGACCCCCTGGCGGTACGCACAGCGCCTGACATCCTCGAATCCGCCCCGTTTCAGCGCATCCGTCAGGAGTTCCTCGTCGTACAGGTACCGGTGATAGGTGTAACCGTCCTGTTTCGACTCGTTGAAAAAGTACCCGAGAGAAAGGCGTTTTTCGCCCTTCCGGTAAAGATCCATGGCATGCGCCAGATCCGGCACGGCGACGCGGAAAACACCGCCCGGCTTCAGCACCCGCACCGCCTCCCGAATCAGGCGTTCCGCCTCGTCCCGGTGCAGGTGCTCGAGGATGTGGGATGCATAGAGATAATCCACGCTTCCGTCCCGGAACGGTATTCCATAGGTCAGATCATGGTGGACGAACCGGTTGTCTCTGAGAATACGCGTATACGCGTCCCGGTCGAATTCCTGGTTCGAGGTCTGAATGACCCGGTACAGCCAGTGGATCACAAAATCAGGCCATGTGGAAAAAAATGCCCGCATGTGCCCGTCCACGTTATACCAGCCCGGAGCGACATGCAAACCCGCTCCGAGATTGACTTTTACAACCCCTTGATCGGGTTGAATTTGACGACCCCTTTTCAGCCAGGTGATCGCCTGTGTCAATTTGTCGTGTATCATTTTCAGCATATGATAACCCTTTAATTATGATGCAATTTTCCTGCCAAATTTTCGTTAATCGGAGGGAATATCAGGAAGGCGAATCGTCTTTGACCGGGGAGGCACCGGTTGCGCCTGCTTTGGCGCGCAGCGTCCGGCTTCGCTCGGCCCGATCGAGGATGTTCTTCGCGGCCAGAAGCATGCCGCTGTACAGACAGATCTGATACATCAGAGAATACTCATGTATATCCGGGCCCGCCATGAGGAAGATCATCATGGACAGGATGCCCCCGAGTATGCCCATCGTCATGTGAATGATGAAGGGATGGCCGAGTCTGTGGTTCAGCACCTTCCAGGCCACGGCCAGAATGCTCAGGAACCAGCAGACGAAGAGAATGCCTCCCGGAATGCCCAGCTCCGAGGCAATGAGCAGGTATGAATTGTGAACCATCCAGGCCCAGACATAGGCGAGATAATGCTCCTTCTCCTCAGGGGTCAGATAGTCCCAGGCGTTCTCCTGGTAATTGCCGAGGCCCACGCCGTTCACCGGGTGATGGCCGATCATCCGGTAGGCCACCTCGTATTGCGAGAACCGGGATTCATAGGAGCCGTGCCGGCCTTCTCCGAACTGGTCCAGAATCTGGGTGTGGTACCGGAACAGAAAAACCGCCAGGAACAGGAACAGGACGGCGGAGGTCCACTTCACCTGCGACCGCAGGCGGGGCCGGATGGAACTCAGCAGCGCGATCAGCACGAATCCCGAAACCGCGCCGATCCAGGGGCCGCGGGCGTACGTGGTGTACAGGGCGATCACGCCGAACACGGAAACCGATCCGTAATACGCGGTCCACGCGATTTTGGAGGGTTTGTAGTACAGGAACATCCGGAGCCCGAGGCTCAGCGCCATGGCCAGGTAATTGGCGTAAAAGGCGGGCACATAGAACGTGCCGAACGTCCTCCAGTCCACGCGCCAGGAAGGCCGCTCGCCCAGAAACCAGACCCCCAGGGCGCCGAACTTCCACTGGTAGACGCCGAGCAGGGCCTCGATCAGCAGGCCGGCCAGCGTGCCGTTCACGAC
>CAZNXX010000166.1:0-6275 GCA_964577095.1 uncultured bacterium | reverse complement strand
GGTAGCCGCAGCCTTCAGGCTGCGCAAAGACGCAAGCTGAAGCTTGCGGCTACCATGTCCTTTCCATTCTCCGGTAGCCGCAGCCTTCAGGCTGCGCAAAGGCGCAAGCGGAAGCTTGCGACTACCATGTCCTTTCCATTCTCCGGTAGCCGCAGCCTTCAGGCTGCGCAAAGACGCAAGCTGAAGCTTGCGGCTACCAACGCCCGGCCCTCCTCAATCCAGCTCCAGCACGACCTTCCCGCAGTCGCCGGACGCCATGACGTCGAACCCCTTCTGAAAATCGTCGAACCGGAACCGGTGGGTCAGCACCGGGGAAATGTCGAGCCCGCTCTGCAGCATGGTCTGCATCTTGTACCACGTTTCGAAAATCTCCCGGCCGTATATCCCCTTGAGCACCAGGCCCTTGAAGATCACCTGGTCCCAGTCGATGCGCGTTTCCGCCGGAAGAATGCCGAGCAGGGCGATGCGGCCGCCGTGGTGCATGCTCTCGAGCATCTTCTCGAACGCGTCCCCGTTGCCCGACATCTCGAGGCCCACATCGAATCCGATCATGCCGAGTTCGCGCATGGCTTCGGCGATCGACGACTCGGACACATTGACCGCCCGAGTGGCGCCCAGACGGCGCGCCAGTTCGAGCCTGTACGGATTGACGTCCGTGATCACGACATTGCGGGCGCCCACATGCTTGGCGATGGCCGAGGCGATCAGCCCGATCGGGCCCGCGCCCGAAACAATCACGTCCTCCCCGACCAGATCGAAGGACAGGGCCGCGTGCGTGGCGTTTCCATAAGGGTCGAAGAACGCGGCGATCTCGGACGGGATGCTCTCGTGGACGTGCCACGCGTTGGTCGCGGGCACGGAGACGTATTCGGCGAAGCATCCGTCCCGCTGAACCCCGATGCCCACCGCATTGGTGCACAGGTGCCTGCGGCCGGCCCGGCAAGAGCGGCACACGCCGCAGACGATGTGCCCCTCGGCGGACACCCGCTCGCCGACGTGGAAACCGCGCACTTCGCGGCCCCGCTCCACGATCTCGCCGACAAACTCGTGCCCGATCACCTGGGGTGGTTGGATGGTTTTCCGGGACCACGCGTCCCACTTGTAGATGTGCAGGTCCGTGCCGCAGATGGCCGTCTTGGTCACGCGGACGAGCAGGTCATTGGGGCCGCAGGCCGGAACCGGGACGTTCTCCATCCAGATTCCGGGACCGGCTTCCCTCTTGACGAGCGCTTTCATGGTCTCAGACATGTCCTCTCCTCTGAACTCTGTCCGTCTCATCCCCAGGGACGAAAGAATCCCTCAAGCTTCGTGAAAGCCGGAAGGCCTCAATCCGGCTGAATCCGCCAGGCGGAACGGCGATACACCGGAACGCCGGAACCCCTCAGCGGGGCCCGTATTTCTGATTGAACCGGTCCTGGGGCAGGAACCGCTTCTCGATCTCGCGCACATCCTGAAACCCCACGAGCTCCTTCCAGTAGTCGAAGGAAACGACGAGGTCCTCCCGTCCGGGCGCCACCCCGCCCTGCGCCGCGATCGCCTTGAGGTACTCCTCCATGCCCTTCACCGCGGCGAACGCCGTCCCCACCGGAATGGACACCCGCGCCACCCGGAGTTTCCGGAGCTCCTCGATCGGCATCACCGGCGTCTTGCCGCCGACCACGCCGTCGAACAGATTGATCGAGATGGGGGCCTTGATCTCGGACACGATGCGCCGGATCTGCTCGGCCGTGCGCGGCGCCTCGACGAAGATGAGATCGGCGCCGGCTTCGGCGTACGCGTTGCCCCTGCGGATCGCCTCGTCGATCCCGCTCACGGCGATGGCGTCGGTCCGGGCGTTGATGATGAAGTCCGGATCGGTGCGCGCCGCCTTGGCGGCCTCGATCTTTCCGACCATCTCCTCGACGGGCACGATTTCCTTGCCTTCCAGATGGCCGCACCGCTTCGGGAAAACCTGGTCCTCGAGGTTCACGCCCGCGGCGCTGATGGCCTCGAACTCCTGCACCGTGCGGTACACGTTCACGGCCGTGCCGAACCCCGTGTCGCCGTCGGCCATCACGGGCACGTCCACGGCCTGCACGATCTTGCGCGTCTGGTCGAGCATTTCGCCGTAGGAAAGCAGGCCGACGTCGGGCTTTGCCAGGAGGGAAGCCGCGATGCCGAACCCGGAGCACTGGATGGCCTTGAATCCCGCGCGCTGGATGAGGATGGCCGAAATCGCGTCGTAGGCGCCGACCATGACCAGGGGCTCCCTCGCTTCCAGCATTTTTCTCAACTGCGTTGTTTTCTTCATGACGGCGGCTCCAGTCGGAAAGGGTCAGGGGGAGCCGGCCGGAACGCCGGGCGGCATTCCCGGTCCGGCCGGAAAAGAGAAGGCCGGACGCGTCTGCCCCGGCCTGGTGTCAGCGGTGAAACGGACAGGGTCGTCCCGGCTGTCAGATCAGTTTGTCGGCCGGCGTGTATTTCAGATCGAACGCCTGGGCGACCGCCGAATGGGTGATCTCGCCCTTGTACATGTTGAGGCCGGTGCGGACCTCCAGAGAGGTGCGGATCAGCACGTCCATCGCGACCTCCGCGATCCGGATGACGTGGGCAGGGTGGCGTTCGTCAGGGCGACGGTGGACGGATACGGCACGGCGCCCGGCATGTTGGCCACGCTGTAGTGGATCACGCCGTCCACGACGAAAGTCGGGTGGTCGTGCGTCGTCGGCGTGCAGGTCTCCAGACATCCGCCCTGGTCGACCGACACGTCGACCGCGACGGATCCGGGACGCATGAGAGACAGCATGTCCCGGGTCACGAGCCGCGGCGCCTTGGCGCCCACGATCAGCACGGCCCCGATGAGCAGATCGGTGCGCGGGAGCAGGCCCCGGAGGTTGTATTCGTTCGAGAAGACGGTCTCCACGTTCTTCGGCATGACGTCCTCGAGGTAGCGAAGCCGATTCAGGTTGCTGTCGAGAATGTACACCTCGGCGCCCATGCCCGCGGCGATCCTGGCCGCGTTCGTCCCCACGACGCCGCCGCCGAGAATCGTGACCACCCCGGGCGGCGCGCCGGGAACGCCGCCCAGAAGCACGCCCCGGCCCCCGTTGAACTTTTGCAGAAAGCGGGCGCCTTCCTGCGTGGCCATGCGTCCCGCGACCTCGCTCATGGAAACGCGGTTTCCCCGGTCTTGATTTCGGTCGGGACACCGATTTTCGTGGACCGCTCCTCATCTCGGACGTTTGAATATTCCAGGAATATATTCAAATATATCCATGCGTCCTGTTAAAGTCAAGATGATGTTATCGGCCGGAAACCGGCCATTCTTATTTTTGAATCCGACCAGATCGGCTATTCAGAAAAAACGAAGGAATATTCCGTCCGACTATTAATTATTTGACTTGAATGGAGAATCATTGTACATTAAAATCCGCCTCTGGAGTCACGGAGAACGGAACTCGACAGGGGAGAACCCATGAAATTACGGCATCTGGACGGCGAAAGTCTGTACTACGCCTTCTTCCACGGCCGGCGCGCGGTGGTTCACCGGCAGAAGCACCTGAACAAGATCAACGTCTTCCCCGTCGCGGACGGCGATACGGGAACCAACCTTGCCATGACCATGCATTCCATGATTGAAGGCACATCGCGGACCGGTACCATCGCGTCGGTGAGCCGCGGCATGGCAGACGCGGCCCTGTCCGGATCCAGGGGCAATTCCGGTATCATATTCGCCCAGTTCGTCCGCGGCCTCAGCGAGGCGGTCCAGGGCAAGGACAAACTGGACAAAAAGGAGTTCACGCTGGCCGCGCGGCGCGCTGTGGATTCGGCCTACAAGGCCCTGGCCAAACCCGTGGAAGGGACCATCCTCACCGTCATGCGCGCCTGGGTCAACGCGCTCGACAGCCTGCATGATAAAAAAGCGAGTTTTGTGGGTCTGTTTCACGAGTCACTGGTCGCGGCCCGCCGCTCTCTGCAGGAAACGCCGAAAATGATGAAAGCCCTCGAAAAAGCGAAGGTCGTCGATGCAGGCGCCGAGGGCTTCGTCACCTTTCTCGAAGGCGTGATGCATTTCGTCCGTTCCGGCGAAAAGCCGGAAGCGCTGAGCGAACCGCCGGCCGCCGAGGAAACGCAGGACGCGCACATGCTGCGGCCCGACGGGGAGATCCGGCATCGGTACTGCACGGAATTGCTCCTGGAAGGGAAGGATCTTTCCCTCGACGCGGTCCGCGCGGCTGTGGAGAACCTGGGGGACTCCGCGGCCGTGGCCGGGGGCGGCGACCGCCTGCGCCTTCACATCCACACGAATGAGCCCTGGACCGTATACGAAACCTGTTCGCGGATCGGGCGTATCGCGAAGCAGAAAGTCGATGACATGATCCGCCAGAACCAGATCGCCCATCACCGCCGCGCGGGCATCGCGGTGGTCACGGATTCGGCTTGTGACCTGCCGCAGGAAACTCTGGACCGCTACCAGATCCACGTCATCCCGCTGAACCTGGCTTTCGGGGAGAAACAGTACCTGGACCAGCTCACGGTCAAACCCGATCAATTCTACCGCATGCTGGAGGAGGATCCGGACTTCCCGAAAACATCACAGCCATCGGTCGCCGTGTTCGCGGATATGTACCGCAGGCTCTCCCACCACTACCATTCGATCATATCCATTCATCTGTCCGGCGGCCTGTCCGGCACGCTGAACTCGGCGCGCCTGGCCGCGGAGCAGTTGAAGGACGCGCCCATCGCGGTGATCGACTCGAAAAACCTGTCCTCGAGCCTGGGTCTCATGGTGGTGACCGTCGCCGAGGCGGTCGCCTCGGGAAAACGTTTCGCGGACGTGGTCAAGCTCGCCGAATCCCTTCCCGGAAAAACCCGCATCCTGGTCGGCGTACCGACGCTCAAGTCTTACATCCGGGGCGGCCGCATCTCGCCGCTCAAGGGCTGGATCGCCACCCTGCTGAATCTCAAGCCGATCATCTCGGTGGATGCCGAGGGCAAGGGCATCCTGTCCGGAAAGGCGTTCTCCAGAGGCAAAAACCTGGAGAAAATCATCGGCATCCTTTCGCGACTGCATCAGAAAACCCCGGTCCGCAGGTACGTCGTGGGCCATTCCGCGGACGAGCCTGCCGCCCGGGACTTCGCCGAAAAGATCGAGCTGGAAATCGGAATGAAGCCCGAGTTCATCACCTCGATCTCGCCGGTGATCGGCGCGCACGCGGGTCCCGGGTCCGTTTGCGTGTGTTTCATGACCGACTGACCGGGCTGAGACTAAAACAGGAGACCCCGGGGTCTCCATACGCTCGTCATTGGACATCCGGCTTATTCAATCCACGGATCTACCGGACCCCGGGGTCTCTTGGCCGTTTTCATGACTGACCGCGTCCCCCTCCTTCAAAAAGGAGGGGACCACAGAGGGTGGATTTCCGCCATGCAGACACACGCTCCAATCACCGCCGCATTCCTCTTCTCTTACATGACCGCCTTCTACCTGGCCGCCCGCCGCCTCCGCAACAACGGCCTGGCGGACACGGCCTGGGGCCTCGGATTCGTCCTGGTCGCCTGGCTCAATCTTGCACTTTCCGGCACAGCAACGTTCCGGTCCATCGCCGTAACCGCCCTGGTCACGATCTGGGGCCTTCGTCTCGCGTCCCATATCTTCTCCCGCAACCGCGGGAAGGCCGAAGATTTCCGGTACGCGGAGATGCGGAGAAAATGGGGCCGGCACGCGGAGTGGAAAAGCTATGTCAATGTCTTCCTCGTGCAGGGTTTTCTGCTTTTGATCATCGCCTGGCCCATCGTGCTGGTGAACCTGCCGTCTCCCGGCGCCGGATTCGGGCCGCTGGAATGGCTCGGCCTCTCGGTCTGGATAACGGGATTCACATTCGAGGCCGTGTCGGACCGCCAGCTCCGCGATTTCATCCGGGAGGGTAAAACGCGGGAGAACCCGTACATGACAAAAGGATTGTGGAAATATACCCGCCATCCCAATTATTTCGGCGAGGCGCTTCTGTGGTGGGGCATTTTCCTGCTCGCGATCCGCTCACCCCTGGGATGGACCGGCATCGTCAGCCCTCTGCTCATCGGGTTCCTGGTCCGTTTCGTCTCCGGCGTGCCCCTGCTCGAAAAAAAGCACGGCCAGGATCCCCGGTACCGGCCTTACGCGGATCGGACGAACGTGTTTTTCCCGGGCCCGCCGAAGAAATGAGAAAGCCGCTGATCCGGGCCTTACTGGCCGCGCTCTTCGCCTCGGGACTCCAGGCCCAGTCCCCCGACTCCCTGCTCCTCCCCGGCATCCG
>CAZNXX010000165.1:3189-6293 GCA_964577095.1 uncultured bacterium | reverse complement strand
AATTGTACGACAATCCGGCCAACCGGTTCGTCGCGGGGTTCATCGGCAGTCCGGCAATGAATTTCGTGGCGGGCAGAGTGACAGCCGGAAAACCGGCGCGTTTCGCAGCGGGGACCCTGTCCCTGCCCCTCGCGGCCGCGACCGCGAACCGCCTGAAAAAGGCCGGCCGGGAGGGCGTGACACTCGGTATCAGGCCCGAGCATATCGGACTGGCCGCAGCCTCAAAACGGGTGTCCGGCGCCTCCCATGAGGTCACGGTCGATGTGGTCGAACCCATCGGGAATGAGACCCTGGTCTATGTCCGGGACGGGGAAACGCAGTTCTGCGTTCGTAGAAATGAATCTGTCGCAGTGAAGCCGGGCATGAAAATCCGCATTCTGTTCGATGCGAAACGCATGCTTTTTTTCGATACCAAGACCGAGAAAAGGCTGAACTGATATTACGGCTTTTTCCCTTTGTAGATACAAAGCTTATCATCTAATAAATACGTGATTTATCAAAAAGTCCCCAATATCCACTCCGGAATGCATTCATTCTGCAATTTCCACCCGCGAAAAAACCCGTTTCATTTCAGTTTGTAATGCTGAACGTCTCCATAAATCATCACAGAGTAATGAACTTGATAATATTACTCGCGTCGCATGATTTGCTAAGACTATCCATATCAATATATTAAGCATATGGATTTTTATGACATTTTAATGCTGTTTTGACGACTTTACTTGAATCCATGGTATTGGATTTGCACATCCTTATTTCAAATCATTCGACTATGGGCAGTACCTTCACGACATTGTGATAGGAAAATGACTCCCGCCAGAGTTCTTCCGAAACGGTACTGCCCGTTTTTCTTGCCTTCATATATTTTATAATTGTAATGTTTCATTATTTATTGACTGCTCTCTCGGTTCCGTGTTCCGTGTTCCGGGTTTCGGGTTCCAAGTTCCAGATTCGTGGTTGGGACGAATCCCATGATCCACTGTTCAATAAGAATTGTCAATTGATCGAAAATAAAAATGGCAGCCTTCATCAGAAGGTTGCCATTCTCTTGTACTGACTAAAACTCGGAACCCGAAACCCGGAACTCGGAACCCTCAGTACACCCCCGGCACAAACCTGAACCTCACTTCTTCCCTGTACGCCCGGTATTCCGGGTCCAGAGCCAGAACCTTTTCCTCGGCCAATGACCGCCACAATTGCCCGGCCGTGATAAAAAGGACCAGCCCGACATTGGCCGCCGTCCCATTGGCCGACACAAATCCGAAGTAGAAAACCAGCTCACTCAGGTACAACGGGTGACGGACCAACCGGTAGGCCCCGCGCCGGACGATGCTCCGGTTCGCCGGAATGATGCCGAAACTGCGGCCCAGGCTCAGCAGGGAGAGAATGATTCCCGTCATGCCCGCGGCCTGTATCCAGACGCCGGCGTTTCCCCAAAACCAGCCGTCCGGGACTGATTCTGCGGGACGCAGGAACATGGCGGCCCCGAGCGTCAGAATGGGCACGAGCCAGTCCGCGAATCGGAGCGAAAGCCGCTCGCTGTTCCGGCGCGTCAGAAAGAACAGCATCAGCAGCGTGTTATGAATCACGATACCGAGCCCCATCGGTTCGCCGCCGAGCCGCCAGGCTTCAAAAGCGGAAAAAACGAAACGGCTCCACAGCAGGGCGAGAAAAACATTGACCGGGCCGTGCGCCGCCCGGGCCGCCGCTTTCCAATCCACCGTCGTTGTCCCGTCCGGCACGACCCTGAGCCGGTCGCCCGTCCGGAGCCCGTGCCTGCCGATCGCCCCGGCCGACAGTTCGAGCACCGACCGCGCCTCCGGCACCGGTGCCACGACCCGGCCCGGCGCGAGCCCGCGCACCGCCCGGAGCACGCGGCCTTTTCCATCGAGGAACAGCGCGTCAATGGGATACGCCATGCCGAACGTGTGAATGGACGAGCTCGGCACCAGGTGGAGAACCCGGTCCGGATCCGGGGCACGCGTTCCCAGCAGTCCGACGCAGCGGCTGAAGAAATCCTTCGCTTCCCGGACCGACACGGGAGCGGTCCGTCCGGTTGTCACATCGATGATCGGCATCGCGTTCTCCGGGTTCCTATTGACGGAAGGTGCGGATGACGGATATCACCGCCGGCCCCATCAGGATGATGATGAGCGCGGGCAGGATGAAAAACACCAGGGGGAACAGCAGTTTGATGCCGGCCTTCGCCGCCTGCTCCTCGGCTTTCTGTCTCAGCCGGGTCCGCAGGGAATCGGCCTGCACGCGGAGCGTGTCCGCGATGCTGGTGCCCAGCCGGTCGGTGAGGATGAGCGCGCCGACGAAAATGCGCAGGTCCTCCACGCGGTTCCTGTCGCTGAGGTTCCGGAGCGCCTTCTCCCTGGACGATCCCGTGCGGAGTTCCTGGTTGACGCGGCCGAATTCCTCGGAGATGGGCCTGCACCGCACCGCCATGTCCTGGCCGACCCGGAGCAGGGCGGCGTTGAGGCCGAGACCGGCTTCGACGCTGATGACCAGGAGGTCGATGGCGTCCGGAAGGCTCCGGGCGATCTGCTCCTGCCTGCGGTTGATCATCCGGTTCAGGACGATGCGCGGCAGAAGGTAACCGCCCAGGCCCGAGGCACAGGCCATGAGCAGGGCGCTCGGGAAAGGCCTTCGGCCGATCAGGCCCGCGGCCAGGGCGAGAACCGCGAATACCGCCGCGCTGAACATCCTGGCGCCGGTGAACACCCGGACGCTGTCCTCCCGGTTGTATCCGGCCTGCCCCAGCGCGGTCTTCAACTTGGAAAGACGCCGGTCGTCGTTCCGGACGGATCCGCCGAAAGCCTTGAAAACGCCCGAAAGTGCGGCGACGCGCGACCGCCGCCGCTCCAGGCCGGATCCCCCGCCCCGTTGCGTTCCGGACGCGTCCGTTTCGAGTTCGGCCATCCGGCGCACGGCCGGGTGGCGGCCCCGGCCGAGCAGAATCAGGAGCGCCAGCATTGCCGCGAAATTCACCAAGAAAACCAAACCCAGCATCATGGCATGCGTCATGAAAGAACCCGCCTATTGGAATTTGATCTGAACGACTTTTCGGATGATGAGGAATCCCGCGACCTGCAGAAAAG
>CAZNXX010000165.1:0-3089 GCA_964577095.1 uncultured bacterium | reverse complement strand
AATTTGATCTGAACGACTTTTCGGATGATGAGGAATCCCGCGACCTGCAGAAAAGCCGAAAGACCGATGAACATCTGTCCGAGCTTGTCCTGAACCAGGGGCTTCAGGTATCCCGGATTCAGCGCCGAGATGATCAGGACGAAGGCGATCGGAAGGGTTCCCACGATCCACGCGGACATCCGCCCCTGAGCCGTGTAGGTCCGGATCTGGCCGATCAGCTTGAAACGCTCTCGAATCGTGTAGCTGATTTTTTCCAGTATCTCGGTGAGGTTCCCGCCCGTCTCTCTCTGCAGCAGCACGGACGTGACGAACAGGCGGAGGTCGAGGCTGTCGACCCGGTCCGTGAGGTTGAGCAGCGCCTCCCGGATGTTCAGCCCGAGATTGTGCTGTTCGAACGTCCGCTTGAATTCGACACCGACCGGATCAGGCGCCTCGTCGCCGACCAGCTGCATTGCCTGGTTGAACGCATGGCCGGCCCGGATCGCGCTTGTCATCATGTCGATGGTGTCGGGAAACGCCCGGATGAAGGCCTTCAGCCTTCGGGTTCTCTGCGTCTGAACATGGATGAACGGGAGGCTGGCGCAGGCCAGGGGCAGCAGCAGCCGCAGCAGAAAGTTGTGCGATCGCAGGCTCAGCAGGAGCCCGGCCGCGGCAAGGATGGCGGTGAGCAGAACCAGCTGGCCCACTTTCATGCTCGACCCGGCCTGATCGAGAAAGGCCTGCAGGCGAACCGAAAGATCCTGCCCGGCCAGCATTCGGTTCAGAGCCGGAATCCGGCTGAGCTGATCGTCCCGGAGAATGAACGGGGCAGGTTCGCTTCCGTCCGACCGGGAGATACGCGACAGGTTTTTCAGCCGGCGCAGAACCCGGCCCGACTTCCGGCCCGAACGGCCGGCCACAGCCGCCAGCAGCGCCGCGAAGAGTAAAGCCATGGAGATAAAGATGATCAGCCAGATTCCGTTCATGCTCCATCCCCTTCCTTTTCAGCCAGCCGGACCAGCCGGGGCTCGAACAGATCCGCCGGCAGGCTGATGCCCGAGGCCTGCAGCTGTTCCGCGAACTTCGGCCTGAGGCCCATGGTCCGGAATCCTCCCTGCACCCTGCCGCCTGGGCTGACGCCCATTTTCTCGAACACGAAAATATCCTGGAGAGTGACCACCTCGCCCTCCATCCCCGTGATTTCCGAGACCTTGACCACCTTCCGCGTCCCGTCGCTCATGCGCGCGACCTGCAGGATGACGTTGATGGCCGAGCTGATCTGTTCGCGCATGGCCCGCTCCGAGAGGTTGTTCCCCGCCATGAGAATCATGGTCTCGAGCCGCCGAAGGGCGTCGCGGGTGGTGTTGGCGTGAAGCGTGGTCATGGATCCGTCGTGCCCCGTGTTCATCGCCTGGAGCATGTCCAGCGCCTCGGCGCCGCGCACCTCGCCCACGATGATCCGGTCGGGCCGCATCCGGAGCGCGTTCCGGACGAGGTCCCGCTGGACCACGGCGCCCCGGCCCTCGATGTTCGGCGGCCGCGTCTCGAGCCGGACCACGTGCTCCTGGCGCAGCTGAAGCTCCGCCGCATCTTCGATGGTGACGATGCGCTCGCTGGAGGGCACGAAGCTCGAGATGATGTTCAGCAGGGTGGTTTTCCCCGATCCCGTTCCGCCGGACACGAGTATGTTCAGCCGCGACCGCACCGCCGCCTCCAGCATCTGCGCCATCGGCTCGGTCAGGGTTTCAAGCCCGATGAGGTTCTCCACCGTGATCTTGTTGACGCCGAACTTGCGGATCGACAGCGACGGGCCGTCGATCGCCAGCGGCGGGATGATGGCGTTGACGCGCGACCCGTCGGCCAGCCGGGCGTCGACCATGGGGCTCGACTCGTCCACGCGCCGCCCGATCTTTGACACGATCCGGTCGATGATGTGCATCAGGTGCGCGTCGTCCTTGAACACGGTCCGCGTGAGCTCGAGCTTTCCGAACCGCTCGACGTACACCTGGCGGCAGGTGTTCACCAGGATGTCGGAGACCGTGGGATCGTTGAGCAGGGGTTCCAGCGGCCCGAGGCCGAAAGTCTCGTTGAGGATTTCCTCCGCGAGCCGGTCCCGGTTGACGCCCGCCCCGAGATCGGTATCCTCCGACAGCAGATCGCCGATGACCTCCCGCACCTGGCCCGTGAGGCTCTCCTTGGGGACGGATTCGAGTTTGGTCAGATCCAGGCGGTCGAGAAGGCGGCGGTGAATCCGCTCCTTGATTTCCTGGGTCCGGTGCCGGTTTTCTTTGCCCTCGGGCGTCGAAGGCGGCGGAAGGCGTCTTGCGGCGGCCATGGCCGCCGGCTGCGGCGGCCTCTGCGGCGCCACGGCCGGCGTTTCCTCTTTCAGCCGGTTGAGCAATCCCATGGATCCTTCTTCCTCAGCCGATCAGCTTTTGAAGAAAGGCCATCGACGCATGCGCCGGCCTTCTCCGTTTCTCATGCGCGGGTACGCCGCTGACGTGCTCCGCGATGCGCCGGAGAGCCAGGGACCACTTGGCGCGGGGCTGCAGCTCAACCGCGGGGACGCCCCGGGTGACGGCGCCGGACATCCATTCGGAATCCTGGCCCGGCAGCCTCCAGGCAACCGGATAATCCAGGATTTTTTCCACGGTTTCGGGGTGAATGTCGTCCGCGCCGCCGTACCGGTTGAGGACCAGCAGGGCTTTCTCGCGGTCGAATCCCATCTTCCGGAACAGGTCCAGGCACCGGCCCGCGTGGTGAAGCGACGGCACGTCCGTTCCGGCCGTCAGCAGGACGAAATCGGATTCGTCCATCGCCTTGACGGACAGGTCGTTCAATGAATGGGCCGTATCGATCACGATCGCGTCGAAAACGCTCCGGAAAGCGGAAAGGACCTTCTCCAGATGCGCGGCCGTGGCAGTTTCCGCCTCTTCGATCCGGCCCGGCGCGGCCAGCAGGGCCGTTCCTCCTGCCGATCGCGGCAGCAGGGTCCGAAGCTGGTCCGTGTCCTGAAGGTCGGCGTTCTCGGCGAGTGCGGCCAGGGACACCCCGGCTTTCACGCCCATCATCAGCGCGGCGTCCCCGAACTGGAGGTCCAGGTCGAACAC
>CAZNXX010000164.1:0-6409 GCA_964577095.1 uncultured bacterium | reverse complement strand
CGTCTGCACCAGCTGGCCGCGCACGTTGAAGATCTTGATCGTGCACACCGCCGGCAGGTGAATGAAGTGCAGCTCTCGGGGTCCGCGGCCGGATGTGTACGGATTCGGCGGCTCCCAGGCATTGGAGATGACGTACGGATTGGGAACGACTTTCACGTTCTTCAGCTGTTCCTTGACCGCCGCGTCGTCGATCGCCTCCTTGCGGACCGTGAACTCCACGACGTCATGCGACAGGAACGGCTTGTCCAGGCGCAGGGTGATGGCGTCTCCGGCGGAGGGGCTCGTCAGCGTGCTGTCGTAGTTGGTGGCGTCGAGCTGGAACATGAACCCGACGGCGCCCGTGTCGTTCATTGCGATGATCTGGTCCGTTCTCAGGCGCCTCGGGTTGGTGAAGCCGGTGAAACGGCCGTCGCTCCCGTCCTGCTCGATGAAGACGAAATTGATTTCGGTCTTGATCTCGCCCGTGTCCGCGGGGATCAGATGGTACACCTTGAAGTTTACGGGCTTGGGCTCGAACGTCGTGGTGCCGCGGACGAACCGGGTCGACAGCCCGACGCTGTCCGGTCCGAACTCGATGCGGTAATCCGCAGCGACCGGAACCGTGGTCACCCGCGAATACCGGTACGGCGCGAAGGTGTAGTTCTGCAGTCCGGGACGGCTCCAGGCGGAGCGCTCCGCGTCGAGAATGAGCTCCGCCTCGTTCTGGAACGCGAACTTGAACCCGTCGACGGTCGGCGACTCGTCCAGGTCGGACAGAGAGCGGCTCCGGTCCACCAGAAGCCGCGGCGCGGCCGGGTCGGTCACGTCCGTCAGGGTGAAACTCTTGGTGTTCGGCGCCAGGTTCGTGACCGTCATCATCGTGTCCTCGAACGTGAACCGGTAGGTGTGGCCGTCGAGGATGTTGGTGGGCTCCACGATGTTGAAGGACACGGATCCCGTGGCCGTGCTGCCGGCCAGCTTCCGAAGGGTCGAGATCTGCGAGGGCAGAAATCCGGCGGACGGCGCCTCGGGCGTGACGATGACCACGTTGGTGCCCTTCGAAATCTCCCCGCCCGTGCTGATGGCGATGAATTTCGGGCATTCCGAGGGCGCGATTCCCGATGAGTCGGAACCGCGGTCGTATGCGGTCACGGCGTAGTAGTACTTCTGGCCGTTCTTCACCGTGGTGTCGGTCCACGTGTGGCGAAGGCCCGTATTCTCGCCGAGGTCGAAGCAGATGCCCTTCAGGGGCACCCGGGACAGGCCCGAGTACTCGTTGTCGATGTCGAACTGCTTGACCGGCCTGCGGTACGTGGTCGAGCCGTAGCTGTCCGTGACCGGCGTGCAGTCATTCCAGCCCGGATCCGTGGACCGGTAGATGCGGTATCCCTCGAAATCCTCGCCCAGAATCGGATCCACGGAGTGCTCGGCGAGGTCATCCCAGTTGAGCGTCACTTTCCGGTCGCCGGCCGTGGCCCAGACCGTCGGAATGGCCGGAGACTTGGAGAAATTGTAGTTCTCCTCGTACGCCTTCGTCACCCAGCCGGTGTTATAAACCATTTCGGCCCGGCCTTCGTCCAAAGTGGTGCCGTCGGCCAGCACAATCCCCATGGAAAATCGTTGGAACGATCCGGGCTCCATCGGGAAGTACCCGGAGCCCCACATGATTTCCGTGTTCACGCGCTGCAGCCGGTCGTCGAGCATGCCGGGTTTGAGCATGCCCCACACGCCCTCGTCGTCGTACTGCGGAATCGTGCTCCATTCGTAAAGATTGAAGCTGGTGAGACCGATCATGTCGGTCTCGGAAATGTCCGTCTTGTCGAAATGCGGTTCGCCGTTTGTGGGCCGTCCGTCCTTTTCGCCCGGATCCCCGGTCGAGGGCGCGCCGTCCTGGCCGTTGTCGTCGTCTTTCACGATCCAGTCGCCGTCATTGTCCACGCCGTCGTCGCGGCGCTCGTCGATCATCGGATTGTCGCTGCCCTCGCCCGTGAGGTAGTTGACGTATTTCACGCCCGGATTGGCGTACAGGTACCGAACGATCTGGTTCGGCTCCGTTCCGAACACGGACCCGTCGTTCTCGTCGATGATGCCGTTGAGGTTGTCGTCGATGAGATTCTGCGGGTATTCCGCCACCACCTTGCCCGGCCAGAACTTGTACTCGATGTTCTGGTAGGCGATCCGGACCGTGTCGTCCGGCATGGGCATGACCGTCCGCTCGAAAGTCAGGTAGTCGATCTTCACGATCGTCTCGCCAGCCCGGAGCGTGCGCTCGGCGAACATGGACTCGTCGATCAGGCCGCCCGATCCGTTGATGCCGTCCCCGTCATTGTCGATGCCGTCATGGGGATTGCCCGGGCTTTCCAGAAAAGCGCCGCCGATCAGGGCGACCGGCGTGAATCCCCCGCCGCCGAGATTGTCGTCATCGTACATGTAGGCGATGTCCGTGTCGAGCTCGTAGGCGCCGCAGTCGTCCGCGCCGTCGGTCTGGCCGGACATGGTGTCGCCCAGGTTGTTTCCCACCTTGAATCCGAACACCATCTTGTCATGGTGATGCGGGCTGTAGTTCTCGAAATCGAACAGGATGAACAGGGCGTTCTCGACCAGCGCGTTCGACCACTGCAGGCCGCGCACGTACATGCGCAGGCCAAGCCCCTGCCGGCTCCTGTCCGCGGGATCCGGGTAGAACTTCCATTCCTTGTTCTGCGAATCGTCGCCCACATAGTAGCTTTCCTCGTCGGCGTTGAACTGGTCCTTGCCGAAATACCCGTTCCAGGCCGCGCGCATGGGATTGCCGTCCACCGCGTCGTTCGCCCAGCCCGCGTCGACCGGATCGTCCGACTTGTCCGGCCAGAACGAGGGCCACGACCACTTCCACTTGCTCATGGCGATGCGGGGCGTCCGGCTCATCTCCGTCGGCGGGGCCTCGTTGTAGAACCCCCGGAGCGGCAGGAACGTCCACCAGTACTGGCCGTCCGGACTGCCGTCGCCCGAGGAGTTCTCGCTCTCCGGCGCGGACGCAATGCTTCGGACCGTGGACGTGATGTGCCGGAGCTGGCCCTCCTCGTCGATCACTTCGGAACCCACGAAGGGGTTGCCGTCGACCATATAGATATGGCCGGAGCCGATCGGCCATTCGCCGCCGATGTCGCCGGTGCTGTTCCGGTTGTTACCCCACTCCCCGTCATTGTAGAACGTGGTGCGAAACTGGTTGCCGGCGTGCTCCCCGCTCACGATGAGGTTCTGGTCCCCGTAGAGCGTCCCCAACTGGGATTGGCCGAAGAGCCGGCCCGCCGCCAATCCGACCAGGACCGCCGCCCAGACGCCAAAAGTTCGAATGGATTTCATTGCGTTCTCCTTCGCGTTTCCGGTTAGAATCCGACGGACAGGCCCATCTGAACCTGGCGCGGGGCCGTGTACCAGCCGGGCTGACGCACGAATTCGGAGACGGTTCCGACCCGGCTCGCGTCGTAGGGCTGGGTGGCGACCGAAACCGTGGTGGTGTAATCCGCGCTGCCCGTGTCGCTGTACACGGTCAGTTCGTCACGGATGTCGAACAGATTGTAGACGTTGAGGAACCATCCGAGACGAAGACCGGCCGCCCGGAACTGCTTGTTGAGATAGAGATCCACGCTCTTCTGCGCCGGCTTGTACATGCTGTTCTCCCGGAGCGCGCTGGTCGCCGTGCCGCCGGTCTGCTCGCCGGTCCGGAACGACGGCGTATAGGGCGTGCCCGTGTAGTAACGGCCGATCAGGGACGCCGTCCAGGATCCCGTCCGGAACTCCACGCGGCCGTTGGCCGTGTGCCGCTGGTCCCACGCCATCGGGATCAGGGAGATGCGGGGCTCGTTCTGGTTGAGCGTCGCCACAAAGGCCTCGTTCGGGCTCGAGAACGTGCCCTCAGCCACCTCGTACATGTAATCCACGTACGCGGCAAAATGATTCGAGTAGCGCTTCGACAGCTTGAAGGTCAGTCCGCGGATGTTGGCGTAGTCCTTGTTCTCCCACTTCGCGTAGAACACCGCGGCCTGGGACGTGCTGATCAGGTTGCTCGTCGACACCCAGTCGCGGACGTCCCGGTAGAACACGGTGACGTCGACGCCCACGTCCTGCAGTATCTGCTGCTGCAGGCCGATCTCATACTGCGTGGTCCGCTGGGGCTTCAGGGCCGCGTTTCCGAAAATCAGGTCCTGGTTGTTCACGCCCAGCCCCCCCGCCGGCATCTTGAAATCCGGGTTCGTGTACAGGTACTGGAATTCCGGTATCTGGAAAAAATGACCGTACGAAAAGTGGATCACGCCGCGGTCCGTGATCGGATACGAAACCCCGAGCCGGGGCGACACCGCCATCCGCGCGTCCACTTTCTTCTGCATGAACGCACGCCGCTCCTCGGGCGTGTATGTCTCAAACTGGCTCTGGTACGCGGTCAGATCCGGTCCCGACAGCGGCGTGGACGGCGGCACATAGCCCTTGTAGATGTGCTCGGGCTTGAAGGGATAGTACACGCTCGGATCCGCGGGATCGGCCGGCACCACGCTGTTCGCGTCGAAATAATCGAAACGCAGTCCGAGGTTCACGATCAGGTCCTTGAGCTCGATCTTGTCCTGGCCGTACACCGCGAGCTCCCGAGGCGAACGGTCGTATTTCTGCCGGTAGATGCTCGACAGATCCGGAATCGACGGTTCGAACGGAACGATGGTCGTGGTGCCCGAAACCGCCGGCCGGAGGGTATACTGGTCCAGCAGAAGATTATGGTGGCGGTACTCGAACCCCGTCTTGATCTGGTGGACCGATCCGGCCTGGTGCGTCAGATCCATCTTCGCCACCCAGTAGGACGTCGTCCGGTCCATGTTGAACAGCGAATTCCCCGCCCGGTACAGGCTGTACGCGGCCGGCTGCTGGCTCGAATCCGGATGCACGTAACCGGCCGGACCCGACGGATCCGTATAATAATGGAAACTCCGCCGGTCGTTCTGAATCTGCGTCAGCCGGCCCTGTCCTTCGGCCGTGGTGGGATCGAACGTTTCGGACGGCAGTCCGCGGTTGACATCCTCGTCCACGTACACCCGGTACTTGCTCTTCGCCAGCGGATTGTCGTAGACGTACTGCTCGTAGCGCGTCTTGAAATGGCTGAGCCTCAGCTCGTAAAAGGTCTGCGAGGAAAGAACATGGTTCAGCGAAAGAATGTGCGTGCGGGACCGGCTCGACTGCTGGGGCGTGCCGCCCGGAACATAGGTGTAGAGCTGGTTGTAAAGCCGTTCGTTCTCCGACTGGCTGACGAACAGGTTATAACTCAAATTGATCTGCGGCCGGAGCTTGTAGGCCACCTTGCCCTGGAACGAACTCCGCGTGTGCGGATTCAACGCCACGACCGAACTGTCGCCCGGGTGCCCCTGCGGCGTGAAAAACTCGCGCCCGTACAGGTATCCCTCGTCCGACAGAAAACGGGCGTTCGTGAAAAACGTCATCCGCTTGTTCGTCAGCGGAACCGGTCCGCTCAGCGTGAACTCGCCGTTGGCCACCGGATTGAACTTCCGAAGCGGGTTCTCGTACTGACCGGCGCCCGTGGTGACACCGGAAAGGGGATTCACGGCCGGCGCCCAGCGCTTCAACACCTTATACACCGGGTCCGTGCTCACGTAATCGCCCACATAACCGGAAATCTCACCCGTGTAGCGGTCGCCGCCCTCCTTCGTGATGTATTTGACGATGCCCGACATGGCCTGGCCGTATTCGGCGTTGAACGTGCCGCTGACCACCTGCATCTCCTGAATCGAGTTCGTCTCAACCGATACCCCGTTGTATCCGTTGTACACGTCCGTCGTCGATACCCCGTCCACCCAGTACGCCACCTCGCCCCGCCGGCCGCCCCGGATGTGGATGTCCCCGCCCTGGCGGATCACACCGGCCTGAAGCTGCAGAACGTCCTCCACGCTCCGAACCGGAAGGTTCGCGATCTCGTCCGCGCCCACCGTCGACAGCGATCCGGTCATGTCCTTCCGGACCAGCGGCTTCTCCGCCACGATGGTCACGGTCTCGTCCGATTCGATCACCGTCGACGCCATGTCCACGTCCAGCGCCGTCGTGAAATCAATGGACACCCGGATGTTCTCCACAACAGTCCGGCGGTAACCCATGAGGGTCAGGCGGAGCGCGTACGATCCCGGAGGAAGGCCGAGTATCTGATACTCGCCCTTCTCATCCGTGACGGCGCCGAAAGACGTGCCCTGAACCAGAACGTTCACGCCGATCAGCGGTGACTTGTTGCCGGCGTCCTTCACCGTGCCGGCGATCTTGCCCGTGTTTCCGGCAAACAGACCCGCCCATGGAACCAGGGCGAGCAGGAGAATACTGGCCGGAAGCGCTCTGCAGACGGAGGTTTTTCTCATAGCCGTCGACTCCAAGTTTTGGGTTCTAAATGTTCCGAAACGAT
>CAZNXX010000163.1:0-6420 GCA_964577095.1 uncultured bacterium | reverse complement strand
AGGGCGAAAATTCCGAAAAAGTAGGCGTTTCGGATCGCGGATTTATAGGTCAAACCGGCTCTTCCGATCGGTTTTCAGCATCAATGCCGGACTAAAATAAGGGAAAATCAGGCGGGTTTCAAGGAGAATTTTTCCCCGGGAAGCGCGATTTCGCGGCGGCACGGTCCGAACCGGCGCCCGCTTCGGATGCCGCGTCCGGATGCGGTTCCATCCAGAGGGGGATCAGAGGTACACCACGTCCCCCGTGCGGGTCATGGAAAGGAAGAGGAGCAGGTATTCGCGCAGGTGCCGTGTCAGCAGGAAATTGTTGCGGACATGCTCCCGGCCGTTTTCCCCGAGTTTTTTCGCGTATTCCGGGCTGTTGAGAAGCTGTTTCAAGGAGAACGCTGCGCCCTCGACCGAGTGACAGAGCAGTCCCGAGTATTTGTGCCGGATCTGCAGGGGGATTCCTCCCACGGCCGAGGCCAGCACGGGCTTCGCCTTCCACAGGGCCTCGGTAACGGTGAGTCCGAATCCCTCCTTGAGCGATTTCTGCACGATGACGTCCGAGGCTCGCTGAAGGGCGTTGATCTCGATGTCGTTCTGCGACAGGAGCAGGATATGCACGTCCGGATCGCCGGATGCCCTGTCCATGACTTCCTGGTACACCTCGGCGCCTTCCGGGTCGTCCGAGGCCGTGCCGCCTGCCAGCACGAGACGGCAGTCGACGTTCTTTTTCGCGATCCGGTACGCCTCGAGAACGCCGACGGGGTCCTTCAGCCGGTCGAAGCGGGAGACCTGGGTGACGATCGGCTTGTCGCGGGGGATGCCGTACTTGTTCATCACGGCGTCGATGACGTCCGGCCCGATGTCCCGGTTCTTGTCGCTCAGCGGGTCGATGGACGGAGAAATCAACACCTGGCGCATCGGCAATTCACGGGAGAATCCCGGCGCGGAAAACACGGCCGCGTCATAGCGGACCACGTAGTCGGCGAGGAAACGCCAGACCTCCTGAAGGGGGTCGGAGACATCCACGTGGCACCGCCAGATCCACTTGTTGCCTGATTTTTTGTCGATCAGGGTCACCGGCTGGGGATCGTGGATGAAGACGATATCCGCGTCGGTTGTCATGCGTTCGGCGTTGATGCGGCCGTTTTCGATGAAGACCTCGAAATCCTCGCGGGTCAGGGATTCGGGCTTCCCGTGCAGGGCGTTGTGAAATTTTTTGGTCACTCCGAAGAAGCGGTCTCCCCCCGTGATCACGTCCCAGCGGGAATCGACGCCCAGCTCGTTGCACAGGGGCACCATGCGGTTGAGGATTTCCGCCACGCCGCCGCCCACGGCGGTGGAGTTGACGTGCTGAATCCGGCGGCCGGACAGCCGCTCGGACAGCAGGCGCAGGTCCTCGATGACGGACCGGCCCACGATCGGAATGTAGTCGTCCAGTTGCATCGCGTTACCGGCGCGGAATTCTTCTCCGGACGAGCCGGAGAAGGGAGCGCCGCAGGCCCTCCATGGTATGCGTGTACGGATCGAGTCGCTCGACCTCGGCGGCGAGCGCCGAGTCGCCGAGCGAGCCTGAAAACCAGGTTGAAAAGTCGTTCGTCTGCTTCTCGAGGCGCAGGCGCGACTCGAACATGTGATAATACAGGGAATCCGCTGTGACGCCATCCAGAATTTCCGCGAATTCCTCCAGCGTCCGGGCCTCATGCCGGGTGGGCAGAACGAAGCTGACGGATTTCATGAAAAAGAACTCGTCACCCGGATCCGCAGTTTTGGCCAGTGCCCGGGGATGCTCCCCCGCGTAGCGCTCCATGGTGCCGCACAGGGATTCCCGCAGGCTCCGGATGTCACCGAACTGAACAGTGTTCACGCTGGCCAGGCGTTCGCCCAGCGCCTCCTCTCCGAGCGCCTCCGTCACCCAGTAGGCGAAATCGTTCGGCGGCTCGGGGGAGAGGTACTGGTGCTGCTGCAGAAAACGGTGCGTGTGGTGGTAGATGCTTGACCCCGGCACGTTGTTCACGCAGCGGATCAGCTCCGCGAGCGAGGAGGCCCGGATGCCCAGCAGTTCCGTCAGATGGAGCCGGGTGTAAAACCGGAACGGTTCAACCGCGTGTGTCGATTCAGTCATTTCGATCCTTCCCGGAGTCGAATGAGCCTGTCCAGAAAACGGGCTGTCGATTCCGTATCGTCGATGGCGTAACGGGCGGCCGATCGGACCGAACGGCCGACCCGGATCGTCACGCCTTCATCCCGAAGCGCCCGGAATGCATCCTCGTCCGTACAGTCGTCACCGACATAGACGGCCGTCGTCGGCATCCGGCCCGGGAGCCAGACCCGGTTCGACAGGAGCCACAGAACGGCTTCTCCCTTGCCCCAGGGAGTCGGCGGACGGATCTCCAGAATCCGCTTGCCGGTCCGGATCTGCAGGCGGTTCTGATAGGGCCGGACGGCATGGCGGAACGCCGCAACGGCCTCGGGAACGATCCGGCGGTTCGCCCTGCGGTAATGAAAAGACAGTGTCAATCCCTTATCCTCGATCTCGGTTCCCGGAAACACGGACGGCAGACCGGCGATCGAGTCCCGGACGCGGGCCAGGGTCCGCGGATAATCCGGCGGAGTCCTGAGGCGGAACCGGAAGCCCGTGCCCTCGATCTCGAGTCCATGGTTCCCGGCGTAGGCGATTTTCCGCAGTCGGACGCGTTTTTTCAGGTCGGCCAGCGATCGGCCGCTCACCACGCCGACCCGCACGCCAGGGCAGGCGGATAACCGGGAAAGCGTCCGGCGGAGGCACGGGGAAATGGCGGCTTGCCCGGGCTGGCGGACGATGGGTGCCAGTGTTCCGTCGAAGTCCAGAAAAACGGCAAGCCTGCCGGATGCCAACCGCGGTTTCACTTCGGACCAGCGACGCAGAATAGAGCGCATGGCGTCCGCTCAGCCGACCGGACCGGCCGGCGGTACGGGAGGGGCGCCGACGGCCTCCCAGGTCAGGGTGCGCATGGGGTAGGGGATGACGATTCCTTCCCTGCAGTAGCGTTCGTGGAGGCGTTTCACGAATTCGTGCTTGATGAGGTACTGATCCACATACTCCTTCACCCGGAGAATCACCGTGAAGTGAATGCCCGAGTCGCCGAACGTGTGGTACCGGATGAACGGGGCGAAAGTGGAAACGCCGCCCGACACGGAGCGCAGGACTTCGGCCCCGACCTCACAGGTGATTTTTTCAACCAGGGTCAGGTCGCTGTCGTAATGAACACTCACTTCGATCAGGACGGACATTTCCGTGTCCGGAAGATGATAGTTGATCAGAACGGCCTGGGCGAGCTTGGCGTTCGGAATCAGAACAATGTTGTTTGACAGCATGCGGACCTTCGTGATGCGCCAGCCGATGTCCTCAATGGTGCCTTCCTGTCCGCCCTCGAGGCGAACAAAATCGCCGCTTCTCACCTGTCCGGAGGCGATGACATGGAAACCCGCGAACAGATTGGCGAGCGTGTCCTGCAGGGCGAGAGCGACGGCCAGTCCTCCGACGCCCAGGGTCGCCAGAATCGGTGTTACGGAAATGCCGAGCGTGTTCAGCACAATGAGCGCGCCCAGAATCCACAGCACGATCCGGATTGCTTGATGGGTGAGTGACGCCATAGGAAGGGGGCCGGTGATATGACCCGCGGAAGCGCGGATCAGGGAAGCGGAGGCGTTCGAAAAGGTTATTACCAGGGAGAGTACAGCCAGGATGAACAGGACCTTTCCGCTGATTGCGAGAAGCCGGTCGGGGAGGGCGTAGAGCGTCAACGTCACGTATATCCCTCCCATGATGCACCAGAGGAGGAACGGTGAACGGATCGATTCGATCACCACATCGTCCCATGTTGACCGGGTTCTTTGCGACAGACGCCTCAGGCGCCGGAACAGCGCCTTCCGGACCCAGAGTCCCAGAATCAGGGCTGCAACGGGGGATAGAAGCGGAAGCAGGTTCCGCGGTTGCGAGATCCATCCGGTGATTTCGCCGAATTGCACGGGTATCTCCAGGTTTTCGGGAACGGGGGAGTCAGCCGGCTGGCGGCAGGGCCGTCCATTCAGAAACGATCTGGCCGGCCCACCGGTAGATGTTGTATTCAGAAACCGTTGCGCGGAGGCTCCGCATGCGCCTGTGTTTTTCCTCTTCCGGCATCTCCGCTGCCTGGAAAATCCGGTCCGCGAAATCCTCCGTGGCATAAGGATTGATCGGGACGGCTTCACCCAGCTCCCGTGAAGCGCCGGTGAAACTGCTGAGCAGCAGGACACCGTTGTCGTCGGTGCGGGATGCCACATATTCCTTCGCGACCAGGTTCATGCCGTCATGCAGGGAACTGACGATGCAGATGTCGGAACGTTTGTAGAAGGGACGTATTTCATCGGGGGTGAAGTGCCGCTTCAGGAATAGAATCGGCTTCCACGTGCCGTCCGAATGCTTCCAGTTGAGTTTTTCCACCAGCTCGTCGATTTCGCCGCCCAGGTCATGGTACCGCTTGATGTGCACGCGGCTCGGGGCGCCGATCTGGATGAACACGAAACGGTTCCGGTATTCCGGATGCTTCTCCAGAAAGCGGTCCACGGCATGAAGGCGTTCGGCGATGCCCTTGGTGTAGTCGATGCGGTCCACGCCGATGGCGACGATTTTACCCTGCAGGTCGTATTCCCGGTCGATCTCCCGGACGGCGTCTCCGTCCTCCGGGAGGGCGCGTCCCATCGCGTCATCGACGCTGATCGGGAAGGACCGCACCGCGGTCTCCTTCTCGTTCCGCACCACGGTGAACCGCTCGGTGTCCACGCGGCATTCCAGGAGCCGGTTGACGGTGTCCAGAAAGTTGTTGCAGTGGATCTGGACGTGGAAACCGAGCAGGTCGCATCCGAGCATTCCATCCAGTATTTCCGCGTAATAGGGGCAGATGGCGAAAATTTCAGGGTTCGGCCACGGGATGTGCCAGAAAAGAGCGACCGACACATCCGGCCGTTTTTCCTTGATCATCCGTCCCAGCAGTGTGAAATGGTAGTCCTGGATGAAGACGAACGCCTTTCCGACAGGCAGTTCGTCCAGCACGGCATCGGCGAATTTGCGGTTCACGTCCCGGTAGGTTTTCCAGTCCGTTTCGCGGAAAACGGGGCGCGTGTGGGTGACGTGACACAGCGGCCACAGTCCCTCGTTCGAGAATCCGTAGTAATACCCGTTCTCCTCCTCTTTGGTCAGGCGGACGCGCTTGAGGATGTAGCGCGGGTCCTCCGGCGGGACGCCGAGCTTGCCCTTGGAATTGACGGCCAGGAAATCGGCTTTTCCGCTTCCGTGCGCGATCCAGGTACCGCCCGAAGCCTTCAGAATGGGATCCAGTGCGGTGACCACGCCGCTGGCCGGGCGGACGCACCGGGGCGGACCCGGCGGGTTGAGTTCGTGAATGTACGGTTCTCGGTTGGACACGACGAAGAAGGACGATACGCCGAGCCTGGCGTGGACCAGGTCTCTCAGCCTGGATTCCGTCCAGAGGTCCTCTTTCTTCACCCGGGCCGCGGCTTCCCTGGATATGGCCTTTCGGGCCACGCGAAGCGTGAGGGCCGCCTGCTCCACCTCGTCGGCCAGCCGCCGCAGTTCGCCCTGCGCGTCAGGCGGTCGGGGCGCGTCCGTCTCGCCCTTCTGAAAACGGTCGAACCAGTCCGCCATCCGCAGGATCGGAAGGGTGAACAGGCGGCGCTGCATCAGGAAAAGGACGGCGACAATCAGCACGGTCATGGCGAACAGAACGATACTGAGCCTCCGCCAGAGGGCCGTCTGGACCGGGTACAGATAAGACGTATCGTGCAGGATCTCGACGATGCCCAGAAGCCGGCTGTCATCATCAAACACGGGAGAGGCGTAAACGAACAGAGTCGCGCCCGCGAAAGACATCGTGTCGCCTTCCGGCCGCCGGGTTTCCAGCACCTTCGGGAGGACCGGGTCTTCGGCGTTGCGCCAGCTGTCCATACGCTCCGAGACGGCCAGGAGAAGGCCCGTGCTGTCGTACAGGGCGCAGCCCTGCAGCCGTTCGCGGCGGTCGAACGAATCGACCAGCCGCTGTGCCGCACGGGGCTGGAAGGAGACGAAGAGATGACGGGAGGAGACCCCGATGCTCTCCGCGAGCGCGGTCACCTTGCGGCGGAGGTCGTCCGTCATTTTTTCTTCGACGGATCGCACCTGCAGAAAACCGGAAAGACCGAGGCCTGCGGTGACAATGACCAGAATGGGAAAGAGGAAGAATAAGAAGCGTTTCATCGGGACTCCGGGTCAGGGGTCTTCGCGAACGGAAACGGCGTCGGGGCCGGGACCGGGGCATCACCGGATACGGAGGAGCGGGCGTTCTATTTTTCCTCTTCCGCCAGTTTCTTCACGAACGCCAGAACACCTCCGAAAAGGGCGGCGATGACCGATCCCAT
>CAZNXX010000162.1:0-6460 GCA_964577095.1 uncultured bacterium | reverse complement strand
GCCAGATCCGCCTCGATCCGCTTCATGAACGGCTCGTCCAGCGTGTAGAAGCAGGCGGTTGCCGCGGCCAGGGCGCTGCCCACGGCCGGAATCACGCTGATGAGGAGCCGGATGCCGTTCTGGGTCGCCTCGGTCTGGACCACGTTCGCCTTGAACCCGAAATACGCGAGCAGCCAGCCCGCCAGGGCGCCGCCGATCGTGTACCCCATCTTCTGCGCGAAACTGGCGGCGGAGAACACCAGGCCGGTGGCCCGGCGCTTCCACTTCCACTCCGAGTAATCCGCGGTGTCCGCGTACATGGCCCAGATCAGGGGCGCGGTCGGGGCGAGGAAGAAGGAAATCGCGATGTGCAGGCCGAAGACCGCGACGATGTTCTCACGGGGCACGAAGTAGAACAGCGTGGTCAGCACGGTCGTGATGCCCATCAGCGCGATGTAGAGGTTCCGTTTGCCGAACCGGGAGGCGAAGAAATTGGTGAGCATGATGCCGACGATCACGGCCGCGGTGCCGGCCATCATGAACGCCGATGTCAGGGACTCGCGTCCCACGTAGTACTTGAAATAGTAGATGACGGCCCCGCTGCGGATGCAGTTGTACGTCAGGGCGAAAATGCCGATGAGGAACATGACGAGCCAGGGACCGTTGTGCGACAGGTCCCGGAGATCGTTTTTCAGGGACGTCTTCTGCGCCTGCGGAGGCTTGACTCGCTCCTTCGTCAGGCGGAAGGTCATATAGAACAGGGCGACGGCCGCGATGGAATAGACCATGAGTGTACGCTGGAACCCGGCCGCCTGGCTTTCGCCGCCCAGGGCCTTCACCAGGGGCAGGGTCGCGCCCTGCACGACAAAGGTCGCGGCCATGGCCAGCACGAACCGGTAGGAGGACAGGCTGGTCCTCTCCATCGAATCCGGCGTCATCACGCCCATCAGCGCGGAGTAGGGGATATTGACCACGGTGTAGGCCATGATCATCAGCGTGTAGGTGACATAGGCGTACACGAGCTTGCCGGTCATCCCGAACCCCGGCGTCGTGAAGGTGAGCACGCCGATGATGCCGATGGGAAGCGCGCCCCAGATCAGCCAGGGCCGGAACTTGCCCCATCGGCTTTCCGTCCGGTCCGCGATCAGGCCCATGATCGGGTCGTTCGCCGTGTCCCAGATGCGCACGACGAGGAACATGGTGCCGGCCGCGGCAGCGGAAATACCGAAAACGTCCGTATAAAAGAAGAGGAGGAAATTCATGAACATCTGCCAGTAGAAATTGGAAGCGGCATCTCCCAGGCCGTAACCGATTTTTTCCTTGACTGAGAGCCGGTTGGAGCGGGTTTCCATGAGGACCTCCAGGGTCGGAGATGATCGGAAGGGGCAGGCGGAATTCCGCCACGGGGCCGTCCTTCTACCGCCGGAAAACGGGCCGGCGGCGGCCGGACGCTACGGATTAAAGTAGAGATTTTTAAACGGATTGTCAAGGGAGAGGTTGGCGGGAGAATCCGACCCCGGGGTCCACCCCGGGGTCGGCGCTGACAAACTATTACTTGATTTTTTCCCGGATCCCGGTTATACTGAAACAACCATTCGTCCTGCACATCCAACCATTGGAGGAAGCCGGTCATGAATGATCCATCGCAGAACCGCAGGGATTTTCTGAAAACCGGCCTGGCCGGAGCGGCCGGTTTCGCGCTTCTGGGCAGCCGGGGCCTGTCCGCGGGAGCGCTGAAGACGGGGGACCGGAAGCCGGCCCTCCGGACTCTGGGCCGGACCGGCATCCGTCTGCCGGTGGTGAGCATGGGAGCCGGCGACACACAGGACCCGTCCCTGGTGACCGCCGCGCTGGACGCGGGAATCGTCCTGCTCGCCACGTCCGCATACTATTACAACGGTCAGAACGAAACAATGATCGGCCGGATCATGAAGGGCCGGAAGCGCGATTCCGCCGTGATCATGACCAGCGCCATGGCGGACGGTTTCGACCACAAGGCCGGCGTCTGGAACGCGTCGACCAGGGCCGAACCCTTTGTGGAAAAATTCGAGGGCTGCCTGAAGCGGCTGGAAATGGAAACCGTGGACATCTTCCTTTTGCCTTTCGTGGCCAGGCGCGAATCCGTGTTTTTCGAACCCCTGCTGAAAGCGATGGAAAAGATCAAAAAGGAGGGGAAGGCCCGTTTCATCGGAGTGGCCACGCACCAGTTCGAAGACGAGGCGATACGCGCGGCCGCTGAAACGGGCGTGTACGATGTGGTCATGACCGCGCTCAATTTCCGGAAGGACAACCGCCTGGAGATCCTGTCGGCTGCGGAGGCGGCTTCGAAAGCCGGCATGGGCGTCATCGCCATGAAGACCATGGCCGGCGCGTTCTGGGACAAGGAAAAGACCAAGCCGATCAACGCGGGGGCTGCGTTGAAGTGGGCGGTCCAGAACCCCTGCGTGACCACGGCTGTTCCGGGTATGACCACCTACGAACAGCTCACCGCCGACGTTGCCGTGATGCGCGATCCGTCCCTGACGGCCGGGGAGAAGGCGGAGCTCCAGCTTTCGGCCGCCGCGCCTGCAGACGGCCCCTTCTGCCAGCAATGCGGGCAGTGCGTGGGCCAGTGCCGGGACGGGCTGGACATCCCCACCCTGATGCGGAGCTACATGTACGCCTACGGGTACGGGAATCTCGAGCACGCGCGGCAGACGCTCGCCCTGGCCGGGAAGCCGGAGAATGTCTGCGGGGAATGCCGAGACTGTGCGGTGCGGTGCCCGATGCGGTCGGACGTGCGGGGGAAGATCAGGGATATCGTGCGGCTGGAAAACCCGGATTCGAAGCGGATGGCGTAGAAAAAAAACCTCCCGCGGGCGGCTAAATTCCGCGGGAGGTTGAAAATTTGGTCATCCCCGCGTTCTTCAGGCGGGGACCTCCATGGCTGTGATCACGACCCCGGGGTCCACCCCGGGGTCGGAACGCTCACCGCGTCACGCCCCATTCCAGCTCCACCTTCCACTTTCCGTCCGCCAGCTTCTGCCGGAACACTTTTCTCGGATAGCCCGACAGGAAGTAGCCGTTCGACGTGAGGTTCAGCATATAGCTGTGCCAGAAGGCCGTTGGAATATCCAGGTGATCTCCGGTGAAATAGGCGCAGGCCGTTTCCCCGCCGTGGCGCCGTTCAAGACGCATCGGATCCGGAACCTTGATTTCGCCCTTGCACGCCACACCCACTTCCCAGACCATTTCCTTTTCAGGCGTGATTTCCGGCGTGGTGTGATACTGCACAAACGGGTCGTCCAGGGTCTCGATGCGGTTCCGCCGGACGAATTCATTCAGCCTGGAGACCGCCTCGTCCTCCTGCTTCCAGCTTCCGGTCATGGGGAGAAGGATCTCCAGCCTTTCCCCGTGCGACCGGGTGTGGATCTTGACTTCCGGAAACGGTTCCGTCATTTTTTCCACCGGGACCTCGATTTCAATCTTTTCGGGAATCCGGTTGCCGGACGGCATGCCATCCACCCAGATCAGGACGTTCGGGAATTTCGGGCGAAAATCATTGTGGAGCATCCAGGAGGCGAGTTTCACGTTCATCGCCTTCTGGTCCATTTCCCTCTTGAAATGGATCCGGATGACGTCCCGGGCCGGAATGCGGATACAACGGAAAGGCGGTTTCACGGTCACGCTGTCCTTCACCGGGACGCCTGCCTCCCAGTAGAGTTCCAGCGTGCTCACGGTCTGGTCGCTGTAGAACTGACGGGTGAACACGGTGCCGGACGCCACAATGCCGTTGGCGGCCATATAATTTTTCAGCTTTCCGAATACCGCTTCATGCTGGGCCATGGATCCGTCCGCCGGCAGGAGGACCGCCCAGAACGGATCCGTGCGCTCGATCCGGATCGCGGATTCGGACGGCTCGCCGGTTGAAACGCCGGAGAAAAAGCCGGAGAGCCGTTCCTTCCAGCCGGGAGCGGAATCCGATGCCTCAGCATTTCCCGTGCTGGAAACAACCGAGCCGGCTACCTCGGATCGGACGATCTTCGCTTCCGAGAATCCGCATTGCAACGCTTTCGATTTCAGGAGTTCGGCCTCTTCGAGGGTCCGGCAGTCCCCGACGCGGATCTTGCGGTACGGCGGTTCGAATTCCAGGTAAACCGGCATTTTCAATTTCGACATGGCATCGTCCCATGTCTTACGCGCGATTCTCTCTTCGGTCGTGGAAACCAGCTGGACGCGGTATCCTTGTTCCGCCGCCGTCCGGTTGGACGAACCGGCGGACCCTTCCGCGAACCTGTTTTGTTCGGCCTGCGTTCCGGTGGAATAGTCCGCCGGAAATCGTTTGCTCCGCGCGGCCACCGCTTCACCGTACGCACGCATGCCTTCCGCGAATTCCCCGACTGAAACCACAGGCATGAACCATTCGGTTTTGCGGATCCGGCCGGCGTCCCGGCGAGGGTTCTCCTCCCAGGCCTGGCCGACCGGACCGGCGATCAGAAAACCGCTCATGAGCGTCTGGGTGATAAAGGCCGAGGCCGGGAATTCCTGATCCGGCGGATACTTGAAATTTACGGCAGCGATGGTATCCTTCTCAAAAAACCTGAGGACAAACGGCGGATCCACGCGGAGATCCGCAGAACCGGCCGACGGCTCGAGTTCGCAGCCGATTTCCCACTGAAACGAGTCCGGCCTGACTTTGGATGGATCGGTGAAGAAGAGACGGAACCAGCGGTTCGTGGTTTTCAGTCTGTTTTCGCGGATGCAACGCTTCATCCGTTCTCTCGCTTCGTCGAACTGCGTGTAGGAGCCGGTCATCGGGAGTACGATGGCTGTGACCGCTTTCGCTTCCTGTATTTTTACCTTCATGCCGGGGTATGATTCCCCGCGCCGCAGGGCCTGCATGCGAAATTCCATGTTCCAATAGGGGGACGTCGACCCATCCCAGTTCCGGAACACGACCACGTCCGGGGGGAAGGCGGGAATCCATCCGGATTCCTGCATGGCCTGGACGATCGTCTCACGGGTGTAAAATCCGGCGACGAAAGGGAGGCTCCATTCCACAACGGCCTGCTGGAGTTCCGGAATATGGACGGTTTCAAGAGGCGGCTTCGCCACCGTAGCCGGAGAAACCGGGCATCCCACTTCCCAGATGCTCTGACTTTTGGGCACTTTCTCATTGTCCGTCCACGAACGGCAGAAGAAATCGCCGCGGGCCTTGATCCCCTGTTCCTTCATGCGTTCCTGAAGCTCGTTCAGCGCCGTTTCGAACTCGGTGAGGCCGCTCGTTGGTGAGGCGCCGCTGATGCCGGTCCTCGGCAGGATCACGACGGTCGCGGGCTCCGTCTTTTCCACCCGGATGCGGAAACCGGGTGCCTTGACGGAGTCGCCTGCCCCTGTGTTGAAGATCACCGGCCCCTCGGAGCTGAACTGGACGGTCCGGGCGGGATCGTCCGGAAGCAGGGAAACGCCTCCGGGCGCCATGGGCAGGAACGCGGCTGCAACGAAGAGACTCGCGCCGGCAGACGCCGCCGGGATCCACTTCCCGCGCCTCCACACGTCCTTCTCCAGCCATTTCAGCCGGGTCACCAGGCGGAACGGCTCCTCGAACACGCCGAGCAGGCCGAGCCCGGGTTCGACGTTTTCGGTCAGGAGGTCCTTCGCGGTGTTCAGCAGGGTATCGCGGTACCCGCGCGTTTTCTCGCGCAGGACGCCGGCCACGCTGAGGTCACAGCAGATCTCGCGCACGTGCTTCATCTGGCGCCGCGCCCAGATCAGCAGGGGATTGAACCAGTAGACCACGTGGAGCGCCAGGTACAGGCCGTGCATCCACAGGTCGCCCCGCTTGAGATGGCTGAGCTCGTGCAGGACCACGTGACGGGCCTCGTCACGCGACAGGTTCTTCAGGTAGCCCGACGGTAGCAGGAGCACGGGCCTGAACATGCCGTACACCGCGGGTGTGGCCGCGTCCGGAGCGAAGATGATGGCCGGGACGCGTCCCAGCCGGAGTGTTTTCGCGGTTTCGACCAGCATCCGGTAAAACCAGTCCGGAACGCGGTCGTCGCGGTGCAGACGGTGCCAGCGTCTCAGGCGCGCCATTTTCAGGATCAGCAGGAAGGCGAACACGGCCATGCCGCCGATCCAGACGAGAAAAATGAGGGTTTTCGCGGTCAGGCGCGCGGCGGCTTTCTCCCCGGCCGGGACCGGGAACGTCCGGAACATGCCGGGAAGAGGCATCCGGTCCGGCTGTTGCGCGGTTTCCGGTTCCAGCCGTATGGATGAAGCGGCAGGCATGAGTTTTTCAACCGTTGTTCCGTTCACCGCGGACCGGAGCTCGGGTTCGACGCGGGAGAATACGCTTAACGGTGAGGCGAGCGTCGGGGGAAGAACCAGCTTCAACAGCACCAGCAGCCAAACGGCGTACCGCACCTGCGGCCACACCCAGCGCCGGCCGGCCCAGTCCAGAACGCCGATCAGGACGATGAGCAGGCTGACCTGCCAGAAC
>CAZNXX010000161.1:2661-6482 GCA_964577095.1 uncultured bacterium | reverse complement strand
GGAACACTGAATGCAGACGCTTCTCAGTTACGGATTCGAACAGATCGAATGGCAGGTCGCGCTCCTCTCCTTCCTGCTGACCTTCCTCCTGACCACGTGCATCGCGCTTCTGTACGAGAAGACCTACCAGGGCCTGTCGTACTCGCGCGGACTGGTGCAGAGCATGATTCTCGGCAGCATCGTCACGTGTCTCCTGATGATCTCGATCGGCGACAACATCGCCCGGGGCATCGGCATCGTCGGGTCCCTGGCCATCATCCGCTTCCGCACCAACCTGCGCGAGCCCCGCGACCTGGTCTTCATATTCGCGTCCCTGGGTGTCGGCGTGAGCTGCGGCGTGCAGAGCTATGCAACGGCCGTCACGGGCACGGCCGTTTTCTGCCTCGTCGCAACGGCCCTGCACGTGTCGCCTTTCGGCGCGAGGCGCAAGCACGACGGGCTTTTGCGCTTTCAGCTACCGGCCCATCCGGACGCGGCGGACAAGGTGACACGCATCCTGCGTTCGGGAACGAAGCATTTCGTGCTGGTCACCCTGCGCGATGTGGCCCAGGGCCAGGCTTTTGATTATTCCTACCAGGTGCGGCTGGCGCATCCCGGCGACCAGGAGAACCTGATCGCGGAACTTCGGAAGGTCAAGGACATCCGGGGGTTGACCTATATCAACCAGGAAGCGACGGTGGAAGTATGAAGCCGGCCGTGAACTCCGGGACCCTCCGCCGCCACGCCTACAATCTCCTGTGGCTGGCCGCGTTGCTGGCCCTCGCGGGCCTGGCCTTCCGTTGGTTCGTCGGCCGGAACGTCATCGGCATCGTGGAGCGCAGGGCCCATTACCTCGGGCCCCAGGAGCCGGGCCGGATCGCCGCGCTCATGGTCGAAGTCGGCGATCCCGTGCGCAGGAACCAGGTTCTGGCCATGCTGGACGTGTCCGACCTGATCGAGGGCCACCCGGCGGTGGAAATGCAGAGGCTGAGGTTCCAGCTCGAAAATGAGGCCGCGGATCTCATGGACCGTATCGCCGCACTCGAATCCAGCGCGGCTCAGCTGGCCACGCTCAACAGCCAGATCGAGCGTTTTCGGGACGCGGAGAAGGCCGGCCTCGGGTCGAGCCGGGACCTGCACAGCCTGATTCTTCAGAGGGACGGGCTCGAAGCCTATATGCGGATACAGCGAGGGGAGCGCGAACGGCTGTCGAAGGAGGCGGCCGGGCTTCGCAGGGCCGTTCAACAGCTGAAATCAGCGGATCCGGACAGCGTTCCGGGAATCGCGCTCGCGGGGCGTGCCGGTGCGTTCGGGAGCGTGAGGATTCTGTTGGAGAGCCAGATCCGCATGCGGTCACTGGTGTCTCCGATCGACGGCGTGGTGACCGACATCAATGCGAGGCCCGGGGACGTGGTCGAGGATTTCGACTCGCTCATCACCGTGGAGGAGAGAAGGCCGGTCTATATGACCGTCTACCTGCCGGAAAAGACGTCCATCCGCACGGATTCCGGCATGTCGGTCCGCATCACCTCCCAGCGGGGCCGGAAATACGACACGCGGGGAACCGTTATCTTCACGGCGCCGGGCATTTCGCGCGCGCCCGAGCGGCTCTCGTTCCGGGGCCAGCTGTTCTGGGCCCGCAAGGTGCGCGTGGCGCTCGATTCCAGCCATGCCCTGCTTCCGGGCGAGGTGGTGAATGTGCATCTATCCCCGGAGGCCGGATGATGCGGCAACCGCGGGATGCGTTCCGTCTGCGGCCGGCTGCCGCGGCGGTCTGTCTGGCACTGGCCGCCTTCCCGGTCCATATTCCCGCCGCTGAACCCGCTGACACGGCCGCGTCGGGCCGCTTCTTTTCCGGAGCCCGGTCCGGCGCGTCCGTCACCGAGGATACGGTTGTCTCCAGAACCCTGGCGCGAAGCCGGAGGCTGCAGTCCCTGACCGCGGAAATGGAGATCGCCCAGCACAGGCTCTCCTCAGCCGGAAAGCCGGAGAATCCGGAACTCCGCATCAGCAATGTGACCCGGCAGAGCTATGACGACGACTTCGACGAATTGCGCGCGGCCCTTCGGGTCCGGATTCCGGATCTCGGAGAGCTGACCGAGGACAGGGAGAAGGCCCGGACGGACCTTCTGGAGATCGAACTGGAAAAAATCCGGTACGAGCAGGATCTCACCGCCCGGGTGCGCCGCGATTTCGCGGACGTCATCGCCGCGGACAAGCTGGCCACGCTCGCGGAGCAGCAGGTGAGCCTGCTCGACCGCAGGATCGGGATGATTGAGAACCTGCTGCAGACCGGAGACCGGTCCGTTGTGTACTACATGAAGGCCAAGTCGATGCGGACCGAGGCGCGGAACGACCTGGCCAGGGCCGTGCAGAAACAGGCCGCGGCCAGGCGGCACCTGGCTCAGAGAACGGGCCTCGCGGCCGACATGGCTTTTCAGGAAAGCCCGGTACCGCCGCCGGTCCCGGCCGATCTGGATGAGGCCGTGGCCGTCGCCTCCCAAAACCGTCCCGAAGCGGCATTGGTCCGTCAGGAAATTTCACTCGCCCGGAAGCAGAGGGACTTCGAACGCTTCAAGCTACTGCCCCAGCTCAACTACATCCAGTTCTCCTACCACCGTGAGAAGAACCGGCCAAAAGACTGGGGCGAGGTGAGCGCCGGATTCGACGTTCCGCTGTTCAACTGGAACATCGGCAACATCAAAGCCGTCAACCTGGCCGTGCGGAAGCGCGAGGCGCGCGTCGAGGGCGTTCTCGAATCCATCGCCGAGGAGGTGCAGGCCGCGTATGAGCTGTACCGCGACCTGCGGTTCGACTGGGACAATTTCAGCAAAGCCGCGGACAGCCACAGCCGGGAGGCCGTGGACGTCATCCGCCTGGCGCCCGGGTACGAAACCGTCCGTTCCGACGAACTGCTCGAACTGGAGCTGGATGTCATCGATGCCCGGCGGGAACTGGCCGTGAAACGGCGCGACCTGGACTACGCCCTGTCCGAACTGCTGTTCGCCATGGGCGTGGACAGTCTGCCCCAGGCGCCGTGACCGACCGTCCGCCGGAGGCGCGTTGAAGGATCTCGTCGACATCCGCAGATACGAGCTGAAGTACGCGATCACCGAAGACATCGCCGCGGCGATCAAGGCGCACATCGCGCCGATGGTCGGCCTGGACCGGCACGTGCACTGCGGCGAGCCGGGCTACACGGTCAACAACCTGTACTTCGATACACCCTCCCTCAAGTTCTACCACGACACCAAGTTCAGAAAGCCCATGCGCTACAAGGCCAGGGCACGGTACTACGGCATGAAGGCCGGAGAATGGATATGGCCGGAGATCAAGTACCGCCAGGGAAGCGTGATCTGGAAGAAGCGTTACCGCCTGCCCATCGACCGTTACCCCGGTCTGTTCGAGGCCGCGCCTTCCGAGCGGCGGGATCCCGAGATCCTGGAGCGGCTCGACCGGTTCGAGGATATCCTGCACTGGACCGGCGCGAATCCCGTCCTGCACGTCCGGTATTTCCGCGAGCCCTATGTCTTCTCGCTCGAATCGTACGGACGCATCACCTTCGACCGCAGTCTCTGCTATCGCCTGGCGCGCGGCTCAACGGACCTCGATTACCGGGAGTCGGACATGGTCTTTTATGACGACGCAGTCACCACCATGCATGACGCGTCGCCTGTCCTGCTCGAGATCAAGGTCGAGCCGCTGGTGCCCCAGTGGGTCATCGCGCTCATCCGGAGATTCGGACTGCACCAGAGGCCGTTCTCGAAATACTGTTACGGCATCGACCACACGCTGGGATCCATCACGCCTTCGAGGAATTCGATTTTCACGTATTCGACGTA
>CAZNXX010000161.1:0-2561 GCA_964577095.1 uncultured bacterium | reverse complement strand
CGGCCGCCCGATTCCGGACGGGTCATACGCGTCCAATTCCGCAGTCTGCCTCTCAAGCTCGGCACCGAATTCCGGATGTACGAGGCATCCGTTCCGGACACGGCAGTCGGCACGCCGCGGTCCGCCGGGTCCGCACTCCCGACCGGCCGCGCCGGAGTCCGGCCCCCGGCCGATGATTTCGCGGATAATCTCCAGAAAAGCGGATCCATTTTCCGGGGCGTGAGCCTGGGCACGGACCAGGGCATGCGGCTCCAGTCCGGCCTGCGGCTTCAGGTGTCGGGCCGCATCGCGCCCGACGTCGAGGTGGTCGCGTCCCTCACGGATCAGAATACGCCGATCCAGCCGGAGGGCAACACCCAGACCCTGCAGGAAATCGACAAGGTGTTCGTCGAGATCCGCGCGCCGCATTTCAGGGCCACGCTCGGCGACTTCCAGTTCCAGGCGCCCGCCTCGAGCCTGGCCGCGTATTCGCGCAAGCTCCAGGGCGCGACCGGAACGGCCGAGGGAAGCCTGGGGTCGGTCACGGTTTTCGCGGCCGCGTCCAGGGGCGAGTTCACGACAAGCCATTTCAACGGAACCGAGGGCAACCAGGGGCCCTATCAGCTCACTGGCGAGGGCGGCACGCTCGAAATCATCGTCCTGGCCGGAACGGAAAAGGTCTGGATGGACGGCCGTCCGCTCACGCGCGGCGAGGACAACGACTATGTCATCGAGTACGCCACCGGACAGATCACCTTCACCCGCAAATGCCTGGTCACTGCCGAGTCGCGCATCACGGTGGATTTCGAGTATTCGGGCCGCCAGTACCAGAGGCAGATGATGGGCGCGGCCGGGGCCATTGCCGCGTGGAAGAACCGCATCCGCCTGCGCGGCGCCTTTTTATCCGAGTCGGACGACAGGGACAATCCGCTCGATCTGACGATCACCGACGAGGTCCGGTCCGTTCTCAGGTCCGCCGGGGATTCCGCGGATTCGGCCTTGACCGAGGGCGCCAAATACGCGGGCCCGGGCAAGGGGAGCTATTCCAAAACGGATTCCCTGGGGAACACCGTGTACCTGTACCGCGGGCTCGGAAACGGCGACTGGTCCGTGCATTTCTCCTATGTGGGGCCCGCGAAGGGCGACTACAGTTTTCAGGGATATGACATTTACCGTTACGAGGGTCCGGGAAAAGGCGCTTACCTTCCCGTTATTCTTCTGCCCCTGGCATCCGGACAGCAGATCGCGGACGCGGGCGCGTCATTCGAGCCCCTGGCCGGCGTCGTGCTGGATGGGGAGGTGGCGCTGAGCCACCTGGACCGGAACCTGTTCTCCGGACGGGACGACGGGGACAACACGGGCAAGGCCGCGACCGGACGCCTGACCGTGTCCGAGCGCGGCCTGAAAATCGGGGGCCTCGGCCTGGGGCACGTCGCGTTCGACGGCCGTCTGCGCAGAACGGATGATGCGTTCAGGCCTCTGGGCAGAACCGAGGAAGTGGAGCACGGCCGAAAGTGGGGTGCCTCGGAGGGGGTCACGTGGGGCGAGCGTTCCGCGGAGTTCACGGCCGCGTATGCGCCGGTCCGGCGCGTGGGCCTGAACGCCGGATTCGGATCGTTCAGCAGGGGCGCATTCAGCTCGGAGCGCAGGTCCGCTTCAGCGGTCTGGGAACGCTCCGCGGGCGGCGATCCCCTGTTCCGTTACGGCGCGGAATGGATCGACTCACGCTCCGGCCCCGGAATCAAGGGAGAATGGCTGCGCCACAGCGGAAACGTCCAGGGGCCCTGGAAAACCCTGAATCCCTCCGTCACCTATGAGGGCGAGCATCGTAAAAACTCCACCCCGGATTCCGCGGCGACCGGTTTCCGCTTCGATGAATGGGCCGGAAAGCTGGCGTTCAGCCGCAAGTCCGTGCGTCTCGAGGCCGGGTCTTCGGTGCGCGACGACCGGGTGTACAGCAGAGGCGTTCTCGAAAGGAATTCCCTGGCCAGGACGGACCGCTTCGGGCTCGACGCGCGCACGGACGGGGGCCTGTCCTCATCCCTGATTTTCACGCACCGCACGCGCGATTACACCGGCGCCTCGGCGCAGGACCAGAAAACCGACCTCGCGGAAGCGCGTCTCGGGTATTCGCCGGGCAGCCGGGTTCTTTCCGCGGACCTGAACTACCGCTTTTCGTCCACCCAGGTGTCTGAAATGGCCACGGATACGATCCGTATCGGAGCCGGCCTGGGCGATTTTCGTTACGACGAGTCCCTGGACGAATACGTGCCCGACATGGACGGCGACGTGCTGTTCCGCACCATACAGACCGGACGCTTCACGCCCGTGAACACGGTCGAGACCGAGGCGGATGTGAAGATCGACGCGGCGAAGAAATGGCGCAAAGCCGGGGGGCTGGCCGGTTTCATCTCCGGGTTCCAGACCCGGTCCCTGGCGCGCGTCGAGCGCAAGGACAGAACCCGTGACTTCGGCGCCGTGAACAGCAGGGCTTTCAACCCCGTGTGGGGAACCGATTCCACGACCGTGTCCGGCGTGGTGTCCCTGATGCAGGACGTGGAATACACCACGCGGGGCGCGGG
>CAZNXX010000160.1:0-6509 GCA_964577095.1 uncultured bacterium | reverse complement strand
AGCTCATCTCATTTTTTCTATGATTTTCTATATCCTATTTTGGACAAGAGTGATTAAAAATACAAAACGATAAAAGCAAGAAGATTTTAATGAAAACAGGAAATAGCGTATGATTTTTTGTTATTCTAAATAGAAACATCAATTATTATTTATAATCGTATTTATCATGTGCTCAATCCGCTAACATCAGGGTGGAATCGTGCAGCTATCGGATATTGTTTTGGCAGGCAGTGAAGCCTGCCGGTTATTACGCCCCGGACTGGGAAGTCCGGGGCGATCGAGGTCCTGTGAAGTCCGGGGCGATCGAGATCGAGCCCGGCACATAAAAAAACGCTCCGGGAGGTGAATAACCTCCCGGAGCGTTTTGCATTCGAATCGACGATTCACTTCCCGGGGACGTCACTGCGCCCGTTGGATCTCCATCCAGTCGAAATCAGCGGGCGCCGAAGAGGCCCGGCCATTGCCCGTGGCATAGAGCCCGAAATACGCGCCCGTGAAGCACATGCCGTCCTTGAATCCGATTCGCTCAACGGACAGATCCCGGGCCAGGGCCTCTCCCATGGCGATCGGATCTCCGGACGCCGGCGTCACTGAAAATTTGTAGGACAATGAATCCGCCACTACGGACAGGGTGACCGGTCCTTCCGGAAGCTTCTTGTACGCGACCGGGCCGGAACCCCTTCCGTCGAGAACACGGCGGAAAAAGGCGACCCGCTTTCCGGCCTTCAGCGTTACGCCGGTTTCATAATGGTACTTGTCGGTCTGGCGGACGGTCAGCCCTGCCTCTTCGCCCTCCCGGACCGGATCAAAATCAAGAAGCGCCGCAACCCGGCAGTTGAAATCCGTCTGGCGCCGGCCGATGAAAGTCGGAGTATCCGTGTCCGTGAGCCTGACCGCGGAGCCCTGCAAACGGAGAAACCCGGGACGGCCGGTCAGTGAATAATCGGCCTCGACCGGATTCCTCAGGTAATTCCATTCAAGGGCCAGTCCGTCACCGATGAAATCGTCCCGTACCTGCGGCTTGGGCCAGACCTGTTCACGCAATCCGGGGGCAGGCATCACAGGCTGAAGCCTGCCGTTCCCGTTCACCACGGGCCATCCCTCCGCATCAAATTGGAAAGGCGAGAGAAACGTCTCGCGGCCCATGTGGTGGAAACGGCCTCCCTGAGGCCGGATTCCGAGACACACCAGCCACCAGCCGTCCGGTGTTTCGGCCCAGTCCGCGTGCCCGAGCGCCTGAAGGGGATCATCCGGCAGATCGCGGTGCGTGAGTATCGGATTGGCCGGATCGGACGTGAAGGGTCCCCACGGGGAATCGCTCATCGCGACCGTGAGACAGTGGTCATAGCTCGTGCCCCCTTCTGAAATCAGCAGGTAGTACCTGCCTTTGATCTTGTACAGGTGCGGCCCCTCGGCCCACTGGCCGCCTGTGCCGGCCCAGATGTTCTTCAGCTCGCCTTCCAGTTTTCCGGACGCGAGGTCGAGTGTCGTCTGGCCGATATACCCGTCTCCCCCGCCGACGTGACGGGTGTAATACACCTTGCCGTCGTCGTCGAAGAACAGGGACGGATCCATGCCCTCTTTGTCCAGCCACACCGGCTCGGACCAGGGGCCCGCGGGGTCCTTCGCGGTCACGTAGAAATTGCCGCCTCCGCTCACATTGGTCGTGACCATGTAGAAGAGGCCGTCATGATAACGGAGAGTCGGAGCGTAGATACCCGCGGAGGCGCGGGCTTTATCGAGCGGCAATTGGCTAGGCCGGGTGAGACAGTATCCGATCAGCCGCCAGTTCACCAGATCGCGGCTGTGCGAAACCGGCACGCCCGGAAAGTATTCGAACGAACTGTTCACCATGTAATAATCGTTCCCCACCCGGCATAGGCTGGGGTCCGGAAAAAATCCCGGAAGCACAGGATTGACAAAAGTCCGGTTACGGGAACCGCCGCAGGACAGGGATCCGATCAGCAGGAGACCGGCCAGAAGCCCGCCCGCTGCAGTTTTTTTCCGCAGGAATGCTTGTCTCATCTTTTACTCTCCTCTCGGTTGTTGGCCGCGGGACGGGGACGGGTCAGCGGACCAGCAGCATCTTACCGGTCCTGCGGACTCCGTCCGCCTCCAGAACCGCGACATAGAGGCCGCTGGCCAGGCCTTCGGGCCGCCATGTCACCTCATGCCTGCCGGAATCGAACATGCCGCCTGCCAGGTTCGCAGCTTCGCGTCCGTTCGAATCGAAGATCTTCAGGGAAATCCGCTGACGGACCGGCAGGCTGAAGGAAATGACAGTTTCCGGGTTGAACGGATTCGGGTGGTTGGGGTTCAGGGTGATCGTCGAGGGAATCGCGGCATGTTCCGTATCCTCCACGGCCGCGGGCGTATTGCTGCTTCCCTTCGTGGGTTTATTGAAGAAAATCCAGGACGGCGTTCCGTCCGGATACCGGCCCTCGCTGTGATCCGCGGTCTGGGGCCCGAAATCGTAGAAATCAAGGCCCGTGGCGCTGTCCGGAGCGGTGAGCTGTATCACGTCCGTGCCTTCGGACGCGAACCCGAAACCCAGCACGTCTTCGTACACCACGAGATACTGCCCGGGCTCGAGCACCGCGCCCTGCGGAAAGGTCCACTTGGTGTTCTCTCCGCGCTTGTCGGACAGGAAGCAACCGGACAGGTCATAAGCCGCGGATCCGCGGTTGTAGAGCTCGACCCAGTCGTCCGGTCCGCCGAAATCGCTGGTGCACTGGAATTCATTGATGCACACCGGGGAATGGAACGAAGCCGAAGCATTGTCCGCACCGGGCGTGGGCGGCGACAGGTACTCCGGAACCGCGGCTTCGGGGTTCCGGAATCCCATGGCCTGGTCCGGACCCAGGCGGCCGTATTTCCAACCGTGAATCAGGCCGTTGCCGTGGTCCACGGTTTCGAACAGGCCGATTTCCTCGCCCTGGGCGGACAGCTTGAAATTCGCGTGCAGTGCGCCCTGGTCCGCCTCGTCATCCGCCCAGATCAGCAGAGTCGCTCCTGCCGCGAGCGTCCTCGCAGGGAGGCGGAATTTACGGGCCGATCCGAGGTCCCCGGAAACGAACATCCCGCCGATGTCCACCGGAACGGCGCCCTCGTTCTTGATCTCGAACCAGTCGTCCGAATCTCCGAACGGATCGCGGACAAATCCACGGTTGGAGGCCATCAGCTCCGTGATTCTCAGCGCCGGCGGCAGGTGGCCGACGGTGTAGGCGTGGTAATCGGCGGGCGCGGCGCCGGGCCAGAGGTTGGACTGGCCGGCCTGATCGGTCGCGATCGCGTAATAGCGGACGAGCGTTCCCGCCGGATGAACCGGAATGACCGCGGTGAAAACCGAATCCGCCGCGGCCCTGTCCCCGGCGGTGCCGTTGTCGTTCATCGAAACTGCCGAAAATCCGGCGCCCGTATCGACCATCAGCTGAACCGTCACGGGCCCCTCCGCGTCGAACGCGAACACCTCGACCGTGACCGGGCCGGACGCGTCAGGCCACTCGGTCATACGCCGGCCGTCGCGGCAGATGGGCGACGCGTCCAGCGTGTGCACGCTGTTGATCCGGCCGGGCGTTCCGCCGGCGGACAGGCTGGGATCCCAGCTCGAGGCCAGGCCGTTGTCCAGGCCCGGATTCAGGAGTTCGAGGGAAGGTCCTCCCCCGTCCGGGGACCCGGGCCATTCGCCTCCGTCTGAATACGCGACCCGGTCGCGCAGAATGCCGGACGCGTCAAACAGGCGCACCGCGTCATTCGCGTTTCCGAGCGCCCATGCCCCGCTTCCCGTATTGAATCCGTTCGCGCTGACCGGTGAAACGCCCGGATAGGTCAGACTGAACAGGACCGTGCTGCTGGCGACCACCAGGTAGCCGCCGGGCTGGATGACGCCGGACAGGCGGCAGGGCGTGTGGCTGTCGCTGTCGTCGAGCAGGGTCCAGTCCTGAACGTTCACGGCCGAACCGGTCGCATTGTACAATTCAACGAATTCCAGGTCGGAATTCTTCGCGTGGTACATGATTTCATTGATGACGATGCCGTTCGCCGCGGCCTCCCCCGCGGCGATTGCCAGCGCCAGAAGCAGGATCTTTTTCATTCCGGACCTTTCTTTATATGAATCACCCGAGATCGCGTCGGGACTCCGCAAGGCGGAGTCCCTCGCGAAGACAACCTTCTTGCTTTATTGGATAAAATGCACCCGATTGGGATTGAAGCCGACTGTTTCATGTGCTCAAAATAAAGCCCACGGCAAAGGCCCTTTCCAGACAAAATGAATTCCCAGACCCGACACTCATGCATCTGCTGTTTAAAACCGGCTACCGGACCAGCAGGCATTTCCCCGTCTCGGTGCGCTGTCCGGCCTTCAGCCGGATGAGGACCGGTCCCGAAGGAAGAGACAATGCGTCCCAAACCGTCACGGTCTCGCCCGCGGGCCGTTCTCCGTCGATCAGGACGGCGATTTGTCTGCCGCGTACGTCGAACGCTTTCAGCGTGACTCTCCCTCGTTCCGGAAGATAAAAGCGTATCCGCACGGACGCGTTGAACGGATTCGGATTCAGGGACAGGGACAGCCCGCTTCCCGCGGCCTTTTCCGCGGACACGCCGGACCCCGGATCGCAGAGCGCGTCGAGTATCGCCTGAAACTTGGGCGCCGTGTCCCTGTAGGGCGGGCTCTGGCCGAACTGTCTCTCGAGCACACCCCAGCTTCCGTACTTGCCGTCCCTCTCCCCGATGAAGGAAAAATTCATCAGAAGGCCGGTGCAGCCGTCCGGGACGAGGCCGCGAAGCGTGTCGAACCACTGGGTGTACAGGTCGTACATCTCCGGATGGACCTGGGCGTCCGTCAACGCCCGGCTGTACGGCTGGTCGGAGCCGAACGGATCGGGCGTGAGATGCTGGCCGCCCTCGTAATAGATCATCGGCAGGCCGGCCGGAAGGGAAATCGTTTCGTACTGGGACCGGAGCCAGGCCGCGGACTGGCCCGTCACGGATCGCCGCGCCCAGTGGAGGACGTCCTCGGCCGTGGCCGATGCCCCGAGAGCCGAAAGCGCGGCATAGGCCGAGTCGGAAAATCCGAAATACGCGGCCGGGGAAAAGGCGTCGAAACTTCCGGGCCGCATGTTGAATACCACGCGGTTGCTGACGTCCTGCCAGGCCCCCTGCACGCCGACGGTGCGGACCAGGCGCTCCGTCTGCCCGCTGAAGACCCCGGTCCAGATGTCCAGGCTGTTCTGGATGAAGGGAACGATGCGCTCCGGCCATTCGACGCCCGGATCCCCGTTCTCGAAAAGCCAGTGCGTCTGATCGAACATCCAGTTCCAGATTTCATTCGAGTATTCGACGTGAATTTTCAGCGACGGATCGAGCCCGTCGCGGAACAGTTCGGCCATGTTCCGGATGAAGTCGTCATCCGCCTGATGCGGGATGCACACCCAGCAGTCCGCCTTCTTGCGGTTGCAGATGTCGATCATCCACTCGTACGGGACGCCTCGCAGGGTGTAGGTATAAACATCCTTCGCCGGGCGGTCCGCCCATCGCTTCAGCCCCGAATTGTTGGTCAGGCCCCAGTCCATGAAGCGCAGGGCGCGGAAAGGCTCCAGCTTTTCCAGCCATTCCGCGCACCAGGGATTCTCCCGAAAGGTGCCCTCCGTCCCCGGCATCAGCACCCGGATGTTCCGGACGTGGTTCCCCTTCCGGGATTCGAGGAGGTTCAGTGACAGGATGTTGTCCCTGCGGGTCATCCGGAAGAGGACGCGGCCCGGTTCTCGGCTGATGACCGAACCGTCGAACTCCACTTCGACGAGCCCTTCACCGTCGTAGAGCACCGTATAGACGCCCTCCGGGAGGCTGGCCGTATTGGCCCAGACCGTCCGCACGACCTGGGTCGTTTCGGTTCCCGCGACCGTGAACGGGAGTTCCAGGGGATAGCCGTTTTCGTCCGCCGGGATGCTGTCCAGCACCCCGGTGTCCCAGGGATTCTCGCCGCTCTCCAGCCACACGGAGTTGAAGGTGATCCAGGCGCGGGAGTACTTCATGATGTCCACGAAAGGCCATTCCGAGCCCCAGTCCGCGGGTCCGGCGAGATTCGTGCCGATGCGGAGCCTGCAGTCGTCCGCGAAGGCAGTGCCGAGAATCGACAGCAGAACAAGGACCTGAACGGCCGTTTTCATTCTCGGTAATCTCAGGCTCAATCCGGAACTCGGAACCCGGAACCCGGAACCGTTCTTCAACCATGAACGATGAACCATGAACCATGAACTCCTATTTCAGCACCAGCATTCTGGAAGCAGTCGAGCGTCCTCCCGCCTGCAGCCTCAGGAGATAGACGCCGCTCGTCAGGTCGGAGGCGTCGAACCGTATTTCGTGCCGTCCCTGCCGTTTCATGCCCGAATCGAGCGTTCGGATCAGCCGGCCGGCCGCGTCGAACACGGTCAGGCGGACATCCGCGGCCGCGTCCAGCGTGTAGGCGACGCGGGTGGAGGCGTTGAAGGGATTGGGCCAGTTCCCCTCGA
>CAZNXX010000159.1:0-6515 GCA_964577095.1 uncultured bacterium | reverse complement strand
ACTTGCGATCCTCAATAAATTATAGTATATTATACGGATAGCTTCAAATAAAATCCTCCTTTCGTCCAGATTCCGGGAGGTTCCCATGTTGAGCCGCATCCAGTCCCTGTTCCAGCGCACGCTCCCGATTCTCCCGTTCCTGATTCCCATTTTGTCCGACCCGTCCCTGCCGGCAGCCGAACGCCGGACGGACGTGAATCTTCTGGTGACAGCAGGACTGGACGCGTCCATCGCTTCCGGGGACAGCCTGTTCCGTTCCGTTTTCTTCATCCGTTGTCCGATCGGTCTCGAATCGCCTGTGTACGTCCGCATTTTCGACGCGGACGCGGGCGGCCGTTACGACCAGCCGTCCCGCGGGGCCAGCGCCCGTTACCGGATTTTCGGAAAAGGCGCCATCCGGCATTCCATCCGATCCATCCGCGACCGCCTCCCGGACGTGAAACCGCTGGCCGATCTTGAAGTCGGGGAAGATGCGCTGTACGACGGCCAGTGGCGGACCCTGGCGGTTCTGCGGCCTTCGGACGGCCAGGAAGCCGATTCGATCCGTGAATTTCAGCTTGTCGTGGACGGCGCGGCAGGCGCCGGGGTCAACCGGTACCGGGTTTTCGTCTCGTCCGAAGACAGCCGCAACTCGCCGGTCGGAGGACTCGTGATTGCGAGCCCGGTCGTGACCGTCCTGCTGCCGGCCTCCAATGTCCTGGTGACCCGAGTTCCGTTCCGCATCCCTTCCGCGGCATCGGGTCTCAGGGTCACGGTTTTCGACGCTGAAGGCATGGGCGAGTGCCATGTGCAGACCGAAAAACGCCTGAAAATTCCGGTTCCGGTTTCCGGCAACATGGAATCGCGAACCACCCATGTGGACCTCCTGCCGGAGGAGAGGGGCGGAACGGCCGGCCTGATGTTCGCGGGATTCCGCTCCAGGCAGGATCATGTCCAGTGCCGGATCGAGGATGATTCAGGCGCAACCGTTGATTTTTTCCTGCCGGCGCTTTCTTCCACAGACAACCGTCTGCCCGTGCCGGTCATCGACCTTCAGCCGCTGTCGGACTGCGTGTCCGTTGTGCTCGACGCGTCGCGCTCGTCCGATCCGGACGGGGATCAGCTGTCATTCGAATGGAAATCCGGTGGGGAGGCGATCGGCGCCGGACCCCGTATCGTCCATCAATTTCCCGGGCCGGGCCTGTACCCGGTCGAGATGACGGTGCGGGACAACTCGGGATACATTGCGGACCGGCGGATCCTGGAACGGTCTGTGCGCATCAATCAGCCGCCGGGTTCCGCGCCTGCCGCGCCTTCGGGCGGAGCGCCCGGCGAATCACTGGTTTTCAACGGCAGCGGCTCGTCCGACGCGGACGGCCGGATCACGGTTTGGCGGTGGGATTACGGGGACGGGACCGGCGCAACGGGCGCGGTCACCCGGCATGCGTTCGCGGTTCCCGGCCATTACCGCGTCACTCTGACCGTGGAGGACGACAGCCGCTCGTTCTGCGCTTCCGACAGCCGGTCTCTATCCGTTCACATCAATTCGCCGCCTGTGGCCCGCATTCTGGCGCAGTCCGGAGCCGCAGTCGGGGAGGAAGTGCGGGCGGACGGCGGCGGATCGGAGGATGCGGACGGAACTCTGATCCGGTACGCGTGGGATTTCGGGGACGGCGCGTCCGCCGAAGGCCTGAGAGCCGGCCACAGGTACGCCGCGCCCGGTGTCTACCGCATCCGCCTGGCCGTGACCGACGACGCGGGGCGCGTGAACAGCACGCGGACCGATTCCGCTCTGGTGCGGGTCAACGCGCCGCCGGAGGCAAAGGGCCGCGCTCCGGACGTGGTCGCCGCGGGTCAGGACGCGGTGTTCGACGGTTCAGCGTCGCGCGATCCGGACGGGCGCGTCGTCGCGACGGAGTGGGATTTCGGCGACGGATCCGCGGCCGCGTCCGGGCCGATCGTACGGCACGCGTATGAAAAGCCGGGCGTCTATCCGGTGCTCCTGAGGGTCCGGGACGATTCAGGCGTGTCGAGCGACACGGACACGCTCCGGCTTTCCGTCCGGGTGAATCACCCGCCCGTGCCGGATGCGGGAGGCGACCGGGTGCTCAATGGAAGCGTCGCGCTGTTCGACGCGTCCGGATCCTCGGACGCGGACGACTCCATTGTTTCGTACCGCTGGGATTTCGGGGACGGAAAGTCCGCCGAGGGTCTGCGTCAGCGCCACGTGTACCGCCTGCCCGGAGTGTATGACGTCCGCCTCACGGTTACGGACGCGTCCGGGACGTCTTCGGCTTCGCAGACCGGAAGGTTCCGCGTCACCGTGAATCATCCGCCGATCGCGGACGCGGGCCCGTCCCGCACCGTGGCCCCCGGGGAACCGGTGCTCCTGGACGGCGGATTCTCGAGCGATCCGGACGGCCGCATCGAATCCTTCCGCTGGGAGATCGAACCCGGGGTTTCCCGGGAGGGCCCGAAAGTGGAAGTGGCGTTCGACGAACCCGGAACCAGGCAACCCCTCCTGTTCGTGCGCGACGACGCGGGCGCGGAGGATGTCTTCGCGACCGAAATACGGGTCAATGTGCCGCCGGTCGCGGCGGTCGGCCTGGTCCCGGCCGCGGCTCCGGGCGACACGGTCGCGTTCGACGGAATCGGCTCCCATGATCCGGACGGCCTTCTTGAGGACGCGGTCTGGGATTTCGGGGACGGAACACCACCCGTATCCGGGCTGACCGCGGAACACGTCTACGCCGAATCCGGATACTACCGCGCGGTGCTCACCGTGCGGGACGACAGCGGGGTCTCGAACGGTTCCGCGAGGGCCGGCTGCACGGTCCGCATCAACCACGCGCCGCAGCCGGACGCGGGCGGCGACCGCGACCTGTGCGGATTGGCCGTTGATTTCGACGGCTCCGCCAGCAGGGACGCGGATGGAGACGCCCTGTCCCTGAGATGGGATTTCGGAGACAGCACGTCGGCCCATGGCCGGTTTGTCCGCCACCGTTACCCGAAACCGGGGCTGTACCCGGTGCGGCTCATCGCGGACGATGGTGCCGGATTGTCGAACGGCCGGGCCGAAACGTTCATCAAGGTTCGCCTGCATTCCGCGCCCGTGGCGATTCTGGACGCACCGGTTCAGGTCTGCGCGGGAGAGAACACGCTCTTCGACGCGAGCCGGTCATTTGACGCGGACGGGGATCTGCTTCTGTTTGAATGGGATTTCGGAGACGGATCGAAGGGAGCGGGGGCGACGGCCGAACACGTTTTCCGGGCCGGAGGGTTGTACCGGGTTCTGCTGACCGTGGCCGACAACAGCGGACTGCCGTGTTCCGAATCCGCGTCCGCTGCCGTCATCCGGGTCATCGACGCGCCCGTGGCCCACGCCGGCCCCGATCAGACCGTCTGCGCCAACCAGTCCGTCGTGTTCGACGGTTCGGCTTCCGGCGGCGGGAGCCGCCCGATTCAGGGATACGAATGGGATTTCGGGGACGGCGGCCAGGGCGGGGGAATCCGACCGGCGCACGCCTTCACCCGGCCCGGGCTGTACTCCGTGCGCCTGAGAATCACGGTGCCGGCAGAGGGTAACTGCGAGAATTTTTCGGAAGACGAGATGACCGTGCGGGTCCTGCCCTCTCCGGTCGCGTCGTTCGATGCGGTCCCGGTCATCTGTCCCGGAACGGACGTGGCGTTCGTGGCCTGGACCACGTCTGCTGATTCGGCCCGGACCGGCCGGTATGAATGGGACTTCGGGGACGGCGTCACGGGTTCGGGACTCCGGATGACGCACCGATTCGAAAAGCCGGGCGCATTCACGGTACGCCTGACCGTGACCACGGACGGGGAGGAGGGCTGCCGCACCGCTTCGACTGAACGGACGGTCTTCGTGAATGAAAGACCCGAGGCCGGAATCGAAACCGGCGGCCCGGCCCGGCTTGGCCCGGACGAGGTCGTGCGATTCACGGCTTTCGGAAGCCGGGACGGGGACGGGCTCATCCGCTCCTACGCGTGGGATTTCGGAGACGGTGAAAAGGCCGAGGGGATCGAGGCTGTGCATCGGTACCGGAGACCGGGCACATTCCGGGCCGTACTCGCGGTCACGGACAACAGCGGAACGGACTGCGCGGCGGACACGGCCGGTGTCACCGTGACGGTCGAGATGCCCGCGGGTCCATGGACTCCCGAAGGCCCATCCACGCTCCGTGTCGGCGAATCCGGGTCGTTCACGGTCCCGAAAAGGGATTCGGCTGTCGAACCGACATGGATTTTCGGAGACGGCGACACGCTGTCCGGATTCCGGGTCGCCAAGGCGTTCGGCGCGTCCGGCACGTGGCAGGTGCAGGCGACAGCCGGCGGCGACTGGAGCCGGCCGGTCACGGTCCGCGTGTTCGCGCCGCCGGATGTCTCGATCCCGGAACGGATCGACGCGACCGCCGGAAGGCCGGCCCGGTTCTCAGCGTCCGCAGCGGGACCGGATCTGTCTGTCCCCGCCTTTGTCTGGGATTTCGGCGACGGGAGCCGGAAGGAATCCAATCCGGCCGAACATGTGTACGAGAAGCCGGGGACCTACGACGCGTCCGTGACGGTCCGGGACGCGCGGACTGCGGATGTGCCGCCCGCGGTCCGGAGCATACGGGTGACCGTGCGCCCCCTGCCCAGGATCCGGATGGAAGTGGGTCCCGACACCCTGTACACGGGCGGCGGCCGGGACGAAGCGACTTTCCTGGCCGTTACGGAGGATTCAAGCGCCGCGATCGTCGCGCACTGGGATTTCGGCGACGGACGGACCGCGGAAGGCGTTCGCTCCGTCCACCGGTTCCGCAGGATGGGACTGTACACGGTCCGGTTGACGGTGTCGGATCCCGGCCGGCCGTCCTCTGAGGTCACGACGGTTGAGAAGAAAATAATGGTTCTTCCGAGGTGAGAATGGCTCCCACACCCCCAAGGCCCCGTCGAACCGGGCCGGGCGCCGGAGGATCGACCGAATGGAATTGAAGGACGCACGGTCTGACTTGCGCAGGTGGGTCGGGTTCATCGCGCTCGTTGCCTTGCTGGCGCGGGGTTCCGCGGTGCTGGCGCAGGACGATGTGCGGGTGACGCTGGAGAGCAACGAGAGCCTGCGGTCCCTGGCCGCGAAATACCTCGGCGGCCCGAACGACTGGGAAATCATCCTGCTGGTCAACGGACTCCAATCCCCGGATCAGCTCAGGACCGGCCAGCGTCTCCGGATTCCGGTGAAACAGTTTCACCGGACCGTCGCCAGCCTGGACCGCTGCCGGTCCGCCATCGCGGCGGCCAACGCGGAAGGCGCTTCCATTCTGGCCACGCAGCGGATCACGGAGGCGGCGGACCTGGAGAACCGTGCACTCGGCCGCAAGAAGCGCGGTGAACTTGCCGAAGCGCAGCAGGACGCGGATGAAGCGGCGCGGCTCGCGCGGGCCGCCCTGTCCGAGACGCGCGCGAAGCGGCTCCAGTCCGTGGCCGCGGTGCTCAAGGAGAAACGCGGGACCGTCCAGAAACGGCCGCCGGATCTCCTGCGATGGGACGATGCGGCGCTCCTGCAGGAACTGATCGAAAAAGACAGGGTCCGTACCCTGTCCCGGTCTTACGGGAACATCCAGTTCGTGGACGGCAGCAGCCTCCGCATGGACGAGAACGCCCTCATCGTCATTGAATCGTCGAAAAAGGACGTCATGAAGAACACCAGCGCCGCGGACATCCTCGTGCTGGAAGGCGATGTCTCCGCCCTGATCCGTTCCCTGTCCTCCGGGACTCCCCTCCGCGTGTCGTCGCCCGGCGTTCAGACCGGCGTCCGGTCCCGTCATTTCATGGCCGGCAGGGACGCGGACCGGACGGCCCGCTTCTCCAATTACGACGGTGAACTCGACGTTTCCGCGGCCGGCCGGACGGTGAAGTTGAACGTCAATGAGGGAACACGGGTGAAATCCGGGGCTGCGCCCGAAAACCCGCGGAAACTTCCGGACACTCCGGTTCCCGTTGAACCGCGGCCGGGGCGCTCCCTGTTTACGGATTCCATCGATTTTTCCTGGCGTCCGTTGCCGGGCGCCGAATCCTTTCGCGTGGAAATCGCCGAGGATCCCGCGTTCCGGTCCGTGGTGAAGACTCTGGTTTCAACGGGCAACGGGGCCCGGTGGTCCGATCCGGAAAACGGCACCTATTTCTGGCGGGTCCGGGCCGGCGACCGGGACCGTCTTCAGGGGCCCTTCACCGCTCCATCCGCCTTTACCGTGCGCAAGGACCATACACCCCCGTTTCTCGAATGGATCGTTCCCGCGTCCGATACGGCCGTTTCCGGAGACCGCCTCCGGATACGCGGCAGAGCTGAGCCTGGCGCGGCCGTCTTTGCCGGAGGCGACACGCTGACACTGTCCCCCGGCGGCGCGTTCGAGGCGGATGTCCGGGTTGCGCCCGGAAGCGGAATGCTCCGAATCACCGCGGTCGACTCCGCGGGAAACCGGAGCGCCATCAGCCGCGGGGTGGCCGTTTCCTCGGGCCCGGAACTGTTCGTCCTCGATCCG
>CAZNXX010000158.1:0-6716 GCA_964577095.1 uncultured bacterium | reverse complement strand
GCAGTTCCACGCCTTCCACGAACGCGGGGTTGGTGTGGGCCCCGGCCCAGGCGGCAATGGCGTTGCCGAAGACGTATTTCGAGATGGGCCCGATCGTGTCGCTGCCGACGGTCACAACGACCGTCGCCGGTCCGGACGCCTTGATCGCGGTCACGGCCGTGGGGATCTCCGCTGTTCTGGGTTCGAAGTTTTCCAGAAAGCAGTTGGTGCCGCTTTGTCCGGCAAGGCCGGAATGGATGAGAGCGGCCGCTCCCAGCAGGATGATCCGGACGGCTTTTCCCATGATTTCCCCTTCACGCTGCGTGTGATTCATTTCGTCCCGAATGCCCGGTTCCGGCCCCTACTGCCTGCTCAGAACGATCAGGAATACATCGTTCTCCCGGATCGGCAAGGTGCGTTCGAAACCCGTCTTATTTTGGATCAGGATTTTTTCGCTGGAGATCGGGGAACCGTCGTTGAGCGTCTTGATTTTCCGAACCTGCTCTTTCGTCAGCTGACCGGGCCGGCCCATGTCAAAATACGTGGTATAGGGATCGTTTGCACGGTAACCGATTTTGTAGACTTCAAGCGTGTACGGTCCCGGAGGAATGCGGCTAATCTGTATTTTGATGCTTCCCCTGTTCCGGGCCGGAAGATCGCGTATGTAAAACTCCTGATTGTTGACGGAATCTTCGGGAAGCGTCACGGTGAAGTCCCAGAACAGAACCTGAACGCCTCCCTGGTCATCCCGGCACGCCCAGGAGCAGGGGTCCGCGTTGATCAGTTCCGTGTTCCCGAGACGGTTCATGAACTGGTAGGAATAGAAAGCGGGCTTGCGGATGGACTGAGTGTTCAGGAGGCCGAAGCCGCCGTGAAACGGCGTGAAGCGGGGTCCGGGTTCCTCGAAAATATCCGTGAACACCCAGTACGACATCGATTGCGCCGCGTCCCCGGCCCGTTTGATTTTATCCAGAATGTAGGCGGCCGCGTGATAACTGTCGTGTATCGGATCAGCAGGCGTGTATGAAGAGCTCCATTCCGTGTAATGAAGCTCGAGACCGGGCTTGGCCGAACCGTCGATTTCCTTCCGGGAATTCAACACATCACCGGCCAGGCTCATCGGGTTCCGGTCCAGCACCGTACCCGTGTTTCCGTATTCGTCGAGATACCCCTGTTTGACGCCGTAGGCATGGGTGCTGATGAAATCAAGGGGAAGACCGTTCTGAAGGCAGAAGTCGATCAATTCCACTTCCCATGCCGCGCCTGCTGTGGCCGGGCCGCCGATGCGGTATTCCGGGTTGACGCTTTTTACGGCGTACGCGGAATGACGGTATAACTTGAAATACTCCTCCTGCGTGCCCGCCCAGAAGCCGTCCAGGTTCGGCTCGTTCCACACCTCGAAATACCAGGTTCTGACCTCGTCGGCGCCGTACCGTTCCGTGAAATGCTCCGTCAGGTTCCGGATCAGCGCCTCCCATTTTAAATAGTCCTTGGGAGGAGTGACATTGCCCCTCCACCAGAATATCGTCTTTCTGCCGCTGGCCAGGGCCTCGGGCATGAAGCCCAGTTCGACGAACGGCTTCATGCCGATGCTGATGATATAATCGGTCAACTCGTCGATGTATTGATAATTGTATTCCGGATTTCCGTGCTTGTCCTCGCGATAAACCCCCATATCATCGGTCAACAGTCCGTGCATCCGGATGTATTTGAAACCGCATTCTTTCCGGACTTCGGCCAACTGCCGCTGCCAGTCGGCCCGCAGTCCTTCATTGGCCCTGCCCGCGCCCACGCATTCCCTGAACATCGTGTTCATCGGGCCCTTGACCCGGTCATAGTCGAGCCGGATGGTCCGTTCCGTCGGGGCGGATTGCGGGTTCGCGCCCGCCGGCCGGCAGACGGCCGGGATGACCGTCGACAGCGCAAGCATGATCAATTTGATCCGCGTCATGGAAGGGTCCTTTCCATTGAATGACTCCGCTTTCCCGTCCTGCTGCGCAGGACCAAGCAACAGATGCTGGCGATTGAAGGCTTTGCGGGATACTCAATGACCTGAACGGAGCAGCCGGACCCCGTACACGGCGCCCGCGGTCGATCCGGGAGATGCCTGGAATTTCACGCGGATTTGGGATTTCCCCTGAACCATCGAGTCCGGGACTGCATAAACGACATCCCTGAACAGCGACTGGTTCCACCGGCCCGTGTTATCCTCGGCCGCCAATGGCGCGTCGTCGATGAGGATGTCGAACTTCCGGCTGCCCCATTCCGCGCCCCAGTAACGCACCAGCAGGCTCAGACCGGTTTCCGAATGGGTCGCCAGATCGTAGCTGAAAAAGCCGCCGTCCGCCGCATCGCGCCAGAATTCATTCAGATTGTTTCCCGTGCGCGATTTCTCCTTCCGCATGGCATGATCCGTTTCCGGCTGCTGTTCGCCCGCCGCGACAAAGTCGACGGTGCGCTTCTCCAGCGCGAGTTTTTCCGCCTCGATACGCGCCAGCGAATCCAGGTAGGTTTTATAACCGGCAGGAGTCAGGGCCAGCCAGTACAACATGTACCGGGAGTCATGGATTCCGTAAAACGGCTCCAGTTCCAGCTCCATCGGATTGATCATGTTGACGTTGAGCTTGAAGTGAAGGGGCTTGTCCTGCACAGGCGCCAGCCGATCCGCGATATTCCGGATGTCCTCTTCGATCAGGATGGGCGCCTGATCCACCGGGAGGAGCGCGCCGCCCGCGTACTGAGACCAGCGGCCGTCATCCGCGACGAGGCCCTTCAGATCCTCCGTTCCTGTCTTCGCGGCGAGCACGATCGGCCCGCGCGTGAACGCGAGGTACTCGGTGACATTGGGCAGGGGTTCCACGCGGTTTCGCATGGGCAGTTCGATTTGAACCGTGTCCCCTTTTTTCCACTTTCTGCGGATGCCGACATAGGACGACGGAGCGCTGCCGATCGCCACAGTCTTTCCGTTCACCGCCAGTTTCAGGGCGCCCATGTCCACCCATCCCGGATACCGGACCAGCAGAGTGAAACGGGATGACCCTTCCATAACCGTCAATGTTGTCCGTTCCTCGTACGGGAACCGGGTTTCCTGCCTGATCTTCATCCCCTTTTCCGGCCAGCGGAGTTCAGACGCGACGAACAAATTCAGAAAGAGGGAATCCTGCGAGCGGGTGTAGATGAAGCGGTTGGCCTGGCCGAAGTTTTCCATTCCGGTGCCGACACAGCACCACATGGCCTCATTCGGCTCCGAATAAACCCGGTAATGTCGGGGACGGGCGGGCGTAAAATAGACATATCCGCCGTGCTCCGGATGCTGGGTCGACAGAATATGGTTGAACAGCGTCTTTTCGTAATAATCGGCGTACCGGGCGGACGGACGCGACCGGAACAGATGCTCCGTCAATTTGAGCATGTTGTACGAATTGCACGATTCCGGGCCGTCCACCACATTGATGAAATCGATGCAGGCGTCCCTGGCGGGGAAGTGCTCCCGCCTGCTGTTGCCCCCGAAGGCGAGCGAACGGTTCGCCGTGACCGTTTCCCAGAAAAATCGGCCGGCGCCGCCGTATTTTTCGTCCTGTCCGAGTTCCGCGATTCTCGCGAAACCCGTGAATTTGGGGATCTGCGTGTTGGCGTGCTTGTTGTCCAGGTTATCGACGCCCTCCGACAGGGGATCGAGAAGCGCCCTGTGCGAGAACCGCTTCGCCGCGTTCAGGTACCTGGAATCGCCGGTCATCTGAAAGGCGTCCGCGAACATTTCGTTCATGCCGCCGTGTTCCACGCCGAGCATCTGCTGCATCTGATCGTCCGACAGCGACGAAGTGAGGTCGATGCCCCAGTCGCAGAACCGCAAAAACATGGATTTTGCTTCCGCATTGCCGCAAAAGAGCCAGGCGTCCCTCAAGCCCGCAAACATCTTGTGGAGGTTGTAAAACGGCGCCCATGACGAGTAATAGACGCTGAAATCTCCTTTCTTGAATGCGGACCACAGCTTTTCGCTGTTCGGGAAACCGCCCGCGTATCCGGTTCCCCAGTCCGCGTGGGCCGCCGCGTGGGCGTCCTGGCACAACCGGAGTTCCGAGAGCATGACCGCCATGCGTTTTCCGCATTCCGCGTTTCCGGTTGCCGCGAAATTCATGGCCATGGCGGACAGGTAATGGCCGGCCACATGGCCGTCCAGGCCCTCCCAGTTGGGATAGCATTCGGCCTTTTTGGGCAACCCGGCTTCCTTGCGGTATGGCGCCAGCAGGCGGTCGACGTCGTATTGGAGCAGGACCTCGAGATTCAGGTCGCGGGCATTCCTGAAGGGCCCGTCCAGAAGGGATACGTCCCCCAGCGGGAATTCATTGGGATACAGCCTCGTTTGCGCATCCAATCGAGAATGCGTCATCAGGAGACATTGAACGGCTATGACTGCGATGAATCTGCGTTTCATGTCGTTGCCCTCATGTTACCTGGTTCAGCTCCGCTCCGAATCATCATCCTGAAGCTCCCCGCCTTGTACAGCGGGCCTTCAACAAGAGAAATTTAATTGCTCGGTCCGGCGGAGCCGGGGATTGCGTTCGCTGACGGATTCCGATCCGTTATGGATGAATCTCAATGAACTCGGGCTCATGGGGCGGAATCACGAAATGAGCGGGAACCGGCCTGTCGAAAAGGAGGCTTCTGGCCGGAGCCATTATTCGAATTTCCTTCGGCTCAGCCGTGCAATTCAGGTAGAGAAAATGATTCTCATCGACCTGCCTGGCCATGACGCCCGGCGGCGCGTCCGGTCCTTTTTTGAGCGAAAGCGCTTCGATCAAATCGTCGAGCAGGGGGCCCAGAATCTCGCTTCTCGCGGGCAATCCGACATAGACGGCCCTTCCCTCGCCGAACCGGTTCGATGTGATCACCGGGACATCCTGATGCAGGCTGGTCAGTTGTCCCACGACTTCGGCGCCGATCGGCTCAATGACATCGAATCGGGGCGATTCGGATTCCAGATCCTCTGCCCGGTACCGCACCCGGATCTTCTTTCCCTGATAGGAGAGCCGCGACAGCTCGTTCATGCTCTCGACCTCTTCGAATCCCCCGATCCGCACGCCGAAAACATCCCCAAGCAAACCCGGACGGGGCGAGCTGAAAACCCGGCTGGTCGTGTCCACGACCGCCGAGTAGGAGGTCATCACTGCGGTGCCGCCTTTTTTCACGAAATCGCGGATTCTCCCCGCGGTCTCCGGGTCCATGACGGTGACGCCTGGAATGATCAGCAGTTTATAGTTCAGATCGCTCCGCCGGATGTCCACCATCCGGACATCCATATTCCGGTCATAGAACTGCCTGAAACAGGTACCCACCTGGCTCTCGTGCGATTCGGGATACGACGCGCTGACGATCTGGCTGGGAAACGAGAACGCCAGAGCCGCCTGCGGCCTCGGTTTGTACGGCAGGAACCGCTCGATCTTGCTGAACTCCGACGCGATCTTCCGGTACTCGTCGTATTTGCGGTTCGGAACGCCGTCCCAGTCGATCAATCCCTGCAGGTACTGTTCCTCCCCGCTGTGCATGCTCTGCCAGGTCCACCCGCAGACCATCTGGTTCCCGAACATCAGTGAGGCGTACGCCTGCTTCCGGCAGGATCCGGGAACCGCGGTCATGGTCGTGAATTCATTGCACCAAAAGGGATTCTCGCTCTCGTACTGGATGCGGACAATGCCGAATGACGCCCACAGGATCCCCTCGTTATTGAGCAGGGACGGGCCCGGGTAGAATCCGTTGCCCTCCCGGGTCATCAGGCCCGAATAGGCGACGGGCGCGTAGTCGAAATATTTCATGTGGCTGTAATACCAGGCGTTCGTGGTGATCAGGGCGCCGGGCGCTTCGGTGTTCACCTTGCGGATGACGCTGAACAGCAGTTGGTTGATCTCATCCGAAACGAATCGCCTGAAATCGAGCATCCGTTCGGGGACGTCGTTGAAGTGGGTGGACACGGGGAATCCGGCTTCCTCGAATCGATTCAGCCGCCTGGACCAGCGCTGGGTGGCCCAGGCCCAGTTCAACCGGTCGACTGAGCCGTATTTTTGTCTCAGCCAGGCGATGAAACGCCGCCGGGCGGTTTCGGAATACGAGATGCGGCCGTCGCCCGATTCGTTGTCGATTCCAAAGGCGAGCAGGGCCGGGTGCTTCGCGTAGCGTCCCGCGATCGTTTCGGCGAAACGCAGGGCGTACCGCTGATAATCCGGGTCCCCGACATCCTCCATGTACCGGTGATTCGGGTATTGCGGGTCGCCGTTGGCGTCCACGATGCCGATGGAGGGATGTTTCTGATGCAGCCAGACCGGGGCCGGCCGTATGGCGATGTCCAGGACGACCCTGATTCCGGCTTCGTTCATCCGGTCCATCACGGCATCGAACCATTCGAAGTCGAACCGACCCTCGGACGGCTCGACACTGTCCCAGGCCAGGTGACCCATGCGGACCACCTTGAATCCGGCCTCGCGCATGAGCCGTATGTCGGCCGCGATCTTGACCGGATCCCTGTCGTCGTGCGGATGGTAATTGACACCGACGTACAGCTCCTGGCCGATCAGCCTCGAGACGGCCAGCAACAGGATCGCCACAGAAAACAGAACGCCGCGCAACCGGTTTCTCAACCCGCACCCCCTCTGTCCGCTCAGTTCCCGGGTATCGGATGGACGGGCCGGCCCTTGACCAGCGGGATCAAGGTGAAACCGTACCGGTGTCCCTTCGTGCTCGGC
>CAZNXX010000157.1:0-6739 GCA_964577095.1 uncultured bacterium | reverse complement strand
GCGGCCGCGGACAGGTAAACCTGATAGCCCTGGCCGGGCTCCATGGAACCGATGGCGTCGATGCCGTACTGCGGCAGATACGTGTCGCCCGATCCGTTTTTCGCGATGACCAGGAAATCCAGTATCCCCGCCAAAGCGTCCGCGATCGGCATCGGGCCGTCCGGCCAGTAGCCGATCATGCTCCAGCCCGGCTGGAGTTCGAGAGTCGTGGTCCGGTCGACCGGAATCCCCTGCACGGTCAGGTCCGCGGCCCGGTTGAGATAGGCCTTGTACCCCTGACGGACGTCGATGTCGCCGATGTCATTGATCTGGAACTCGGGAATATAGGTTCGTCCCTGCCCGTTCTTGACGATCACCAAATCGCCGGCAATCGGCGACATCACCTGATCCATCGCTGCTGACACGGGCGATAGATTGACCGAAAAAAGGTTCCATCCCTGTTCCAGACTGAGCGTCAGGGATCCGATGCCGGTGACATCGAAGCGGTTGAGTATCATCAGTCCGTCGGACGCGTACAACCCGTTTCCCGTCGAATAACCGGCTGTCACGGTCCGCCATTCCGTGGACGTGGCCGGACGGTACACCCGGTAGTGAACGGCATCACCGGCCGTGAATCCGTCCTTTCCGGCCGTCTGCGAGTCGTCCCCCCACGCGGTGATGGACAGGTTGGCGCCCGCCCACTGCGCCCGTCCGCAGCACAGGCCGTTGTCCGCGAACACGCCGATCCAGTCCCCGTCCGCGAGCGCAGTCCCGTCGATGTTGGGATCCGCGGCCGCCGGCAGAATGATCGTCGCGTTGTTACCGGTGTTCTGCGTGAAATCCCACTCCGGCGGCGGGCCGGGTTCCGGTTTCCGGATTCGCAGGACGACGCGCTCGTCCCCGCCGCTCGAACCCACGTTCAGGCCGCCGAACCCTTCATCCGCCGCGAGCAGGGTCCGATCCACGCTGACCGTGATCTCGGCGTTCCCGGTTCCGGACACGGGGTTCACGGACGCGACCCAGGGCTGGCCCGCGTCCTGGGTGATGCTCCAGTCGAGTTCTCCGGTTCCAGTATTTACGATCGAGAAGGGAAGCGTCAGCAGATCCGTGCCGAAATCGAGCGTATCCACGGAGAGGGATAGCACGGGTCCGCTGCCCTCCAGGATGCGGAAGGCCATGTCGCTCAGGTCGTACGGGAACAAGCCCTCCGCGTTCTCAACCTTCACGATACAGTCCGCGGAGATGTCAGCGGGAACGGTCCATGAGTACGTGCCCAGGTTTTGAATCTCGGAGGCGATCGGCGGATGCACCCAGTGACTGCCCCCGTCCGTGGAATAGTGGATGTTCACGCGTTCCGCGTGGTCGCTTGTCGAGGTCTCCCAGTTGATCGCCTGCACGCTTCCCGCGTTCCAGGTCTCCCCCCCGTTCGGTCTCAGCACGCGGATATAGGACATCTGGTAGCCGCAGTAGAGCGTGTCCGTGTTGGAGTAAGCCGAGACGCCGTTGTCGTTGAAGGAGCGCACGCGGAAGTAGTACGAGTGGTTGAACCGCACGCCGTTCATCTGATACGACGTCACGTCCGGCCCCAGCACCGCGATCTCCTCCCACCCGCCGGGGAAGGCCGGGAATTCCTTCATCTCCAGGCGGAACCCGTTTTCGTCGTCCGAGTGGTCAAGCCAGGTGACGTGGATCTGTCCCGGGAGCTGGACCGCCTGAACATTCGACGGCGCGGCCGGTGGCTGCGGCACATATTCGCCCGGCATCACCGAAACCGCATCCACACAGAGACTGCCGGTGTAGGAGTCGGACAGCCGGCCCCAGATGTTGATGAAAACCTCCTTGACCGTGCGCCGCATGGGAAAGGAAGAAAGAACGGACCAGTCGAATAGCGCCGTGTTCCACACGGCTGTTCCATCTCCGTACACATCGCGCTGAAGCGGCACCGCGTCCCCGTTGTAAAAGGTGCGGTCCCTGGCCTGATCGGGGTCGTACACCGTGACATAGGCGTTCGCGTACAGGGTTCCGGTTCCGGTCATGCAGTCCGCGATCCGGACCGCGTATCCGTTCGCCGCCTGCCACACCGCGGATGCGGACAGGTCCGGTGAATGAAACTGCATGATGAACCATGTGTGTCCCGGGTCCGTGATGCCGTGCCCCCCGGCCGTGTTCATCCGGACGCACCCCCGGCCGTCGCCTGCCGGGTCCTGCCCCGGCGGCCCGGGATACTGGACCGCGTCGTGCCACCCGAACGTGAAATTGGACTGGGCCGGGCCCTGTCCGGCCTCGTTGAACGCTCCGGTCAGGGTCCATCCCTGGGCCGTGCCGTCATCGAAAGAGAAGGCCTGTTGCAGCGGGGGCTCGGACGAATCGAGCTGTTCGAATGTGACGTCGTCGATGTTGTTCTCCGCGAACATCGTCGTGACCACGGCCATGCGGATGCCGTCGACCTGGTCGCTGTGCTCCGCGGTCGAGAAACGGCCGGAATTCCAGTCAATGTCAACCGTGGCCAGCGCGTTCGATGCGTTGAAATCGCGGTAGAATTTCACGGTGGTGTAATAGGGTGTGTGCACCGGGTGCTCGTCGTGCGAGACCTTGAGCGCAACCCTTCTCTTCGCCGTGCTGAAGCGGATCTGAACCTGTCCGGCCTGATCATTGCCTTGCGACGGTATGATGGGTGAGAAAAAAAGCATGTATCCCGTCGGGTAAGCGGCGGTGATGTTCATGGCGCCGTAGGTGACGATGAAATCCACGCCGTTCGGCGTGTCCGAAAGGGTGTTGGCCGGCCCGCCGTGGTACAGCACCTGGCCGGTGAGGCTGGACCACTGCGATGAATTGAAATCGATGGTGCCGGATTGGGCGGCCGCATCCGCGGGCCGGAGCAGGAAAAAGGCCAGGCAGAGAACGCCACCCGCGCTGAAACGCGTGATCCCGCGCATCCCTTCCTCCTTCCGATGGGGCGATCGCCGGAGACTCGGACACTCCCGGGGTATCCGCGGGTCCCCGCCTTCCCTGTCCCGGCCCCTCGGCCTGCAGTCACGGGTTTGACAGTCCCGGCGGATCGCGATTTAGGAAACGAGAAAAACGAACGATTGCAGGACGTAAATTCAGCGCATCCCGCTGTTTTAAAAGGGGATGAGGCCGGAAAGCGTTGAGCGGCTCCTGAAGGAGGAAGCGCGTTCTGACAATGAAAACCGAGAGAAGAGGGGAATGACCGGGATTTCCGGCTCTATCTGATCAATTAAGTAAAAATCGGGGACAAGTCAAGATGTATTTCATTGCAAGTGCCCGGCACCTCCAAGGTGCCGGGCACTTATGAAAATATCAGTTCTCACCGCATCAGTATCATCTTCACGGTCCGGTCGAACGCCGGCCCGGACAGCCTGCCGATGTAGAGCCCGGAGGGAACCGCACGCCCCGCGTCGTCCGAAGCGTCCCACGCGATCTCATGCGGGCCCGCCTCCTGCACATCGTCCGCGAGAACGCGGACCCTGCGGCCGGACGCGTCGAACACCGTCAGGGTGACGCGTCCGCGGACCGGCAGGACGTAGGATAGCGCGGTAGCCGGATTGAACGGATTGGGATAGTTCCGGAGCAATCCGAAATCCGCGGGATGCGTCCCTGTTCCGCGGACCTCGGCCGTTCCGTCGTCTTCGCGGCCCGGAGATCCGTGCACAAGAACCGAAGCCCTCCAGTAGGAGGGATCGTCCGGATCGCCCGCGGGGTTGAAATCGCGGGAAACCAGGGAGAATCCCATGCTGTCGGGTTCCTCCGGCCAGGGGCTTCGGTCATCGTAGCGCATCTGGAGAACCGTGTCCCCGGCCGCGGAGAGCAGGACGATGCGCTCGCCCCCGTTGTCCAGCTGGCCCGCGTATTCCCCGAACGGGAAAAAGCCGTACCGGCCGTGGAAACGGACGGCGTTCGACGCCAGCACGATGAAGCTTTTGGGATCGAGAATCGCGGACGCGGGAAACGTGTAGTCGATGCCGTTGGTGAACACGGCATCCGTGAGATTCAGCGGGTCCGGAGACGTGTTCCGGAGTTCGACGAACTCCAGCTCCCGGCCGTCCACGGTGTCCGCGTCCAGCGGGTGGTAGTGAATCTCCGTGATCTTCAACCCGCTGAGGTCGTCCCGCATCCGGACAGTGAGCTCGGCCAGGGCGCTCCAGACAGTCCCGTCCAGCACGCGGGCCTTCACCCGGGTGGTGGACCGGAAATCCACGGACGGCTCCTCCCCGGACAGGGCCCGGCCTGAAACGGCGCCTCCCGGCAGCCGCGGATCCGTTCCGTCGGTCGTGACCCAGACCGTTCCTCCGGCGTTCGGATTCGAGACCGAGAGGCGTCCGGCCGTCTCCGCGGTGATCGCCTGGCTTTCAACCGCCATGCCGCCGGCCGTGAAGACCGGCGGGGCCGATTCCGGCCACAGGCCGGCCTGCCTGAGCTGATCAAGCACGATGCCGTTCCGGAACGGGAAGAAATTGTCGACCACGTTGTCCACCTGGGGCAGCCAGTCGTCGTGCTTGGTGCGCGGAGGCGACCACTGGGCGTCGCCCCAGCGCGCCGACTCGGCGATGATCGCCATGTCGATCTCGCGGACGCGCGACATGAAACGCCGGATGTTCGCCTCGGCCGTGAGCGCGCCGTCGTTGAAGAAATGCCGGTACACCCGGTCCGCGAACCGGATCCGGTAGTCCGCGTTCGCGCACAGCCTGTGGTGCAGCCACTGGGGGTGAAACTTGTCGAAACGGGTGCAGTCCATCCGGTAGAAGTCGGTGAGACCCCCGATGTTCACCCGGTCCTCGTACAGTCCGATGCCCGGGTCCGCGTAGGGACTCGTGAACAGCGAGTGCTCCGCGTCGTGAATGAAGAACTTGAATCCGTCGGGATTGACCCGGTTGAACACCGCGTAAAAATTGTTGGGGTCCAGGTTCTGATAGAATTTCGAAACCGGCGCGTCGAAATCCCCGGTCTGGAAGATGATGATCATGTAGTCGATCAGGTTGTCGATGTCCACCCAGCGGACGCGGGCCGGATCCCGTTCCCCGTCCGGCCCGAGCCCGAGCAGGGTGTTGTAGTTCCCGTCCGATTCGAAACCCGCTTCGCACAGGTCCCAGACCGTCCGCCACGAGTCGAGCGTTCCGTCCGTGGCTTCGATGACGTACCCGATGTCCGTGGCCACCTTGACCACATCGTAATCGTCCGAATCACCGCCCAGATACGAAGCGGCGAACCGGGCCTCGGACCGTTCCTGGGTCTGGTACACCCCCCAGTAGGTTCCGTCGAGATAGAGGTGATAGAACCGGCTGCGCGTGTACGGCCGGCCCATGTCGCGCTGAAGGTCGCGCGAGTACACGTCGCGGACCATGATGTTGAACACGCCCTGGTCGCCGAAACAGCTCCAGTGGTAATTCATCGGCGTCCGCAGGTCGATCTTGTCGAATTCGGAAACGCCCTCCTCCCCGAACAGGGGCATTCGCAGCTTGGCCGCGCCGTATTCCTCACGGAAGAACAGCCGGAAGGCGTGCTTGGGATACTGGCCGTGGCGGCTGTACCCGCCGCGGATGCGGAGCCCCGCGTCGATCTGGAACGCGGAATCCCCGTTCGGATCGATCCACTCCACGGAAACGGGCCGTTCCCATTCCTCCCCGTGCTGCATGGCGTTGACATAGATGCCGGTTTTCGCGCTGAACAGGTTTTCCAGGCCGGTGGTCAGCGACACGGCCGGCAGGGAGAGCAGGGACGCTTCCATCTTGTCCCGGTACCGGGGGTCGTTCATCACGTCCGGGTCCAGGCCGTAGTCCATCCGCTGGCCGTTGGCGTACGCTCCCGGCCACCCGGGTCCGGGCGGCACGCCGTCCGGCGAGAGCGCCGCGGCCCTGGCCGCGAACAGGTAGGTGTGCGTGACGGCCGCGCTGAAAACCGTGTCCGATTCGACCGCAGCGGCGCGCACGATGAAACCCGGCGCCGTGCCCCGGCCGGCGGTGTCCTCCGGGTCCACGGTCAGAACGAGCGGAGAGGCCGAGACGCGGCCGGTCGGGGAGGTCCGGGGATCCGAACCGTCCACGGTATAGCGGATTTGAAACTGACCGCCGTCGGTCGTGACCCGGAGCGGGAAAGGGTCGCGGTAAAAACCGCGCTCCGCGGAGAAACGCGGCGCCGGCGGCTGGCCGGACGCCGGAGCCGCGGCTGCCGCGAAACCGGCCGCGACGAGGATCAGGAGGGTCCGGAGGGACCGGACCGGAGGCGGGATGCGAAAGGTCGTCATGGCGGTTTCCTTACTTTTGAATCACGATTTTGCGTGTCCGGATCAGGTCGCCGGACTGCAGGCGGCAGAAATACACGCCGCTGGCCAGGCCCTCCGGCCGGAACCGGACCAGGTGTTCGCCGGCTTCGTAACGGCCGGATGCCGGCACCGCGACTTCGCGTCCCAGCAGGTCGAATATCCTGAGCGTGATGGCCCCCGCTTCAGGAAGGCTGAACCGGAAGGTCGTTTCCGGATTGAAGGGATTGGGGTAATTCGCTTCCAGCCGGAAGCCCGAAGGCGCCGCGGACGCGGCCCAGTCCGGACTGGAGACACCCGTGGTCCCTCCGGTGGTCCTGAGTATGCTCCCGCCGCCGCCGACGACGAAGCCCGTAGCCACGGTCGGGAAAAACAGGTCCAGGAAGGTGTCGTCGCAGCCTGTGTCCTGACGCTCCCAGGTGAGGCCCCCGTCGAGCGTGTTCAGAATCGTTCCGCCCGTGCCCGCGGCCCATACGGTTTTTC
>CAZNXX010000156.1:0-6833 GCA_964577095.1 uncultured bacterium | reverse complement strand
CGGCAGATTCACTTCACGCACCTGCCGCCGAAGTGCACGATCCGCATTTTCACCGGCAGCGGACAGCTGGTGGCGACGCTGGAGCACGACACGCCGAATCTGGCCGACGGCACGGAAATCTGGGACATGCTGACCAAGGACCAGCTGTCGATCGCCTACGGCGTGTACGTGTACCACGTGGACGCCGGTAAGTACGGGTCGAAAGTGGCAAAGTTCGCGGTGATCAAGTGAGCGGTCCGGAACGGGGTCCGCATGAAACGGGTCCCGTTCCGGCAGACAAGCAAGGAGACTGAACGATGACAAAAGGATTGAGCTTCCTGCTGGCGATTGCCGTGGCATCCGGGCTCCAGGCGAAACAGGTCACGAAGGCCGGAACGACGGCGGTGCCGTTGCTGAAAGTGGATGTGGGCGCCCATGCCGTGGGAATGGGCAGTGCGTACGTCTCGGTGGCGGAGGACGCCACGGCGATGTTCTGGAATCCCGCCGGCCTGGCGCGTGTCAAGGGCAACGAAGCCGTGTTCAGCCACGCGCAGTGGTTCGCGGACATCCGGATGAGTTACGCGGCCGTGGCGATGAACCTGGGCGGCCTCGGCACGCTCGGCGTCTGCGGCCAGTTCGAGACCATGGACGAGATGGAGCGGACGACGCTTCTCGAGCCCGACGGCACCGGAGAGATGTTCGGCGCCGGGAGTTTCGCGTTCACCCTGTCGTACGCCCGGAACCTGACCGACCGGTTTTCGATCGGGATGTCCGGCCGGTTCATCCACGAGCGGATTTACCATTCAACGGCGAAGGGCGCGGCGATCGACATCGGGGCCCTGTTCGACACGCAGTTTCACGGCATGAAAATCGGCATGAGCATCACGAATTACGGGACGAAAATGCGGATGGGCGGAAGGGACATGGAGACGCAGAAGGATCCGGATCCGACGGTCACGGGGAACAACGAGAACATCCCGGCCTATTTCAAGACCGACGCCTTCGATCTCCCGCTGTTGTTCCGGGTCGGCGTTTCCGCGGACGTGCTGAAGGGGGCAGGCAAAAGCAACCTGATCCTGGCGGTCGACGCGGTGCATCCCAATGATGACGTGGAAAGCCTCAACGTGGGATGCGAATACATCTTCAACCGGACCGTTTCGCTCCGCGCGGGGTACAAGTCGCTTTTCGCCGAAGACGCGGAGGAGGGGCTGAGCCTCGGCGGCGGGCTGCAGGTTCCCGTCGGCGGGCGCATCCGCATGGCGATCGATTATGCCTATCGGGAATTCGGCCGACTGAACGACATTCAAAAGGTGACGATCGGAATCGGGTTCTGATCGGGGTTCGTTTCCCGGATGGTTTGACAGGATCCTGAAGGGTCCCGCCCGTCGGACGGGCGGGACAGGCGCAGAGAACGGCTTTCGGATTTTCCGCGATGGCATGGCGGAATCCGAAAGCCGTTTTTTATTGCCGGCCGAAGCGGGCCGGAACGGGCCTATGGCGGAACGGGGAGCAGGGGAACGCGGGTCACGAAAGGATTTGAAATTGAAAGGCGGTTTTTGTATAATTGAGAAGGGCATCCCGGGTCGCATGATCCTGCGCCGCGTGAAATCCGACCCCCCGGGTTTTCTGGCCCCATCGGTTTCGGGTCCGGTCCTCATGGGAAGAATGGAGCAATGTTTTGAAAGCTGTAGACCATTCGACGGTTCGGCATTCCGGACCGAAGCGCATCAGCGGCCGCATCCATGCGCCGGTTGTCCGGCTCCTCATCCTGCTTCTTCCCGCATGCGCGGCCGGACAGGAGGGGCGGGAACCCGACATCCGGGGAACCGATGTCCGGGAAACGACCCAGTCCAGGCTGGCCCATGATCTCCTGAACCGTCCCGAGACCTGGTACGGTACCCCGGAAGCGGTACGCATCGCGGACAACATGGTTCTCTATCAGCGCCGTTCGGGCGGCTGGCCCAAGAACCTGGACATGGCCCGTTCCCTGAGCGATTCGGAAAAACAGGAACTGGCGGAACATCCCGATGAACCGCTGAGCACTATCGACAACGGCGCCACCTACACCCAGATGACCTTTCTCGCCCGCGTCTTTTTCAGGACACGCGATACGCGGTTCACGGAGTCGTTTCTGAAGGGTCTGGATTATCTGCTCAAGGCCCAGTACCGGAACGGGGGATGGCCGCAATACTTCCCGCGCAGGCAGGGATACTTTTCACGCATCACCTTCAATGACGACGCCATGATCGGCGTTCTGCGTCTCCTGCGTGACGTGGACCTGGGAAAACCGGAATACGCGTTTGTGGACAGCGGCCGCAGGAAACGGGTTGAAAAGGCGGTCGAGAAGGGGATCCGGTGCATTCTGAAGACCCAGGTGGAAACCGGCGGCCGGCTGACCGCCTGGTGCGCCCAGGTTGACGAGCATACCCTGAAACCGGCCGGCGCCCGCAGGTACGAACTGGCCGGCCTCAGCGGCCAGGAAACCACGGGAATCGTCCGCTTTCTGATGACCATCGAGCCCCCGACCCCGGAAATCATCCGATCCGTGACCGCGGCGGCCGCCTGGCTGGAACAGGTCCGCATCCGCGGGTTCCGCGTGGTCCGCGAGCCGGATCCCTCAAGTCCGACGGGATGGAACCGGGTGGTGGTCGCAGACCCGGACGCGCCACCCTTGTGGGCCCGGTTCTATCAGATCGGAACGAACCGGCCGTTCTTCAGCGACCGGGACGGACGCATGGTTTTCGACCTGTCGGAGATCTCGGCCGAGCGGCGGAACGCCTACGGCTGGCTGGGCGACTGGCCGGCGGATCTGCTGTCGGATGAGGTTCCCGCATGGCGGATGAAATGGGCGGCGATAAAGGACCCCGCCGCCCGCAGCGGAGGATCACGAGAAACTTGGATGATGGACTCCGCACGCGGCGGGCCTTCAACAGCTGAAATCTGTTGCTTGGTCCCGCGAAGCGGGGGAATCAGACTCGTCGGAGCGGCCAGAGGCCCAATCTGCGATCTTCCATAAAACCGGAACCAGCAATGAACAGACTATTGGCCGCCCGATCATCGAGGCGGAGAACCGGTAAAGAAAGCCGACCCGGCTATCCGGACCGCGTCCCTTTTCCATTTCCCCTTGCTTTTATTACACCGCTTCCGTAATTTTTCCCGAGACGGACAGCCGACCCGGCTGTTCCCGCGGGCGCGGCCCAGGCCCTCATCCTTTCTCCGCTGATGGGATATCCCATGAAAGCCCTGATCCTCTACGATTCGTTTTTCGGAAACACCGAAAAGGTCGCCATGGCCGTGAAAGCCGGGCTGTCCGGCCGCATGGACGTGACCGCGGCCAGGCCATCGGCAGCCGGCAGCCCGGCATCGGGGGGGTGGCCGGACCTGCTGGTGCTGGGTTCGCCCACGCGCGGCTTCAGGCCCATGCCCTCCGTCGTCAATTGGATTTCACGGATTCCCGCGGACGGATTGAAGGGCGTACGAATCGCCTCCTTCGACACCCGGATGGCGCCGGAGGACATACGGTCACGGATCGGGCGTTTCGTGGTGACGCGTTTCGGGTACGCCGCCGAATCGATGCGCAAGCGCCTGCTGGGCAAAGGCGGCGCGCCGGCCGCGACGGCCGAGGGCTTTCTCGTCAAGGCGTCCGAAGGGCCGCTGAAGGAAGGGGAGCTGGAGCGCGCCGCGGAATGGGGAAGGCGCATCGCGGAGGATTTTCAGACTGAGCGGCCGGAGTGAGCCTCCGCGCCGCGGTCAGTTTGAGATCTCAATCAAACGGAGGCAAAGCATGATGAACCAGACTGTCCGGAAAATGTCTGTCGCGGGAATGCTTCTCATTCCGCTGGCGGTTCTGACAGCCGATGTCCCGGATTACAGGAACCCGAACCTCTCCGTCGAGCGCCGGGTCGAGGACCTGCTCGGCCGCATGACCGTGGAGGAGAAGGCGGCCCAGCTCCAGTGCCGGATCGATGAAGGCCCGGTCACGGACACGGCCATGAAGAACGGCATCGGCGGTCTGGGCTGCATTCTGCGGCCGCGCACCGGGGCCGGGGCCGCGAAAGAGCTGAACCGCATCCAGAAATTCATGACCTCGAAGACCCGGCTCGGCATACCGGTGATGATGCACGACGAAGCACTGCACGGGCTCATCGCGGAGAAGGCCACGAGTTTTCCCCAGGCCATCGGCCTGGCTTCGACCTGGGACCCGGAGCTGATGGGCCGCGTGGCCGGCGCCATCGCCGAGGAGACGAAAAGCCGGGGCATCCGGCAGGTGCTGTCGCCCACCATCAACATCAGCCGCGACCCCCGCTGGGGCCGCGTGGAGGAAACCTACGGCGAGGACCCCTTTTTGACGTCCGCCATGGCCGTGGCATTCGTCTCCGCCTTCGAGACGCGGGGCGTCGTCACCACGCCCAAGCATTACGCGGCCAATGTCGGGGACGGGGGCCGGGACAGCAATCCGGCTCATTTTTCCGAGCGGCTGATGCGCGAAATCTACTTTCCCGCTTTTCAGGCGTCCATCGCCGGGGCGGGCGCGCGCTCCATCATGGCGGCGTACAATTCCTATGACGGCACGCCGTGCTCCTCGAACCATTGGCTGTTGACCGATGTCCTGCGGGGCGAATGGGGTTTCAAGGGATACGTGGTGTCCGATTACACATCGGTGGAGGGCATTTTCAGCCTGCACCGGACAGCAGGGGATTCCATTGAATGCGCGAAACAGGCGATCGAAGCCGGCCTGGACGTCGAACTGCCCTCGGTCGTCATGTACGGCAAGCCCCTGCTGGACGCGGTCCGGTCCGGAAAGGTGAGCATGGAGGTGCTGGACCGCGCGGTGCGGCGCGTGCTGACCGTCAAGTTCGAGCTGGGTCTGTTCGAAAATCCCTACGCGGACCCGAAGGAAGCGGCGCGCCTCAATGACTGCGCCGCGCACCGGGCCCTGGCCCGCGAGTCGGCTGAAAAATCGCTCGTGCTGCTCAAGAACGCGGACGGTGTCCTGCCCTTCAGCAAGTCCATCCGTTCCGTCGCGGTCATCGGAACGCCGGCCGCGGCGCCCCGGCTGGGCGGATATTCCGGAAGCGGCATGGCCGTGGTGTCCGTGCTGGACGGCATCCGCAGGGCCGTTCCTGCCGCGGACGTGCGTTTCGCGAGAGGACCCGCGGGCGGCGGCCGGGACTGGCCGGTTGTGCCCTCGGAATGGCTGACCCCGGCGGGGGGGAAGGAAGGCGAACACGGATTGCGCGGAGAGTACTTCGACAACACCGGTCTGGAGGGCCGTCCGGTTCTGACGCGAGTCGACAAGGACCTGTTCTTCGACTGGGGGCACGGTTCTCCGGACGCGTTCATCGCGGCGGATCGGTTTTCCGCCCGCTGGACGGGCAAACTCAAAGCGCCGGTCAGCGGCCCCTGCGTTCTGGCCTTCACCACGGATGACGGCGTGCGGGTCACCCTGGACGGCGAACGGATTCTCCAGACCTGGTCGGACCGGGCGCCTTCGACGGACACGGTGCGGGTGAAGCTGGAGGCCGGCCGTCAATACGACCTCCGGGTCGAATACTACGAGAATTCGGGCCAGGCTTTCGCGGCCATGGGATGGGAGATTTCGGGAAAGGACCCGGCCGCGGCTGAAATCCGCGAGGCCGTTGAAACGGCCGAAGCCTGCGACGCGGCCGTGATCGTGGCGGGCGTGAACGAGGGCGAGGGCCGTGACCGGTCCGATCTCGGCCTGCATCCCGATGTCGTCCGGGCGATCAACGGAATCGCGGCGGCCGGAAAGCCGACGGTCGTGGTGCTGATCAACGGCGGCGCGGTCACGGTCGCGGACTGGATCGCTTCGGCGGATGCGGTGCTCGAAGCCTGGTATCCGGGCGAGGAAGGCGGGTCCGCCGTGGCCGCGGCCCTGTTCGGAGACGTCAATCCGGGAGGGAAACTGCCTGTCACGTTCCCGATTTCCGAGGGTCAGGTTCCCCTGTACTACAATTCCAAGCCCACGGGCCGCGGGTACAACTACGTGGACCTGACCGGGAGCCCGCAATTCGCGTTCGGCGCGGGCCTGTCGTACACGACGTTCGAATACGGTGACCTGAAACTGTCGGCCGCGTCCATGACACCGGACGGCGAAATCCGCGCTTCCGTCAATGTCCGCAACGCGGGGACGCGGAAAGGGGACGAAGTCGTGCAGTTATACATCCACGACCGGGTCGGGAGCGTTTCCAGGCCGCTTCAGGAACTCAAGGGATTCAGGCGGATCACCCTGGAACCCGGGGAGACGCGAACCGTGGAATTCCCGGTCGGCCGCGACCAGCTGGTCATGCTCGACAAGGACATGCGGTGGGTGGTGGAGCCGGGTCAGTTTGAAATCCGCGTCGGCGGCGCGTCGGACGACATCCGATCCAAGGCCGTGCTGGAGGTGATGCCCTGAGGTTCCGGCCGCCGATCCCGGTTCCGGAAACAGAAAAACCTGAGAGGTCTTCGAGACCTTTCAGGTTTTTTTACATCTCCCCGCAGGGGCCTTCAATCGGGCGGCCAGAAGCCTGTTTGTTCCTGATTTTTCTGGATGATCGGAGATTGGGCTTCTGGCCGCTCCGACGGGTTTGATCCCCCGCCGCTTGCGGCGTTCATCATCCAAGTTTCTTGTGATACCCCGCCGCTTGCGGCGGGGTCCTTCATTATAATGCCAATAATATTGCCTGGTCTCGTTGCGCGGGACTCCCGCCCCTGCGCGGAGGTAAGATTTCTTATATCCCGAGTGTTGTCCGGGTGGAATTCCGCAGGCCGCGACCTTCGGAGAACAGATCAATTGTCCCCGGGCTTCAGCGTGAACTTCGCCAGGAGCCCCTTTTCGCCTTCCGCGATCT
>CAZNXX010000155.1:0-6923 GCA_964577095.1 uncultured bacterium | reverse complement strand
ATTATTGAAGACAAGCCGCGGGCCTTCAATCAGAAAGAATCTTGTTGCTTGGTCCGGCGAAGCCGGGGAATGCGCTCGCTGACAGATTCATGAACGATCCCGCGGCTCGAACGGGCCGCACAGGGTGTGCGTCATGGACGCGGCCGGATCTGAGGGATCGAAACACACCGCGGACAGCCGGCTCCCGTTCTGTCCCGGATTGACGGACAGGGTTTGACCGATGCGCTCAGCCCACGCGCCCGACGCGTCCGCGGATTCATGGATGTGGCCGTGCAGGGACAGCAGGGGATTCTCCCGCGCCAGAAAATCGCGCACCGCGCGGCTTCCTGCGGATCTCCCGTCCGCCAGCCTGTCGAGGGACGTTCCAAAAGGCGGCCCGTGCATGACGCATACCGTTTTTCCGCTTTGCTCCCCAAGGGTCCAGGCCGCAAGATCGTCTTCGATCGCGGTCCGTCCTGAAAAAAAGGAAGCCGCGTCTGTCTCCGTGACGCGTCCGTCCACGGTCACGGCGATGCGGCCCGGGGACGAGGGCGACGCATCCCGGGAAAGATCGCGTTTTTCAAAATCCTTGAGCAGAAAAGGCGTCGGAGGAACGAAGGAATAACCGCGCAGAAAGAAACCGCCGGCCGCGGGAACGGACCGGTCGGCCGGCAGCAGAATCAGGCCCTCGGGCTCCAGGCCGCGGAGGGACGGCATCGCTCCGATCCAGTCGTCATTGCCAGGAATGGCATACAGCCGGGCGCCGGCGTTGTCGCGTATCCGGACCGCGAAATCCCGCAGAAACGCGGTCGCGAATCCGGCCTGCGATTCCAGACCGGCCGGACCCCGGCCCTTCCTCGGGAGCAGATCCCCTCCCAGAATCACGGTGCCGCAATGCCTCGACTCAACCAGACCGGCCAGCTCCTGGTACAGACTCTCGCGGCCGTGCAGGTCCGAGGCATAGCACCAGGTCATAGGGCCGTGGCCCCCAGCAAATCGTCGATTTCCACGGACAGGATGGAATTGATGTCCCTGCGGAAACCCATGTGCGCAAACTGGATGCGGCCCTCCCGGTCGATCAGGAAAAGGGCCGGCACGCCGGACAGGCGGTACGTCTGCTCCAGGCCGCTGTTCAGCAGAACCGGAAGAACGATATCGGCCTTGCGGACGGCGCTCCGGACATCGGTTCTTTTGCGGTCCATGGCCACGGTCAAAAAGAGTATGCTGCGTCCGTACTGGCCGGCCAGCGCGTCGAGCTCCTCCATGAGTTTCATGGACGACTGGCTCCAGGACGCCCAGAAGCAGAGCAGGACCACATTACCCCGCTGATCCGAGAGCCGGACGCGTCCGCCCCGCGCGTCTTCGAGCAGAAAATCGGGCGCGGGCCGCACCGAGCGCCTGGCAAGTATGCGGTCGCGGCTGGCGGTTTCAACCCATCGGGCCTGCTCGTCCAGGGACGCATCCGCCAGCAGCGTGTCGCGGCCCGTGTTTTTCCAGAGCGACCGGAATGCCGCGTAAGCCGCGTCTCCGACCTCCCCGGAGAAAGCGGCCGCTCGGCCGTACTGGACAAGCGCGTCCTCCCACCGGCCGGCCTTTTCCAACGCGATGCCCAGATGATAGAATGCCTTGCCCTGCAGAGGGCCCTTCACTGCCTCCTGCAGTTCGGAGAGGGCCGGAACGATTTCCCCCCTCTGGACATGCACCCAGCCGAGCACGGCGCGGAACCTGGACTCGGCCTCTTCGCGTTCTTCGGCCGCCTCCGCCGATCCGCCGGCTGCGGCTTTTTCGGCGGTCAGTATCTCCATGGCCCGGCCCGCGTAGGACAGGGCCCGGTCCGGCTCGATTCCGAGGTCCGCGAACACGCCGGCCAGGCCGGCGAGCCCGTGGGCCCCGGTCAGGGTCGCCGCGCCGCGGAGCAGGCGGTCGCCCGCAGCTGCCATGGCCCGGCTGTCCCCGGTCTCGATGACAGCCGAAACGACCTGGCTCAGGGCGGGCTCGACGAACGAGGACCCGGGGAAATCCGCGATAAACTGCTCCAGGCTCCGGATTCTCGCGTCCCTGTCCTCGATTCCGAGTATCTGCGTGAACCGCTTGCGGGCCGCGAGATCGCCTTTCGGGTCCCGGTCGACCTGGGACTTCTCCAGGGCTTCCGCCTTCTCGGTCCGGCCCATCATCCGATAGGCGCTGACCGCGAATCGCAACGCGGACTCGCGGTCCTTTCCTTCGGCCAGCACGGAATCGATTTCCGCTTCGACACTGCGGCGGGTCGCATCGTCAAAACCGTTGTTCTTCAGGCGGGCGGACGCGAGCAGGAGACGGCCCGAATAATTATTCGGATGAAAGCGGAGTTCCCTTCGAAACGCGTCGATGGCCAGGGCCAGGTTTTCGGGCCTCAGCTCCGAAATGCCTGTGTGGGAAATGCCGATGGCCTCGTAGGCCCCGAAAACAGGACGGCCAGCCGCGTCGACGACCGGCGCGTCGAACAGGTCCTGCCCGAGGTCGGGCCGGGTCCGCGTCCCGGCCGAATCAACGGTTTCGAACGTGAAGAAGAGCGCCTTGATGCTGGTGTCCTTCAGGCCGTACCAGGCTCTCCAGAGTCCGGTGGTCCGGGTCATGGGGATTTCGAAGGGGGGATCGGGCAGTCGGGGAAAAACCTGGAGCACGGGGGTCTCTCCCTCGGCCAGACCGTCGGGAATCAGGGCCGGATTCAGGCGGAAGGCGATGTTTTCCCCGTACCGGGGAGGAGCGTCGATTCCAGCGGCCTCGCGGCCGGAATCGGCCCCGATGCAGGCAGGAACAACAGCCGCGAAAACCAGTGCGAACCGGATGATCCATTTCATGAAAACCTCCCAATGACGGGGAATGACTCGATAATCCAATGCGTGTCCGCCCGGCGTCCCCGCGGAACGCTGTCAGGCGTTCTCAGGCGGAGATGCGGCCGGCCGCGCCAGGCCCAGTTCCCTGGCCGCGATTCCGAAACGCAGACCCCGGTCGCTCACCCGAACCGACGGAATTCCGGCTGACTCCATCCAGGTGAGGAGGATGAACAGACCGGCAGTCAGAATGTCGGCTCGGTCCGGACCGAAGGTCCGAACCGTTACGCGGCGGGCGAGGCGGGTCTGGCCGGCCAGTTTCTCCGCCCAGGTCCGGACGACACGACAGCCCAGCTCAGTCCCGTCCACAACTGCGGCATCGTACCGATCGAGGCCGAGGTCCAGGCCGGCCAGAGTCGTGGCCGTTCCTCCCACGCAGAGGAAGGGAACGGACGGATCCTGAAGCGGGATGTCCTCCGCGAACGCGGAACGGATTTCATCCGTCATGGCATCCAGTTCGGATGCGCCGGGAGGGTCGCTCTTCAGGTGCCTCTCCGTCAGGGTCAAGGCTCCGACGGGGACACTGCGGCTCCGAACGAGAGCCGGTCCGCGGCCCGCGGCCCATTCCGTGCTGCCGCCGCCGATGTCCATGACAACGGCCCGGTCCGATTCGGACAGGTCGTGCACCACACCCATGTAACTCCAGGCCGCCTCTTCCTGTTCCGGGAGAACCTCTATTTTCAGGCCGGTTTCCCGGAGCAGTTCGGTCAGGACCTCCTGACCGTTCACGGCGGCCCTGAAAACCTGGGTGCCTGTGCAAACCGGCGTTCCCGCTCCGGCCGCCCGGGCCAGTTCATTCCACTCGCGCAGAACCGTCGCGGTTCGTTCGATTTCGTCAGCCCCGATGCGGCCCGAGGATGCCAGACCGCGGCCGAGCCGCGTGGTCCGGATTTCCTGGCGGATCGGCCGGACAACGGTTCCGTCCTTTTCCGCGAGCAGAAAGAGCACGGAATTCGTGCCGATGTCGATGACCGCGACCGGGCCGTTTCGCGGCGATGGGTTGAGACTGGCGGCTTCGATGTTCATGGAATCGCTCCTCCGGCCTTGAAACGGACAGTCCCGTTTTCCACGACCAGCGGCGGGCTTTCAGCCGTGAATTCCCGGTCCCCGAACCCGGAGATGTTCACCACGAATCCCAGAAGCCAGTCCCCGGCGGATTTGACAGGCGACCGCTTGCGCCTGAGAGACTTGGCGTTCAGGTCGTCCACCTCTCCGGAAAGCCAGCGGCCGATCTCGTGGAGGCTCTCCACGGACATGGGCTCGAACACCATGCGGACCAGAATATGATAAGTGCGCCCAGATTTCAGCCTGTCGCGATGGACAAGGCCGATACCGCGGATCCGGCAGCAGTCCCGTTCCGCGGCCGTATCCTCCTGAAACCGGGTTGTTCCGCCGGGGCGCATCACCGTGTAGCATCTTTCCCAGTTGTCGTATCCGAGCTTCATCCGCAGAGCCGTTTCATCGACGACCGCGTCGAACCATCCGTCGCGCTCCCCCCAGACCTGAATCTGATATTCCAGGCCCGCAGTCATGCCCTTTTTGAGCGAGCGGAAGGTCTCGCGGTCGAAGAGCCCGGACATCTCGAACCCGACGAACACCGTGTCTCCCGACACGGCCACGCTGTCGAACCGGCACTGCGCAGCGCCGGCCCGGCCGGACAGAAGAAACAAGGCGGACAGAACAGTCAGCCGCAGACCGCGGACCGGACCGCGAAAAAACCGGGGCCGCGCCAGGAACAACGGGACCGGCCCCGATCGCACCGCAACCATTTCTCCTGCGGAACCGGGCAAGGTCAGTAGGTCATTATCATTTTCCGGGTCCGGGTAAACGCCCCGTCCGCGGACCGGACTTCAATCCTGTAGAAATACACGCCGCTGGCCATGCGCCTTCCGGACCTGTCCGTGCCGTTCCAGACGGCGCGGTGGTTGCCCGGGGAGCGGAATCCGGATTCCAGAACAGTCACCGGCTTTCCGAGAATGTCGAGCACAGTCAGGGTCACATCCCCTGCGGAGGCCAGCCTGTAAAAAATGGCCGTGGCGGGATTGAAGGGATTCGGGTGGTTCTGGCTCAGCTCGCAACGCTCCGGCATTACGGCAGTCGGACCGCATCCGGGGTCGCATTCGACCGCGGACGGCACATTGGTGCCAGACAGCCTGGAGACATAACCCGCATCCGTGAATTGGGGATTTTTCTCCCCGGAGTGGCTGGCCGCTTCGAGCACCAGACCGACACCTTTCGCGTACCAGTCATAGATGAGGAGCGTGTCCACGCTGAGCGTCAGGTAAGTGCCGAACGGCTCCGCCTTGAGCGTCAGATGCCGCACGGCCTTCACCCGCACGCAGTCGAACGTGCCGAGCGGAATCGTCAGCCGGCCGGCCGCGTCGACTTCCATGACGGAACTGTCCTTGGTGGCCAGAGTGGTGTTGATTTCGCCGATTTTCGCGGGCGCGAAAAACTCATATTTTTTCAGCCATTTTGTGCCAACGGCCATGGGATAAACCCGGTCCGTGCTGGGCGCCGTAAAGGCGAATCCGCCCGAATAGAACGGGGTCACCGCGCCCATGCCCAGACCCTGTATCTCATTCGAGGCGGCCTGGGTTTTCATGTAAAAATACACGTCGAAGAATCCCTCCATCCCGGCCGGAAAGATGAAGGGCACGGGATCGACGGACAGCCATTGTTTGCTCTGAATCGCCCACTCGGCCCCGGGCACGATCGCGGCATAGGGCGTCTCGGACGGCTGAACGATGTCCATGAGAATTTCCTGACCGTGGAGAGTCTGCGTAAAATCCCAGACCTGGTTGTCTCCGGCAGTGCCCACATTCACGGCCGCGTGCCCGGTGGTGTCGGTCTGCATGCGATTGCGGACGCCCACCGCTGGCGCGTCCCCGATCTGGAGCTCGACGGCATCGGCGCGGGGCGCGGCCAGAAATGCGGCGGACAGAAGGATGCCGGATAAACGGATACAGCGCAAAGGGTTCTGCATGACGGATTCTCCTTCCCGATTCAACGGGTGGACCTGTTGACAGTGCCCGGGCCGGGTCACCGGCCGCCTGACAGCAGCCGGACTTCTTCAGTGAAAAGGCCGGCCAGGCGTTCGGCTTCGTCCGGGGTTTCCGCCTCGGTCATGATGCGGATAATGGGTTCGGTGTTCGATTTTCGGATCTGAATCCAGGAATCGGGCCTTTCGATCTTCAGGCCGTCCATCCAGTTACACGTCTCGGAGGCGTACTTTTCTCCCATTTTTTTCAATAAATGATCCGGGTCCGTGCCGCCTATTTCCAGCTTCTTCTTGGCCATGAAATAGCGGGGCAATTCCGCCCGGAGGCCGGACACGGTTTTTCCCGACTCGGCCATGGCCTGCAGGGTCAGGGCCACGGCCACGGGCGCGTCCCGTCCGAGATGCACTTCGGGCAGAATCACCCCGCCGTTCCCCTCGCCGCCCACAGCCGCGCCGATTTCCTTCATTTTCTTGGCCACGTGGATCTCGCCGACCTTGGTGCGCACCACGGCCGCGCCCGCGGCCGCAGCCACGTCGTCCACGGCCCGCGTGGTGGACACATTCACCACCACGGTCCCCTTCTTCTTCGTGAGCACAAACCGGGACGCGAGTGTTACCGTGTACTCCTCTCCGATGAACTCCCCGGTTTCGGAAACAATCGCGCACCGGTCCACGTCAGGGTCCACGGCGAAACCCACGTCGGATTTCGTCGAGCGGACAAAATCGGACAGGCCGGTGAGGTTCTGGGCGAGGGGCTCGGGCGTGTGGCTGAACCGGCCGTGCGGCTCCGCGTTCAGGGCCGCGATTTCGCACCCGAAAGCCGCGAGCAGGTCGGGCAGAATGACGCCTCCCGCGCCGTTCACGGAATCGAACGCCACCTTGAATTTCCGCTTCCGGATCCGTTCGATGTCCACGAACGGTATGGCCAGCACGGCCTCGATGTGATCCTTCACCGCGTCCGTCCTGGCCGACGGCCGGCCGATCCTGTCCCAGGGCTTGTAGGCGAATGCGCCGGATTCCGCGATCCGCTTGATTTCCAGGCCCTGCTCCTCGTCGAGGAACATGCCGGT